>JAHQWH010000238.1 GCA_029856105.1 Promethearchaeia archaeon | reverse complement strand
AGGATCATTAGAAAAATTGTGCCTAAGAGAATTTTACTTAATTTTTTCATTTTTTTTTTTCACTAAATTGTTTTAATTAAAACAAGAAAAGGGCATATAAAAAGGATTGAGGAATAAAATTACCCGATTGAAAAGGATATGATTTACTTTTAATCTGAAAGCAAATTTTAAAGTTTAGGTATGGTTTCAATTTTTAGGATTAACCCTTATTTTATTTTTAATTATATAAAATTTTTTAAAACAATTTGCGGAAAGATTTCTAAAATTTTTGTTTATCTTTTTGATTATATTTAAACATATTATTAGATACTGTATTAAAGTCTCAAAAAATGAAGCTTCTTAATCCTTAAGTTTTAATATTATCATTTTGAAAATATTATTATATATAAAATATTTTAAATAATATTAAAAAGAAATTCAGATTAAATTTAATTTAATTAATATGAATTTTATTAGATTTTAATTTTAGAAATGGAGAAAAGCTTATGAGCTTAAAAGAATTTACGAAGGAAATTTTCACGAGATATGGTTTCTCTGAAGACCAAATTAATGTATATATTGTTTATCTTAGAGTCCCAAGAGCAACTTCGTCGGAAGTTTATTTAACTTTAACGGAAAACCACCCTGAATTGACATATGAAAGCGTTATTGAGGTTACTAATTGGTTGGTTGAAAAGGGTTTTCTCAAAAAAGTAACTGGAATTGTTGACAGGTTTATTCCATTAGAACCATACTTTGAATTGTACATCGGAGAGTCTAAGATGTTTAGGGACGAAATTGCTAAAATAAAAGACTCAATTTTAGCAGATCAATCAGATCGATTTGAAAGTTTGCAGGCTATCCAAGATAAAAGCATTAATGAAGTAGTAACTGCCGTTGACGACCAAATAAAAGCTTTTTTTGAAGATTCAGACACTAAGAACAACAACAAAAGAGACCGAATTAACAGTTCTAGAAACCGGTTTACGGATACATCTAAAACATTGGAAGAAAATCTTCATTCTATAATGGGCACGCTAAATTCAGATATTAAAAATATCTCAGATACTAGAGTAAGAGAAAACGAATCTACGGTAAATAAAACAAAGGATAGTTTAACAGGATTAATTTCAGAGTTATTATCTGATTTTTCAAAAAGAGTAGAAGATTTAGAAAGAGAACTGAAAAAAGATTTAGATGATCATGTAGATCGACATAAAACTATCGCAAACGATCTTAAACCTAGAATGGAACAAATTCTTGAAAAATATTTGGAAAGAATGGACAAGATAATCGTAGACCTTAAAGAAAGGATTTCAAATCTATTAAAAGAACACTTAAACCACCTTAAGAACACCACTGACACCCTTCAAACTAATTTAAGAGCAACAGTCGACGAAAGACATAGGACGTTAACTGACCAAACCAATGAATTTAAAAGTATGACGTTAACCTTAATTGATAATCTTTTAGAACACGCTAATAGGTTTACAGATTTTTCGGCTGAAATGGGTAAAAAGGGATTTTTTTGGATGGGTAAAAAGAAAAAGTATAAAGCAAGACATGAAACTACGATTCAAAACATTCTCAAATATACTGAACCTATGAAAAACGATTTTACAAACACAAGTGAGACATATGTAAAAGATACGCGAATTACTTCGGACAGCATGAAAACGGACATCACAGATATTATAACTTTAGAAAACGATAATGTCGTTAGTGAAACCAACGATTTAGATCATAAAGCACAAGAGACCATAAATGTACAATTAGAAACGCTTGCGAGTGATATGTCGGGAGAGATCGATAACACTTTGCAAAGTGGCGTAAAAGATTGCTCCGATACCAATGTTAAGCTTAAAGATTCGCTAGAGAACTCGCTAAAAACCCACCATAAACAATACGACGAAGCAATTAATAAACATAAAGAAGAATCATTAAGGCACTATACTGCTTATGACACCGATGTTAAAAGAATAAAAGAGGATTGGATTAGAGACCTTGACGATAAATTCATTGGTGGAAAAAGAGACAGTTCTGACAAAATTACCGCTGAAATTAACTTATGGGGCGATGAATCAACAGACTTAGATAGAAACTTAAGCGAAATGCTTATTGATCATAAGTCTAAATACGAAGAAAATGCGAAAACTTTACAAAATAGTTTATCGAATACTACGCGAGACACAACACAAAACATTAAAGATGCGATCGCCGATTTCACGCTCCACTTTATGAACTCCATTGACGACGCCACAGAGTTAGCCGAAAAGAACGAAATAAAGCTTGGTGATATACACAACACTTCAAGTTCAATTCCAGAAATAATGGACATTACGACGTGGCAAGTGGTAGGACGAGAGGCTCTAGTTGCAGCTATGAAGGATGCTATTTATAGGGTAAAATCATCAATTATTATCGTAATGCCCTACGTGCTTCCAGAGATTTTACAAGTTATAAGTGAATACGCTTATCAGAAAAAGGCGGTAAGGTTCATGCTAACATCGAGGTTTGATATGGCAACCTACGGCGATATCATAAAAAAGATGATTGCGCTAGGTAATATCCAATTCCGGCAATTAAGTGGAGCTGGCGAATTCTTTGCGCTAACCAGAGACGCTGAAGAAGTCATCATTGGTCCTGCAACGGAAAAAGAAGGAGAAATGATAAGCGTGGTTTCCAATCAGACAGCCTACAGTATATTATACTCCCAATTTATCGGGCCTATTTTTCAGGCCAACAGTCGACCAATAAAATAAGAGGAGCTTAACCAAAATCCCAAACCGGATAATTTAATACAAGAGTTTTTTTTTATCTTTCTTTTTTTAACATTTTGAATTGTTTCTGAACACTTTATTGATAAGTTAATAACACTCCGGAAACAGTTATTCCTTGTTTAAGAGGCGATGGTTATGATTTTGATTTCTTCCCAGATCATATCCCCTCAACAAGATTCTTAGCAATAACCGGTGCTTCTGATATAACAATAACTGGAAAACATCTACTCTCGAAAAAAAGAAAAAATTTGTAACTATTACTTTTTAAGGAGGACATACATTTCCAAAATAAGTTAGATGGAAAACTTATGATTTTCTAAAAGAAAATCTATTCTAGAATCTTTACTACAATCCTGCCTTTTCTCTAATTTTCTTACAATCAAGTTTGTCATCTTTTACAGGATTATTGATAAAGAAATCAAGTTCGTCACTACCTCGATATTTGTGTCCAATAACTAGTGCACTTTCTCCGAATAGATGCCACAGTTGTTTTAATTTTTCCTTTGTCTGTTTGGGTTTTCGATGATGTTCTATTGATGAACGAACAATACAACGTGCATATTCAATAGCCAAATCAACAGTTGGAAAACCTTCGATTACCATATCATGTTCAGGATCAAAATGAAAATTGTCAATAATTAAAACGGAATAAGTTTTTCTTTCGGTCATTGCAAAATCAATTTCCTATAAATTTTTTTCACTAATTATATTTCTTTTTTTTTTAATTTTAAGAGTTAAGTTAATAGAAGTTTAAATTTTATTAGAGGAAATAAAAAGAGAAGGTTAAAAATTAAAATTTATTTAGATTTTAGGTCGTTAGTATCGTCGTCGTCTACATGTATACGCTTTAGGTCTATATCAGAGTATCCTGGCAAGATGTTGATGAATTGACGCATGGAGTTCTTAATATCCTTGCTGGAAGTAATATATCTACCAACTATTAAGATATCTGCTTTCATTTTTAGAGCATATTCAGCTGTAGATGGTTCGATTCCTCCAGCAACTGCTACTAACACGCGATCTTTTCCAGATGCTAATTTTTTATCAGCATACAGTTCTTTTATTTTAGGAACGAATTGCCATTTTAGTTTTTGGGCGTCATCTGAACCTTCCATGGAGCTTTCTACATCTATCGCTCTATGAAGAATGACAACATCTGGTATTTGTTTCAATTGCTTTAATTTCTCGATGGGATCAACCACTTCCATTGTGTCAACGAACCCATAAATTCCAAGACGTTTTGCTTCTAATAGAAACTTATCAATTGATTTGGGAGATGCTAGACCACTTGCTACTACAGCGTCGGCAGTAGCATCAAAAGCAAAATCCACCTCTAATTTGCCGACATCAAGCGTTTTTAAATCAGCGACTATGAATTTCTCTGGAGCAACCTCCCGTATCTTTATCATTGCCTCCATTCCATATTTCTTAAGAAACGGAGTTCCAATTTCTAAAATGATTCTATCGCTTTTTGGGAGTTGGTTAACAACTTTCAATTGGTGTTCCAAACTTGGCGCATCTAAAGCAACTTGTATATAGGGCGGTCTCCAAAGTCTTGGAACTTTTAATCCAGCAACAGGATGTTTCGCGCGATCCTTATCGTAGAAAATTTTCTTAATTGGAGGATAATTGTTTAAAGCCCTTTGAATAGCTAACTTTGTAGCACCATAATTATACTGATATATTTTCCTGTAATCTTTTGCTTCAGGATGGATAAAAACGCTCACAATTAAAAGCCATTCATCAATTTTATTCATCGGAATGAGGTTTTCTTCGACAGCATCCGCTATTGCTTTAGCAACAGCCGCTTGAGCGGGCCCAAAAATTTTATTAGCCTCTTCCATTTTTGAAACAGTTACTTTTGGAATTACCATAGTAACAGGTTTAGTTAATAAATTCGGTCTAATACACGCTAGAAGCCCTCCATGACCTATTGAAGGGTTACTAAGGGCATTAGCAAAAGAAATTCCCACGGGTCCGTCTTTGGAGCCGATGATTAGATCGATATGAGCTAACGAGCTCCCAGCACCTAGAAGTGCTTCTCCTATAAAATAGTCAGTTTTAGCCATATAAAACAACGCAATTATTATCTATTTAAAATTTTATATTTTTTAGATATTATAAAATAATTCTTTACTACATTAAATTAGAGTTAATTCTCTATTATTAAAATTATCTTTAATAAAATTGAAAAAATAAGAGAGTAAGGATTTATTAAAAGAATTATTTTAGTTTTTTCAAGTGTTTTTGTTTTGGTTTTCGCCTTCCGTAGCTTCGATATCTGGTAACGAGTCAGGAATTTCAAAGGAAGTAATTAATTTTTCCATATCTCCTTCTTCACTTATTTTATCTTCGTGAATTATGGGCGATTTAATGCGTAAAGAGGGCATTTCATCGTAATTATGGACAAAGAGCTCAATTCCTTGAATTACCCTATCCTTAACAATTATTCGCGTTGAATAGTTTCGATCATCGAATAATGTGAACCCATTATTTAATCTTCCCATTTTTACAAGGTTAACGGAACTTTTTTCCTCAATGAGCATAGCTTCTGGAACCTCTTCTTCGGAATAAATAATACCGCCAACAATTATAAAGATTCTGTTAAGGTCTTCTGGTTTAGTACAGAGATTTATATTTTCCATAGCTTTACTTAATCTTGGATTGCGGATATTCATTTCTCTCTCTGTACTTTGCATTCCTGAATCAGAAAAGTCCTTTTTATCGATAGATCTTGCTCTTCCATCTCCAATGGGTTTATCCATTACTTCTTTAAATTCAGGACCATCTTTAGAATAAAAATTTAACGAATAAACTCTGTAGAACAATCTTAATTGTTTACGGAACATTCCCGCTAAAATTCCTCCGAAAACTTGAAGCTTTAAAGAGCTATTAGGGCCATTATAAGTCCAAATCCTTTTAGTATCGTGATCTATAAGCAAATAAACTTTGCGACTATTAAGATCAGTAATTATATCTCCAACTGTTTCTCCTCCCTCAACATCAACAGTCAAGAAATAAGGAAATTCTCTTAATTCAAGCGCCTCAAATATTTGCAAATTTAGATCCCAATTTATTTCTTTATTTTTAATAAGTACTGATCTTTAAAATAAATTTTATTTTTAATAAATTATTCTGAAAAATTCTAAAACCTCAAAAATCAATAAAATATTTAAATTTTAGGACATTCTTTTTAGTAATTTCCTTTTGGTTAGTTTGATAATTATGAGTTCAGAGAAAAGAGTATATAAGCTAAATATTTCTGGGGGAAGCGAAGGCCCGGGAAAGGGATTATCTAAATTAATTGAGATCGATGAAAAGAGGTTTCAAAATGTCCGTTTTGAAGGTATGAAGATAGGCGAAATTATTAAAGGGGGTCTAATTGGTTTTCCAAACTACGAGTTTCAGGTCATGGGTGGTTCAGATGCTAGCGGCTTTCCTATGAGAAAAGACGTTCACGGCCCAGTAAAAAAGAGAATTTTGGTTTCAAAAAAAGCTATTGGTTATAAACCAAAGAGAAAAGGGGAAAAAAGAAGGAAGATGGTGCGCGGAAATGAAGTTAGTTATGATATGACGCTACTAAATTTAAAAGTTGTAAAATATGGAGAAACTGAACTCTTTAAAGTGAAAGAAGAATAATCTAATTAACAGAGCGAGATGAAAATTCGATGGTTAAAGTAAAAAAATGCTCCTTTTGCCAGGGGGATGTCTTAATAGGAAGGGGCCATATGTACATTAAGAAAGATGGGACTATTCTAAATTTCTGTACACATAAATGTAGAGTCGCTATGTTAGTGCAAAAAAGAAACCCACGTAAAGTAAGATGGACTAGCGTCTATGGGAAAGAGTAGTAAAAATATTACTTTTTTAAATCTGATTCTGAAAAACTATATTTAAGATAAGATTTTTAGCTTATTGTAGCCTTGGGAACTTTAATAGCTCATTTATCAAGTCTACATGGCTAACAATCATTCTTTTGCAACAGAACCTTTCAATACCCAACTCTTTAAAAGCGTCTTCAGCGGTTTCTCCTTTTTCTATAAGCTCCAAATAAGGTTTATAAATATTGGCCACGAGCCGTCCGCATGAAAAACATCTTATGGGAATAATCATAATAGATTATTAAAAGTAGTATTCTAAAAAAATTTTACCTTTAATACATTAATATTCTAAAAATAATGTTCTTATCCATAATGTTGGATTTCACTTTTTAGATGTTTACATTATCAATTCTAAAAATTGTTCATATCTTCGATATATGCCTTATGTGTTTATAGGCTCTGACCATTTTCTCTTAATATTATTTTAAATCCAAAATTTTATTTTAAATCCTATATTTAATACCATATTAAAAATCGATGATTTATGATAATATATTAGAAATATATATTGGAAAGAGAAAAAATGAGTTATATAAAATTTAAAGTTCCTGATGCCCTAAAAGATGATATCAAGGCATTATTGTCATTAATTTCTAGCAATCGGGATTCAAAAATTAGAAAGGGAATGAATGAGGTAACAAAGTCAATAGAAAGGAGCCTCGCGAAGCTTGTTATTATGGCAGAAGATGTAAGTCCACCCGAAATATTATTTCATGTACCTTTGCTCTGCGAAGAAAAATCAATTCCCTATTGTTATATTGCTACAAAAAAAGAATTGGGAAACGCTGCTCGAATTAACATCGCGTCATCTGCTGTAGCTATTGAAACTATTGGAACTGGAAACGATAAAGCTTTAGAAGATATAATAAAAAAGTTAGAAGTATTAAAAAAATAATACGGTGAAAGTCCTTGGTAAAGATTGAGAAAAAAGGAAAAACTGTGTATGATGCCTCTATTCCTGCCGAGGTTCTTCAGATTGTTGGCAGAACTGGTTTAACCGGGGAGATCAATCAAATTAAAGTTAGAATTCTTGAAGGACCAGATAAAAATCGAATTCTTACGAGAAATGTTAAAGGTCCTGTACAAGTTGCCGATATTGTTGTTTTAAGGGAAGTTGAAAGAGAAGCACGAAAAATTCGTAAGCGAAGATAATAATATTTATTCTAATTCTACTGGGTCAAAATATCCTAGTAGTTTCAGGTTATCGTATTCGGTGTGTAAGAACTCTCGAATTGCAATTCTTATAGCTTCTGATCTACTAGCTGTTACTTTCATTTTTATTAATTTTTGAATATTTTCATCATATATCTCAGGTATGTTGATAGTTATATTTTGCATTTTTGGTTTCTTCTTTTTTTTATTGTTTGGCAATTTAAATTACCCCAATCTTATTAATCTTTAAAATCAAATTCAAAAGGAGGTGTTATTTAGAATTACAAATGCTAAAATATTCTTAACCCTTAATAAATTCCAACTTTTTGATAATAATTTATAAGTTAAACTTGTATATAAAATTATCTCTCCTAATATGAAGGTATTTAAAGGGCTCTATATCAGATGTAAATAATTTTGATGTGTTTATCTTTATAATGAACAATTAATGTAAACAATATAAGGTAGTGTGAAAAAATTTTATATTATTTTCTATCTTCCTTTCTGATGTAGCGCCCTCTTGTTTCTATTGTAGTCATGTTTCTTATGATTTCATTGCTTTCATTTACTTTTGCTTTCCAATATTCTGTGCTATAACCATCTAAAAAGGCATCAAAACAAATTTTATAATCAGTACCATGAGAAGAGAGTAAAACTCTTTTAAAAAGATGGAGATCAACGCTTTTATCTTCAATAGAATCGGAGTAATTGTGGAGTCCAAAATCAATAATGAAAATTTCTTGAATTGAAGTAATAATGATATTGCTTGTTGTAAGATCACCATGAATATGACCATTTTTGTGTAAAATAGCGACAAATTTACCGATCTCATTAAAGATTTGCTGTTTTCTATCTTCTTCTATTGAATTCATAAAATCTTTTAATTTTTCTCCTTTGATATACTTCATTACGATTGTAGAGTTCTCAGTGTCAATTTCGTAAACTTGAGGAACATTTACACCATAGTTTTTAACTTTTATTAAAGCTTTAGCCTCGTTAAGGGTTCGCATAACGCGTATTTTTTTATCGAGCTGCTCTATACGATAATTTTTAGGGCTACGGAGTTTAAATATAACCTCTTTACCAAACCAATGACCGTAGAAAAGACTTGCTTCAGCACCCTTGTGAAAAAGTTTCTCTATGACAATCTCATCAATCAATCTCTTAAACCACCTAATCTCTCCAAGGAATTGTGATTTGATCCATGCGTTCTTTAGGGTTTATTTTCGTTTCCAAAATTGTATGACCCCCTTCAGCTTCATGCCTTAGAAGGCCAGTCCATCCAATCATTGCTCCATTATCTCCCGAGTATTTTAAAGGAACAACTTCAAACCTCGCGCCATGTTCTGCACTTATATATTTAATCATTTCTTGCAACCTTTTATTAGCAGCAACACCACCAGTTAATAAAACTTCTTTTTTTTCCGTGTGAGCTAAAGCCCTTTCGGTAACTTCAGTTAGCATAGCAAAAGCAGTTTCTTGCAATGAATAAGCAACATCGTTTAAATTATATTTCTTATTATAATCTTTGGACTCTAATAACCTTTTAGCGGCTGTATAGAGTCCTGAAAAAGATAAATCCATACCTTTCACAACATAAGGCAAAGACAAATATTTATTTGAGTTAAACGCTAATTTTTCGATTTTTGGGCCTCCAGGATGGGGTAATTCAACATCGCGGGCAAATGAATCTAATAAATTACCAATAGGAATATCGAGAGTCTCTCCAAAAATTTGATATCTTCCAGACTCATACGCACTAACAATCGTATTCCCGCCTGATACATATAAAGTTAAAGGGTCCTCAATTTTACACATTAGCCGTCCAATTTCTATATGAGCAATGCAGTGATTAACAGCTACTATTGGAATATCTAACAGTTGAGTTAACATTCTAGCAGCTTGGGCACCAATTTTTAATATGGGCCCTAAACCAGGGCTCTTACTAAACGCGATTAAATCAATATCATGTATTGAAATACTAGCTTCTAATAACGCCTGATTTATAATATTCATAAAATTATTAAGATGTTGCTCTTTTACTAAAGCTGGATGAAGACCACCTTTTTCTGGAATATAAATATCATTAACAAGACTAAATACCGTTCCATCAAATCCTATAATACCCACACTCCAAGTGTGAGCAGTAGATTCAATACCTAAAACTTTTTTTAATTTCATCCGGTTCACCTAATATAAATATAGCAAAGTTAAAATGGTGTATTAAAAGGAGATATTGAAAAAGATAGTATGGAGTTTATTATTAGAGTTTAAGTTGACTTAGTGCGTTTTCGAGGGGTCCTACTATGTTTTGCAACTGTTGCAGCTCCCTTCTTACCTTTTCTTTTGAATATAGTGTATCCACACTTTCCGCACGACCATCTATCGTAGTGGTCCGCGAGAAATACCGAGGGGGCACACTTAGGACAAACTCTATGTGTCCTAACTATTTTACCATCTTCAATTTTATAAAATTTGGATGCATTTGATTTATTTGACATAAATTCTTCAATTTACTTTTTAATTAATTAATCGTATTCAAATAAGTGATTGAAAGGTTCTTTTCTTTTCTTTAATTTATAAATTTCTTCTCGCGTGTCTTTGGGTAAATTTCGCACTTGAATATGGAAAGGCTCATAGAATTGAAGTTCTTTAGCGTTCTTGTAAATATTTGCTAACCCTACATCGTATGAGCTACCGAAATGAGTTTTAATTTTACGAATTATTGTATATTTTTCGTTTGCGTTCTTCAACGCTGCAATTTTCTTCTTAACATCTAACTTATTAGGTGTCCCGGCACTAAAATGATCGATTCTGAATTTTAATTCCGTTCGATCGATTAATGGGTTTATTTTTTCTTCCAAAATTTCAATATTAAACGACATTTCGAACCTTTTTATTACTCTTTTTCTCAGATAATCAGTTAATTTAAAGATAATTCTGAGTTATAAAAAATTAAAGAAATAATAAAAAATAAAATTTTGGTTTTTTGTAAGAAAAATATGTCCAAATCTAAAAATTACTTGTTGAAAACAAAAATTATGATAACCATCGAAGTGGCATTAATTATTATTACGATTGTATTATTTTTGCTTCTAAAAAATGTAGTCACAGGAATATACGTTAGCATCTTTGTTGGTTGCCTATTTTTGTGGGTATTATTGTTTATTTTAACTTTTAATCTCTATAATAAAGTAAAAACATAAAAATGGAGTGATTTAAGATGGATAAAAATCTAAAAATCCCTACAACCGAAAGACATAAGTTTTCTCAGCCTTTAGGTAAATTAATTGCAGGAACGCGGAAAGAAACTATTTCTGAAGTAGAAGAACATATTAGAAATTATAAAAACGCCAATTTTGAAGTAAAGGTGTATCTAGTTGGAGATATCGTAACAAGGGATTTTCTCGAGAATGATTTTCTAAAATCTTTCATTAAACTTTGCATCATCGACGGAAAAACTCAAAGAAATCAAATTAAAATAAAGATTGAGGATTTTTTTGAAGAAATTATTGAATTTGAAAACCCTGAAGGAGGTATTAAAAAAGAAAGTTTTACTCTTTTAGATGAGATTATAACGTCTGATAAAAGAACACTATTTAAAGTTACTAAAGGCGAAGAAGATTTATTAGTCTTGCCGTTGGTTCTGAGCATTCCTCTTAACGAAACGGTTAAAAATTTAGTGTTTTACGGCCAACCACCCATAACTGATTCAAAGCGCCAGATTCCCGAAGGTATCGTTATGGTAGACGTTGAAAAAAGGATAAAAAAAGTTGTACAGAAATTTGTATCTTTAATGAAAAATTAATAAGAAAGATATGATACGACTTTATCATTGAGGATAAGTATTAAATTACCTTACTCTTAATGCATACTTCCCAGGAAAATGGATCTTTAAATATTCCGCAAATCTAGATTCCGAAGGATTAATTATTATGACTTCCCCGGTATAATCTTCGCTGAGACTATGGGTTTTACATTTTGGACAAATCTGTTCTTTTTTGGTAATTAAATGGCAATTTTTACAAGCTTTTTCTTTCAAAAATATTTTCGCCTACTATTATTTAATAATAAAATTATTCTTTATCCTTACTAACTTCATCTTCTTTTTTTTTCTTATCCTTTGCTTCTTTTTCAGCGTACACTTCCTCGACATCCGCTTCAATCCATTCTGGTCTCCCTAAAAACTTTTGGCGCATCGTCAAACCTAGTTTACCGCTCCTTCCTGTACCTAAAGAGACTGCAATTATTTTTGCCCTCACATCATTGTTAACTTCAAGTATTTTTCCCGTTTCTTTACCAATAAATCGATTACCGACCTGTTCAAATGAGATATAATCATCGCATATCTGGGAGACATGAACTAAGCCATCTAGCGGTCCCAAACGTATGAATGAGCCAAAATCTACTAACTCAACGACTTCTCCCTCAACAACCTCTCCGAGTTTAGGTTTAAAAGTTAAAATAGAGAATTCTACTTTATGAAAGGTATTAGCATTTCCAGGTATAATGATACCATGTCCTACATCAAGTACATTAACAATAGCAATAATAAATCCATAATCTCTAGTGATTATACCTTCGTAGTCTTCACTAAGGATAATTCTTGCGCTGTCTTCTTTAGGTTGACC
>JAHQWH010000237.1 GCA_029856105.1 Promethearchaeia archaeon | reverse complement strand
AAAGAAGTCCCTAAATCCTTCGGGATAGGGGATAGAGGGTGCTTGAACCATCCAGTAGTGTTGAAAGTTTAACTTACAAATCCATATCCTTTAGGACATGGTTGTTCAAAGCTTCTAAAAAATTCCAAATCCCTTCGATTATAAAATTTGGCTTAGAAGTTTTGCTTTTTTCGATCGTTTCTAAGGTTGCTTCTCCAGACAATACGCAACAAGTTGTCACACCCACATCTATTCCCATTTTTATGTCTGTATATAACCTATCTCCAAAAATTGCTGCGTCTTTAGGATGTATCCCAAGCTCCTCAAGTTTGAATAGAAGCATTTCTTTATTCGGTTTTCCAAAAACTTTTGGCATTCTTTCTGTTGCTTTATACAGAAGAGCAGCTATTCCGCCAGCATCGGGAATATATCCCTTTTTAGTTGGGCATCTATCGTCTAAATGCGTAGCAATATAAGGTATATTGTTCTGAAGTAAGTACGAAGCTTTTACTAAGCGTTCATATGTCACTTCTTGATCAAAAGCGAGAACGATGATTTCAGGATCGGTTTCAGTTAAAATAAAACCTTCTTGGCGAAATTCTCTTTTAAGAGATTCTGTACCTAATAGAAAGATTTTTTCGTAATTTTTCTTTTTTAAATAATCTATGGTCGGGTGTTGAGATAGTATTAAATTTTCACGGGTTACATTTAGGTTTAAATCTTTTAACTTTTTAATATAATCTGAAGTAGATTTACTTGAATTATTCGAAAGAAAAAAGAATTTTTTACCTTTTCTTTTCAAAACATCAATTAATTCGATAACACCCTCGAATAATTGGTTTCCTATATATATTGTACCATCTAAATCAAAGAAATAAACTTTTTTCTTTATTAGTTCAGATAAATCTTCTTTAATGGGATTCATAATATTTTACTTTAAAGTATTCACGATTTTTTTCTATTATTTTAAATTAATTAATTACTCGTATCAAATAAATTAGTCCCTACTAATTTCAAAATAATTAATTTTCCTTTTTCCTCTCGTTTAACATTAACCAAGCCTTATATTTAAAAGTAAATTTTCCCTTGACTATAGGTTTATAACCGATTTCTTCTTCAAATAGGATTTGCTTTATTTCTGAATCAATATATTTGTAATTTTGGTCAATCGATCTCTTTTCTAATATGACGAGAAAAATAATTAAGCCGATAATTAACAGCAAGATTATCACAATAGTTTGGGTTGAGGACAGATAAATGGTGGAAAACATAAAGAATATTAATATCGGTAATATACTAAAATAACATAACAAGCAAAATTCTTGTAGATTAAAGATATATGACGGTTTAAATAATATTTCTATATCATTCTCTTCTGCATTTTTTAATAGCAAAATTCTATATTTTTTACTAAATTTCTTATTTTTTAATGCATTAATACCGTTCTCATTCAAAAACCTTTCTTGCATCAGTTTTGTATCTAAAATAACGCAGATTTTATTTTGTTTATTTTGTAGATAAAATACAGCAATTACAATACTACAAACGAAAAAAATTAAAAAAAAATACCATGGAATCTCAAAGAATATCTCTAAAAAAAAAGTTACAATACTAAATAGTATACAATATGATAAAATTCTTCTCAACTTAAATTTAAAACATAAGCTCAAAAACAACTTTAACATTTTAATAATGCAACTAAAAATATTTTACGGCTTTAAATTAAAAAAAAAAAGTAAAAATATAAGAATTTTGGTTTTGTTTTTTGAGAATTTAAGGATTTACGATTCTATCTCAGTCCCACACCATTTACAGAATTTGTCACTCGTTGATAGTTTACTGCCACATAAAGAACACGATCTAGAATTAGCGGGGGTAATTTTTGAAGGAGTTCCAACGCTTCTACCTTCAATTTTACCTCCACAGTTCGGGCAGAACTGGGCGTCTTTCCGGACCACAGAGCCACAGCGTATACAGTTAGAAGTTGACGATTTAGCTACTTTTACAGGCTTTTTTGCAGGAATTGCTTTAGATGATGGTTTTGATGGTTTTGATTTCAATTTCTTTTGTCCACTTCGAGCAATAAGTGCGGCAACAACTACGATACCAGCAACCACTATTATTGTAATCAATATAGGTTGAATACTTACCCACCTATCAGTAGAAGTAACTCCGGTATCGTAAGATACATCAAACGTAATACTCGTAGTTTCTTCTGGAGATAACATGGGATCAAAGTAGACGAAAAAATACCAATCTCCATCGTTCGGAACTTGAAAAGTATTCGATATTGAATCTACACCTTCAACATAATAATCTGCTTCCGTTAGATCTACTACATTAGAAGCGGAGTAATCGATTGTAATGTTAACATTAACCGTAGATACACCTTCGTTGTACCAAACGAGATAATAATCCATTGCTTCTGAAACTGAATAACCTCCGCTACCTTGGTTCACATTATCTTCAAATACGTAAAATGATGGACTACCTCCCTGATTCCACTCGTAAAAATCGTATCCGTTCGCAATGAAGAAATCAATCTGACCTGACGCATTATAATTGTAATGAATCGAAGAACCCGGTTTTAGAAAATACGATATATACTCGTAATAGTTATTCACAAGAGAAAGCTGATCGCTATCGATACCCACTTTCGTCGTAGTTGGTAAAGACTCAAATGGTTGATCCCATATTGCAAAACTGATAAGACTCGGAGACGATTGCACAGAGTAGGTAATATCGTTTCCCGATTTAGTGTACTCGTATTCGTACCAATATTCGTTGAAATAAAGGGTTTCAGTAGAACGATAATTTACGTAGCCATCTGTATCTGCAGTGCTAAAAGGAAACCATAGAGCAATACCAGCTAAAGGCAACAAGATTAAACCTAAAACGATGGCAATTGTAATACCTCCTCCAACATATACAGGGGAATAATACCACGGTCTATACCAGTGTCCCGCCCACCAGGGGTTGTACCACGCATGCCAATACCATGGCCGATAGCCGAACCGAGAATATCTCCTATGAGGCCTATAATAAGAGTGACGGTAAGGGCCGCTTGGAGCTCTTGAGGTTACTCGCGTGGCACCAGTTCTGCCAAATGGCGTTCCACTTGACCTAGATCCGCCCATTCGAAATGATGCGGAGCCTCCACGAAATCCGCCACCTCTAAAACCGCCACCACTAAACCCCCCGCCTCTAAAACCTCCACCTCCACCACGGGGCACTTTTACATTGACACCCCATCTTTAATAGATTGAGATGCGTCTTTTCCACGGAAGATATAATCTCGATAAATAGCTGCGATAATTAAAACCATAGATATAATAGACATTGTCAAACCTATAGCGTTAGGCACCACGTTTGTAGAGGGAACCGTAGTTGCAAAAGCAATACCAAGTAAAATCCACTCAAGAACCATGAAAAATACAAGTAACCAAGGAATAACTGTTTTTATAATTTGACTACTAAAAATATGTTTAGCATCTGAAAAACTCGCATATATTAATGAGAATAGCCCTAAAACACCAAAGACAAATAGGAAAACGCTACATACGACTACTGAAAGCCAAATAGCTCCGTTACTTCCAATTAAATCAAGAAAGGGTACAAGAAGATTGAAACCTCGCGCCTCAAATAGGTGAAATGTAACTATATTTCCTTGAATATCAGCTACCCCAAAAAAACTTAGGAGATCTGTAGGATTACCTGAAAAATACCCATAAAACCCTCCAAAAGGCAATACAATACCAAAAACAAAAGCTAATATCGTACATATAGTAGCAAACCAGAATTCGGCAGTTCTCGTATTAGAAACGGGAATTAGCCCTACTTCGTCAACATCTTCGTCTGGAATATAACTCCAACAATCTTGTATAGTACATACGCCCACGAGTTTTCCATTTTCCACCACGGGTACTACATTAACCTCCAAATCACGCATTCTTGTGAATGCTTCTGTAACGGGGCTGTTAAGTGTGACGGATTCAATTTTATACATGGTAGTAATAACATTTGCACCTTTAGGGTCTGTTCCTTCTGCTACGATTTTTTGAATGATGTCAAAATCTGCTATAACTCCAAGAACTTTTTCTCCTTCGACTACCACCAAATCGGGTACTCCTATTTCTTTCATCTTTTTAGCGGCTTCCTCAATCGTTGCCTTAGAATCTATAACGCCGTACTCGTCGTCTATTATTAAATCTTTTACAAAATATTCTTTTTTGGACAAGCTCAAATTTATCACATTTTTTTTAAATAGATTAATTATTTATTAAACAGACAAAACGAACTATTAAAATTAACTATAGTCCAATATTTATTTTTTAGAAAATCGTCCAAATTCAAATGAGATCTTCAGTGAATGTAATTTAAAAAAAGCAAAAAAAAAGAAAGAATGTTAAATTTATAAAAATTCGGTGTCTTCGACCATAGTGGTCGCTACAACCATTTCTTGAGCTGCCTTTGTAGCACGCATGACCTTTGCCATATTGCCTAAAAGTTTAAACTTACCAGCCATTAAACCTTGAATGGGGTCCAATTCTTTACCCAATACTTTTAACCAGTTGTCATAAGTCCCAGAAAATACAAATTCTACCCCAATCTTTTCTCCTTCTTTCAAAGGTCTTGGTTCTGAATTTGCAGCTAAAAGTTCGTATTCGTCGCCTTCCTTTAAGACTTTCACACCTGTACATTCCCCTTTATATAGTCCAATAAATATTTTTATTTCATGATCTAAATTTCCGCTAGGTTCGTAGATAAACATAAAATCTCCAACCCACCACGACGCAGCGGCGGCGTAATTTTTATTGGCATTGAGAGCCTTCATATATTCTTGAGCCCATTCTTCAGAAAATACTTTCAAATTTCTCACACTCTATTTTTTTTTAGAAATTAATTTTTAATATGAATATTATTACTTGAAAGTAATTAAATTTAATTTTTAATAAATACAAAAATTAGCAGAGATAAAACATAAAGAAAGTTAAAATTTAATTATTAAAAAGAAAAAGCGTAATTAAACCCCTATACCTATGGTATTTCCTATACCAGCAACAATAATTTTTGCTCCCTTCTCAGTTCGCTTCCGGATTCCCATTTTAATTTTTTCAACAATAGGATGAACGCTTTGGGTAATTGATCGCGACATCGTCGTTATCGCATTCTCTAAAGATTGTCTACAGATGAGGGCGTCAATTGGAATTGCTTTATTAGTTGACGATTGTTCAATATAAAACTTTTCAACCCCAATTCCTCCGATTGCAGCACCGACTCCAATCGCTATAGAACCTGTTTTATCTCCAGAAAGTTTTAATCCCGCATCAATCATAATTATCCGGGAAATAGACTTTCCATGTTCTTCGACCAATTTCTTTATTGCTGTGCCTGGTTTCCCAACGGTTCCTCCAGGACCTTTTGCTCGAACGACATAAACGGTTCTATCTTCGAAATTTACTACTTGAACAATTGTTTCTTTCGCGATTTCGATAGCTTCCGTATCGTCTCTTCCTGTAACATCTCGTACAAAAGTACCCACGACCATAGGACCAAGAGCATCGCCAATTGGGCTCCCTTCTGCAAAAGCTTTAGTTGCGTTGTAATAAGTCTTGGCCAAAGCAAGTATGATCGACATCTGCATGGAAATCTGCATCAGAATTATGTAAGATTTGGATTTCTTGCCTAATATTAAAAAGTGTTTTACAAGCCTATAAACAAAGTCTACAGCCATTACGGCTTCAAGGGTATTCTCTAGATTCTGCGCATCAGGGTCTCCTGGTTCCACATTTGGGGCTAATCTTTTAACTTCTTCTTTAAATCGACTATCTCTAACGTTAATAATTTGATCGATTTTGGGGATTATCCCATATGGATCGAGGGAAACGGGTGATATGGTAACAAAGGTTAAGAAATTTTCAAGTTTTAGCATTAAGTCCTTATCATTTTCTTTTTTATCAGCATATTTTCTAAAGTTAGAAAGTAAAATCTGTTTGCATTCATCGTCCCATTTTTTAAGTTTAGCTAATCCGGATTCTATCTCTTTTCGTGAGCGATACGCCTGTAATTTAGTTCCATAAAACATAGACATAAAAATTAAGAGAAACCATAGCAATTGAAAAATTAAACCGAGAGGGTCGGTCTCCGTTTGGCCTAACTGCATTAATTGTACAATCATTTGTATCCTTTTTTGATTATTTAATAAAAATTATAATTGAAAAATTAAACCTACTAAGTTTTCATAATAACAAAATTTATTTAATCTTATATTCTTTTCTATTATAGAGAATAGATTATTAGATATCACTAATAACTCATAAGGATAAAGATATTCATGATTGATGATGAAAATGACGAGGACATCTTAAATAAGAGCGTTTCTCTCAAGAAAGTACTGAAAAATATTTTATTAATTTTATTAATAGGCGTAGGCGCTTTATTTATCTACCTAGGTGGAGAAAATCAAATGACCAATTTTATGATAGGTTTTTCTTTAATCTGTTTAGGTACTTCATTAATTCAAATTCAAAAACGGACAACAGAGCCAATTAGACAAACATTAACGATACTTACTTGTAATTTGTGTAATATAACTAATGTAAGACATTACGAACATGGAGATTATGTGTTTAAAGAAATTGGCTCATGCGATAAATGCAACGAAACAATGAGAATAAAACAAATTTACAACGTCAAGTTAAAAAAGCCTACGGTACAAACTAAAAAACCTGACGAAAAAAAGAAGAAAGTAGAAGAAAAAGTTAAGTCCTAATGCTTTATAGTAAGGTGTTTCCCAAATTTTTAATAAAGTCGGAATGGGCGGAACTTTCGACCATCTCCATGATGGACATAAGTTTCTAATTAAAACGGCGTTATTATTTTCTAAAAAGATTGTTATAGGTTTAGCAACAGAAAATTTACTTAAAAAAAAAAAGCACGCCACAAAAATCGAAAACTACCAAATAAGGGAACAAAACCTGAAAACTTTTATAGATTCAATAGGATATTTGAATCGTGTTGAGATAGTTCCGTTAAACGACCCATATGGCCCTCCAGTTCACGAACCAGAATATGAAGGAATCATTGCTAGTCAAGAGACTTATAAAAACGCCTTAAAAATAAACGAAATCAGAGAAAGCAAGAGTTTCACACCATTAATAATTATTGTTATACCTATGATAAAAGATCGGAACAAAAATATCTTAAGTTCGACAGCGATTCGCGAAAAATTATCGTAGGAAAATTTTTTAGTGAATATTGATATTTATTTTATAGTTATTGAATATTTGAGAGGAGTATATTATGAAGCTTTTTAATTATTTATTACTCAATTCAAAACAATTCTATAAAGATTCATTTATCATTAACTTCTTTAATTGGCCAAGGGAATAACTAAATTATTTTAATTTCCTTCCCTTGGCTGCGGTTATATAAAAGAGTAGATCGTTTTATAATTAATTGTATACTTTATTTAATCCCAAGTTATCGTTCTAATTCATGAACGAGCAATTTAAAACGATTAATTCCACGAAAGATTTAAAAATGTTAATGATTTAGAAAAAATATAACGAAAAGTAAAATGACTTTGATTTTAAGACATGACAATTAAATTAAAGAAACAGGTTATTGAAATTCTCAAAGTTCTGAAGAGTAAAAGCACAGAGCTTATGGCAATAGAATTAGCAAAAGAATTAAATGTTGATTATATAGTACTCATGGCAGCTATTAACGATCTCATCGATCAAAATTTAGGTGGGTTCAGAGAAGAAGAATTAAATCAAATATCTTTAAACGATGAGGGGTTAAAATATTTAGAGATCGGGTTTCCGGAGCGTAGATTGCTTGATTTATTGATTGAATCTGACATTAAAGAGATTGATATAACAAAATTCCTTACCAAATCTAAACTAGACAAAAAGATTTTTTACGTTGGTCTTTCTAACATGAAGAAGAGTCGTTGGATCGCTCAAAGTAAGGCTACAGGAGAAAACAAGATCTTCATCGTTGCTGAAGAGTTCCCCGCAACAGAAGACGAAAAATTTTTGAAAAAATTCGAAAAGAGTCCAATAATCGACTATTCTAAATTATCAAAATATGAATTGAAATGCTTAGACCTTCTAAATAAAAGGAAATTAATAAGAAAATCAAAAAAAACGCATCGAATTATTTTTCTAACAAAAAAGGGTAGAGATGTAAAATTATCTGAGATTAAAGAGTTAAAGCAAGTAAGCAAACTCACCTCGGAAATGCTTAGCTCTGGCTCTTGGAAAGATTACAATTTAAAAGCATTTGATGTGACCAAACCAGGACCTTCATTGAAAGGGGGAAAATACCATCCTCTCGTTAATCTCATTAACGAAATCAGAGAGATTTTTATTTCGATGGGTTTTACGGAAATAAGAGGACCGATCGTAGAAAGCGCATTTTATAACTTTGACGCGTTATTTCAACCGCAAGACCATCCGGCCCGCGAACTACAAGATACTTTCTATTTAAACAATCCAAAAATCGCGAAATTACCGGAAAAAGATAGAGTAATGGCTGTTAAAGCTACGCACGAAAATGGGGGCGATTCTAATTCGCTTGGATGGGGTTATAAATGGGACGAAAATGTTGCAAAACAAACAGTATTAAGAACCCATACAACTTCCACAACTATAAGGCGTTTGGCTAAATTTTATAGAGACAACGAAAAAACTCCTGTAAAAGTCTTTTGCATCGATAGAACTTTCCGAAACGAAAAATTAGATAAATCACATTTAGCTGAATTCACTCAAGTAGAAGGTATTGTAATTGACGACCATGTAAATTTAAGCGACTTAATTGGTTTATTATCAGAATTTTACAAGAAAATGGGATTTGAAAAAATTATTACTAGACCAGGGTTTTTTCCGTATACCGAACCAAGTATGGAAGTTTCTGTGTATTACGATAAAATAGGAGAATGGTTAGAAATGGGAGGTTCGGGAATATTTAGGCCAGAAGTAACGTATCCTTGGGGCATCAAAGAACCCACTCGAGTTTTAGCATGGGGTCAAGGACTTGAGCGTATAGCAATGTTATACTACGGTCGGAAGGACATTAGAGATTTGTACGTTAATCCAATCAAATGGCTAAGACAACAACCATATTAAAAAGAGGCGAAAAAAAATACCAACACTCGAATTAAAAATTGAAAGACTAGAAAAATTAGTTGGAAAAAAATTAGATCTAAAAGAATTAGAGTACGATTTGCAGTGGATAGGTTTAGATTTAGAAGATATTAACGAGGAAGAACAAAAAGTCAAAGTTGAATATAATCCAAATCGACCTGATTTTTCTAGTCCAGAAGGTATAGCGAGAACTCTTAAAGGTTATTACGAAATTGAACTAGGTGTACCTTCATTCGACGTAACACCAAGCGACATTGTGATGAATGTAGACCCCAGCGTAAAAAAAGTAAGACCTTACATCGTATGTGGAATAGTTCGGGATATTGATTTAGATGAGGACGAGGTAGCGACCTTAATGACCATTCAAGAGCACCTTCACTGGGCCGTTGGAAGAGATAGAAAGAAAGTTGCGATTGGAGTACACGATTTAGACAAAGTAAAACCCCCATACAGATATACTGCCGTGGAACCAGGTTCAGTAAGTTTTACACCTTTGCATGGAGATGGGTATTCCATGAATTTAGAAGAGATTTTACTACTTCACGATAAAGGCATTGAATACGCTCCCATTTTAGAAGGGAAAGACGTTTACCCGGTAATTTTTGATAGCAATAACGAAGTTCTTTCGTTTCCTCCAATAATAAACGGAGTTCTTACAACTGTAACTGAAAAAACGAAAAATTTATTCTTAGATTTGACTGGTACCGATTTTAACGCCGTAAATCTTGCTCTAAACATCTTATCTACGACATTATCAGACATGGGAGCGAAAATTGAAAGTGTAAAAGTAAATTACGAAGGAGAAAAAGAAATTAATACCCCAAATTTAGATTCAAAAAAATGGGAAGTTGAAATTGATTATGTTAACGATTATATTGGGCTGAATTTATCTGCCGCTGAAATGATTAAATGTTTTCAGAAATGTAGGATGGGGGCTAAAAGATCCAATAAAAAGGGATATTTAGACATTTATGTTCCTGCCTTTCGAGGTGACATAATGCATCCAGTTGATTTCACTGAAGAAGTTGCGATCGGTTATGGTTATTTTAATTTACCAAAAACCATTCGAGAAGGATGCGTAGGAGAATATCACCCTATTCAATCGTTTTCTAATAAAATAAGACGAATTATGGTCGGAGCAGGATATTTAGAAGTTCTTAATTTCATTTTATCAAATTCTGAAAAACAATTCGATTATATGAACAAAAAGATGGATGAATCCAAGTTAATTCAAATTGCAAACCCTGTATCAAAAGAATACAATACCACGCGGACTTCAATACTGCCTAAATTAATGGAAACGATACGATTTAACATATCCGAAGAGAAACCAATTAGAATCTTTGAAGTTGGAGATGTCGTTTTACTTTCGAAAGAAGAGGAAACAGGTGCAAAAAGAGAAATTCACCTTTCAGCGACATCGTACCACGAAGACGCTGATTTTACAGAAATAAGGTCGACTTTAGATTTCATAATGATTGCACTTGGGCTTTACGATAAATACGAAATTAAGCCTGAGAAGAACCCTAGTTATATTAACGGTCGTTATGGGGATATCTATGTAAATGGTGAAAAGGTTGGAGAGATTGGAGAAATCCATCCCGAAGTATTGTTAAACTTTAAACTGGAGTTCCCCGTTGCGGGATTAGAATTAAATTTGCAAAAACTTTTGTAATTATTTATTTTGTAAATACTTATTTAATAATTATTATAATTATAGTGTGGTTAAATTGAGCAAAGAACAGAATTATAAAGAAGATTTAGAAGAGACCAGAAAAAAGATTAACGAAATTGACGATCAAATCATTGATCTGTTGAATAAAAGAGGAAACATCGTAATTAAAATTGGAAATTTAAAGAAAAATCTGAATTTAGAAATATTTCAACCCAAAAGGGAAATTGAAATAATCGAGAGAATCAAAGATAAATCAACAATATTCGAAAAAGAAAGTATGGAAGCCATCTGGAAAGAAATTATTAGTGCAAGTAAAGCTATTCAAGACACGGTTACTAAAGTCGGATATTTAGGTCCAATGGGCACTTTCACGCACCAAGCTGCCCTTGAGTCTTTTGCTAAAGCTGGAACGGAATTCATTCCGTGCAACTCAACTTCAGAAATCTTTGATAATATTGAAAAAGAAATATTAGATTACGGGATTGTCCCGATTGAAAATAGCTTTTATGGAACCGTACGAGAGACGCTCGATTTATTAATTGAAAAGGAACTATTTATTTACGGAGAAGTCGAGCTGAGAGTCGTCCAGAATTTAATAGGCTTAAAAGAATCAGAAATTTCTCTCATAAAAAATGTTTTTTCACACCCCCAAGCATTTGCTCAAGCCAAGTCGTGGCTAAAAAGCAACTTACCAAATGCAAATTTAATGGATATTAGCTCAACTGCCGAAGCTACGCGAAGAATTAAAGAGTTAGCAGATAAATCTTATGCGGCGATTGGTACTGAATTTGCTGCGAGCATATCCGATTTGAAAGTTCTAAACTCGAATATTGAAGATGACCCCTCTAACTTCACAAGATTTTTAATTATTTCTAAACTAGAAAACCCATTAAAAGCTGAAAAAATGAAAACATCAATCGTGTTTGTAACTAAACACATACCAGGAGCTCTATATTGGGTTTTAAAAATATTTTCAGACGCTAAGATCAATTTGTCAAAAATCGAATCTAGACCAAGAAAAAAAGGAAGGTGGGAATACATCTTTTTTATGAATTTTGAAGCTGACAAAAACGATCCTAGCGCGAAAAAAGCGCTTGAGCAAATGAAATCAAACGTTATTTGGCAAAAAATCTTAGGAACATACCCTATTAAATAAAATTCCTATAAAAATACCAGTTGTGTATTTCTCTTCGCTTTTCTAAAAGTATTTTAATCATTTTTTTTTTTCTTTTATTAAGTAAGTGTTTATAATAATACTATTGAGAAAAATCTGGTTTTATCTAAATGCTTGGAAATGCAAGATTTGATGGAAGAACTTTTGATGAAATTAGGAAAACAACTATCGAACGTAACTTCTTAAAGTACCCCGAAGGTTCCGTGTTAATCACTCAAGGAAACACAAAAGTAATCGTTACCGCCTCCGTTCTGGAAAATGTTCCGAGATTTTTAGTAGATACTGGAACGGGTTGGATAACCGCTGAATACAATATGTTGCCAAGAGCAACCCAAAATAGAAACTCAAGAGAAAGAGAAAGAAGTGTAAAGGGTAGAACTCACGAAATTCAGCGTTTAATAGGGAGGAGTATGAGAGCCGCATTCAATTACGACAAAATTGGCGAACGTACGATTAGAATTGATTGCGACGTCATACAAGCCGATGGCGGTACAAGGTGTGCCTCGATCACAGGAGCTTTTGTTGCCGT
>JAHQWH010000236.1 GCA_029856105.1 Promethearchaeia archaeon | reverse complement strand
TCGTGATTTGTGAATGAGTCCAAAATTTGGAATTTCAAATCCACCTGCAAAATTAAAATCATTTAAAAATGATCTCGCACCTGTTGGATTTAATTTTGATATTTTTCCAACGGATATTTTTAAAATCCCTATTATGCCAATTCCTATGAGAATTGACAAAACCTCTAATGGAAGAGCTACTTTTTTTATAATTCCCGATTTGCTTAAACTTGACTCATTTTTAGAAACACTCGATTTAGTATTTAATTTTGAGAGTTTCTTGATTGAAGGTTTGAAAAATTTAATAATTTATTCAAAAAAAAAATATAAGGAAATTACCTATCGTACGTTATCATTAGAATCTTTAACAAATTGGTTTGAAAATTCCCTAAATTTAAAAACGGAACTCCCTAGTTTGATAGAAGATTTTACATTTCTCTTATCAGAATACCTAAAAATGTTTGCTATTATCGAAAATGAAGCTATTACTATTAATTCGCAAGAGTATACAGCAAGATTATCTGAATACTGTGATATTAATATTAAATATTTCAAAGAAAGGATTGAAGGAAATAAAATCCAAATAACTGAAAAAGGAGCTTTAAAAACGGTAAAACTGTATAGAGAAAAAAAAGAAAAATATTATCCTGATATTATATCTATTGATGTCGAAAATATTAAAAAGAATAAAATTAATAAGTTGACATTCGTGCCTTATTTAATATATGATGACATTTTAGACTGCTTTGCTTATAATAAAAAACTTTTAGAAAATAACGTAAAAAAAACAATTGATTTGAAACTCTGGAAAGATATGGGAATAATTAATATAAGATCAAATATTAATAAATCTCAAAAAAGTTTTAGTTTAAAGAATTTTAATTTGAATAATTTGAAATTGGAGATAATGTTATGAAATTAAAGATTGACCTTAGTCGACAAGGAAATTTCATTTTGGCTGTATTATTGATCCATTTTGTATTTTTCGGATATATCAGTAATGTTTACGAAAAATCTATCGGAAATAGAGTTATATTTTTATATCAGGTGCTTTTCAATCCAATATCAATATTGTCCTTATTCATACTTATTGCAATAATATTCTTCCTCGGATTTAGAGAACAATTTTTCGAATACGGAATTAAGAATAGCATTTGGCTTGTTCCGGTTATCATAATCGAGTCCTGGATTTGGTATATGTTCATAAACAGCTTCCAAGCTGATCTTTTGGAACTTTTCGGATCTTTACTCATTACATATTTTTTGAGTTTTGAAAGTTACCTTACAATTTTAATTCTTTTGGGAATAAATATATCAAGTGCAATATTAGGAGCATTTGCAAAAACCAAGTATAAGGACTATCTTGGAAAAATTAAAGAAGTGGAACTTTAATAAAAATATAAAAAAATAAAAAACTTTAATAAAAATATTAAAAAAGTGTGGGTGATTTAAAAACATATGAGTATGTTCAAATATATCCTTAGAAGAATGTTAGCAGCAATTCCGGTTTTATTTGGAGTACTAACAATTACTTTTATTTTGTCAAGAATGATGCCAGGTAATCCTGTATTAGCCTCCTTACCAGATAGATTCGATCCTGCAGATTACGAAGCTGCATATATAAGGCTTGGCCTTCATTTACCAATAATAGTTCAATATTTTCTCTATGTCGGTAGGTTATTTACAGGAGATTGGGGATTATCATATGTACTTGCTCAAGGTCAACCCGTTTGGGATATTGTTATAGAGAGATTTCCACGGACCTTCGATATTGCTATCTTTGCCATAATTGTGGCTGCAATAATAGGGCTTAAAACGGGAGTAATTTCTGCAACTAACAGAAATAAGTGGAAGGATACTTTACTCCGTGGTTTTGCGTTAGTTGGTGTTTCTATTCCGATTTTTTGGATGGGATTGATTTTACAGTATTACTTATCTTATCAATTGGGCTGGTTTCCAACAGCAAATTATAAAACTGCTGGAATTGGAGATCCTCCCCCAGTTACCCTCAATAGAATTATTGATTCATTCTTATCAGGACAAACGTACTTGGTTACTGATTATTTACATCATCTAATCTTACCCGTAGCCTGTTTATCCTTTATATCAATCGCAGGAATCACGAGGCAAACTCGTTCTAGTATGTTGGAAGTGTTAGAGCAAGATTACGTTCGAACCGCAAGAGCTAAAGGATGCAAAGAACGAGATGTTATAAATACTCATGCGAGAAAAAATGCATTAATACCGACCATTACAGTTATTGGGCTAAACTTTGGAGGTTTATTAGCAGGTGCTATTCTTACGGAGACAACTTTCAATTTACATGGTTTAGGTGAAGCATTAATTGGCGCAATTCAAAGTACTGATTATTGGCTTCTAAATGCAATAGTATTCTTGACGACAATTGTATTCATAGCAATAAATTTAGGAATAGATTTAATATATGCATTTGTTGATCCAAGAATTAGGTATTAAAAAGGAAGAGAAAAAAAAATGAGATGATAATAAAATGACAGAACAAGTATTTGAAGCAAAATTAAAAGAAGAAGAAAAAGAAAATTTCTTAAAAATGATCTTAACTTGGATTATAAGTCATTTACAATTTTTATTGATTCCAGGATCCAGAATTGATGAATTAACACTAAGAGAAATCGAATATGAAAAGTCCATTAGTCAGAGAAAGTTTATTCGTAGGTTAAAATCAACTTTGACAATAATAGGAATCGGAATCGTTTTTGTAATTGTAACATTGGCAGTTTTTCCCGAGTGGATAGCTCCTTATTCTTTTGAAATAGCTAATAGTCTACCAGGTGGTTCTTGGAATCTCCCTTCAGATAATTATCCTTTAGGACAAACACAGTTTGGACGAGATATTCTTTCGCGAATGATATATGGTGCGAGAGCTTCCTTAACAATCGCACTTCCCGCTATTACTTTTAGTGTTGTACTCGGAGTTATGGTTGGCGTCATTGCTGCTTTTTATGGTGGTTGGGTTGATTCAATAATTATGAGAGTCGTCGATATTTTCCTTGCCTTTCCTGGTTTAATTCTTGCTATGGTATTTATTGCTATTTGGGGGCAAAAAATGGAATACATTATGTTGGCTTATGGTATTCTTGGTGTCCCATATTATTCAAGATTGATTAGAGGGTCCGTACTACAAGCCAAAGCTTTACCATATGTGGAAGCTGCAAGAGTATCGGGCGCAGGAAATTGGAGGATAATGTTTAGACACATCTTACCCAATTGTATCCAACCCATTATTATCTCTTTTACGTTCGACATTGGAGGTATTATTCTAAGTTTAGCAGGTTTAGCTTTCTTAGGATATAGTGATCTTAGCATGATTGAATGGGGTAGGGATATAGATATTGCGAGAGGTCATATAGTAATGGCACCATTTGCATCTTTATGGCCAGGTATAATGATATTATTTACTGTACTAGGCTTTATGCTAGTTGGCGATGGATTAAGAGATGCTTTAGATCCAAGATTGAAGAATTTATAGTTTTTTTTATTAATCAATAAAATTCAAAAATTAAGGAAAAGTATTATGATTGGTTCAGATAGTGATAAAGAAGTTGAACAAATAGAAGAACCCGAAGACAGTTCAGAAGCGTCAGTAAAGACCTTAATAGAAGTAAAAAATTTAAAAACTTATTTCTTTACTGAAGAAGGTGTTGTTAAAGCTGTAGATGGAGTATCTTTTGATATTTTTAAAAATGAGATACTTGGACTTGTAGGTGAAACTGGGTGTGGAAAATCTGTTACGGCTCTTTCTATTCTTGGTTTAGTTCGTGCACCTGGAAAAATAGTAAACGGCTCAATTACACTTAATGGACTAAATCTGGTCTCATTAAGCAATAAAGAAATGAGGGCCTATCGTGGAAATGATATTACCATGATATTCCAGGATCCGTTAAATTCACTCAATCCCGTAATTACAGTTGGCAAACAAGTAGGTGAAGTGTTTTTATTACACCAAAAAGATAGAATTAAAAGTATTTTGAGAGAACGCCGTCTGGTAAGAAAAGAAAAAATTAAAGAAAAAAATGAATTAAAAAATAAATTAAAAGATAACGCTGAAAGATTAACCACAGAAGAAGTAAATGAAATAAACGAAACAATTGAAGAATTGCAGACACACATTAAAGTAACCTTATCTATAGGTGGCGTAGTAAAAGAAGAATCAGAAAAAATTATTGCAGAAGTAGGAATAGCTGATGCTAAAGGAATATTAAAAAGGTATCCACATGAATTAAGTGGTGGTATGAGACAAAGAGTAATGATTTCAATGGCACTTTCATGTAATCCCGTCTTATTAATTGCTGACGAGCCAACGACAGCTTTAGACGTTACAATCCAAGCTCAAATTCTTGATTTAATGAAAGAGTTGAAAACGAAATTTAAAACTTCTATTTTAATGATAACTCATGACTTAGGAATTATTGCAGATATATGTGATAGAGTTGCTGTAATGTATAGCGGTAATATCGTTGAATACGCAACAGCTATTGATTTATTTAAAAATCCACGACATCCTTATACTCAAGGATTAATTGGTGCAATACCAAGCATAGAAAAGAGGGATCAAAAATTAAAAACAATACGGGGAATGGTTCCAAATTTAATTTATCCCCCCTCTGGTTGCAGATTTCATCCTAGATGCGATTTTAGGTTAGAAGTATGCGATAAAGTAAAACCGAGATTCCTCGAAATTAGTGATAAATATTTTATTGCTTGTCACATGTATGATCCTGAATATAAAGATTCGCCAAAATATAAATGGGAAGAAGAAGAATTTGTCCTATCAGGAAGAGTTTAAAAAATAACTAGAATAAATAATTAAAAAGAGGATTAAAAATAAAATGACTATAAGTGAAGAATCAACAGCCCCTTCTAAGTCTTCAAAAGAAATTATGCTTTCTGTAAAAAATCTAAAAACGTATTATCCAATTTATGGTGGTCTTTTTAAACGAAAAATAGGGGAAGTAAAAGCAGTAGATGGGGTTTCTTTCGACCTTTATAAAGGGGAAACATTAGGCTTAGTAGGAGAAAGTGGGTGTGGCAAAACTACAATTGGGAATACGATATTAAATTTAGTTCACGCTATTGATGGTGAGATCTGGTTTAAAGATCAAAGAATAGATGAAAATTTCAAAAAAGATATGCGGAAAAAAATCCAAATGGTTTTTCAAGATCCTGATTCATCTCTTAATCCAAGATGGAAAGTTGTTAATATTATTGGTGAACCTTTAAGATTGCTGATGGGGATGAGGAAAAGGAGAGAAATCCGAAGGAGAGTCATGGAGCTATTAGAAACGGTCTCTCTAAAAAAGGAGCATTTAGATCGATTTCCACACGAATTCTCTGGAGGTCAGAAACAAAGGATAGTAATAGCAAGAGCTCTGGCATGCAATCCTGAATTAATAATATTAGATGAGCCAACTTCAGCTTTAGATGTTTCTGTTCAAGCTCAAATTTTAAACTTATTAAAAGCTCTTCAAAACCAATTTGGTTTTTCTTATCTGTTCATTACCCATGATTTAAGTGTTATTCAGCATATCGGAGATCGAATTCAAGTTATGTACTTAGGAAAATTTGTTGAAGGAGGTACCGTTGATGAGGTTTTTTATCATCCAACTCATCCATACACTAAAGCTTTATTATCTGCGAGACCCACCTTTGATCCAACTTCCAGAATAAATAGAATTATTCTTGAAGGAGATGTACCAAGTCCTATCAATCCACCGTCTGGATGTGCTTTTCATCCAAGATGTGAAGAGAAAGAAAATCACGAAGGGTGTCACCTAAACAAACCTGAAAGGGTAGATCTGGGCGGCGAGCACTATATGTATTGTAGGCCATTAATCGAAAAAAAGTAGTATAAAGGAATGGAATAAATTTTAGATTAATTATTTTTTTTGTTTTTTTAAAGAACTCTATTCTATTTTTTTGTTTTTCAATTTTTCTTATTTCTTTAGGAAAATATTAGAAAATTCATAAAAAAAATAAATTATAGAACTTTTTTTATAATAATTATGTCTCGCAAATCTCAGATTTTTGTGGTAAAAACTTCTCCAAATACAGTTTTGGAAGATTATAAAAAATTAATGCATTTAGCAGAATATGAAAAGTTTTATGATAAAAACAATAAAACCATCTTAAAATTAAATTTAAGTTGGTCAAAATTTTTCCCTTCATGTTCCAGTCCACCATGGCAAGTGGAAGGAGTCCTTAAAACCATGGTAGAAGATGGATATAATCCAAAAAAAATCTTTACTGCTGAAAATAGAACTGTCGTGACGAACATCGAAAAGGGTCTAAAAGGAAACAAGTGGAGTCCTATTATCAAGAGATATGGGGCGTGGTTTGTCCCGTTAACAAGGGTTCCGTTTGTGCCATATGAATCGTTAAGACATAGGTTTAATTCGTTGAAAAATAGGCAGTTACACGTTCTTGATTCTAAAATATTTCCAGAAGGTTTTAAAATTCCAGAATTTTACGTAGGGAAATCCATAATTCACCTTCCAACCATGAAAACTCACGGTCATACGGGGGCGATCGGAGGCTCATTAAAACAAACCAAAGAAGAAATGAAGCATGGGGGTATAACATGCTCTATGAAAAATGCCTTCGGTGGTCTTTTGACCAAGCGTAGACATTTTAGTCACCAATTTATGTCTGAAGTATTAGTAGATTTGTTAATAATTCAAAAACAAATACACCCGAACATTATGGCCGTAGTAGATGGAACTGTGTGTGGAGATGGGGCGGGACCAAGAACTATGATTCCTCGTATAAAAAATTATCTCCTTGCGGGGTACGATCAAGTTGCAGTTGACGCCGTTGTAGCAAAAATGTTAGGATTTGAGCCTTTGAAACTACCTGCTATAAAATTAGCACACGAAGAAGGGTTGGGTTGTGGAGACTTCGAAGATATTGAGATTATTGGAGAAGATGTGTCAACGATAAATTGGAACTTTAAAGTAAAACGCAGTTTGGTAATTTGGGGGGACCAGATGGTTAGAAAGGGATCCTTACGGTTTATAAATCCATTATTACAAAATAAAGTTTTTTTTACTTTTCCAATTTTAGGTTCCTTAATCTTTCATGATATGCTATGGTACCCTACAATTGGCAAGAAAAGAATAAATAATTTCTTTAAATCAGAATGGGGAAAACTTTTCAAAAATTATCCATATAATTAGTAGGTGTTAATTTCTTTCGCATCTCTAAGAACTCCCTCAATTAAATCTCTAAAATTAAGATTGTATTTCTTATCCAGTTGAATATGGATCAGAAATTCAACAGCCCCTCCTTTTCCTAAAAGAGGAGAAATTATTATCCCCTTAGGAAAGAATGAATTATCAACACTCCATTCCATTAAGTTAAGTAAAATTTGGTAAAGATTTTCTGAATCTTTTATTACTTTTAGTTTTGTTTCTTCACGAAAGTTTGTTTCAAAAAGAGGTTTAACTAAAACAACAATATCTCCATTTTTCTTTAAATAATTCCTGATGTTAGGTAGTACTGACTTGAGCGAAGAGAAAGTTATGTCTATTGTTACAATGTCTACTTTATTGGGTAAACTTTTCAAACTTCTAGCATCGACTCCTAATAGTTCGATGATTTTTTCATTCTTGCATTTTAAGGAAGGATGAAGTATATCAGTTGCAGTATCAATTGCGTAAATTTTAATCGCTCCATGTTGCAATAAGCAATCTGTAAAACCTCCGACTGAAGCTCCAATATCTGCGCAAACTTTTCCTTTAACTGAGATAGAAAAACGCTCTAATGCAGCTTCTAACTTAAGTCCTCCCCGCCCAACGTAAGGAAATTTTCGCGTTAATTGGATGTTAGAAGAGTTTTCAACTTTTTTACCCGGTTTAGTATTTATTACATCGTTTACATACACATATCCCTTTTTTATTAACCACTGTGCTTTTGTTCTACTTTCTACTAATCTTCTTTCCACTAATAGGATGTCTAAGCGTTCTTTCATCTCTTCAACATAAAAATATTTTAATATCAATTGGTAATAACGATGAAAATAATAATATTATTTTTATGAATTTCTTAAAAAAGTCGAATTTTAAATTCTTAAAATAAAAACTTAATGTGATATGTCTAATTCTTTAGTTGATTATCTTTACTTTAGTCAGATTGTAAACATAAAAAAGAAATTCTTTAACACAGAATTAAAGTTTTTTAGATTCTTTTTTGAAATTACAAAAATCGTTCCGGTATTTGTAATTATCAGAGATCCGTTTGTATTCTATTTTGTAAAACCAAGAGATTTTCTTATGGCTAAATTTTTTCTAAGAAAATTAAGATATGAGCTCAATGGTAAAAAAATTTCAATAATCCAGGCTGAAACAACTTTAATAAGGCTAGTTTTCAGCTTTTTTGACGATGTTTATATTCATAATGTAAAATTGATTGAAAAAAAAAAAGTAACATTAATTGATGTAATATTTATATTTGATAAAGATAGGGCTGTTGCCGTTGGAGTTGAAGGCGGATATATTAAAGCCGTTAATTACATATTTAAAAATTACATTTCTTTTGATAATCCTTTTAACAATTTCGAAAAAGATCCGGTAGAAATAAGATGTACTAAAACTAATTTATAGTCAAGATGAATTTTTTATCATGTAGTTAGCGTTTATTTTTTTCCTCGACTCTACCTGCTAAATAAAAACTTATTTTTCCTAATATTACTTTTAATGAGGCCTTCCAACCCCAGGTTTTGTATATTTGCCTTAATATCAAACCAATCAAAATAAAAGAAAATACAACGGCTATCCAAATACTCAATGGGTTTAAGCTGTTTAAAAAAATATAGTACATCAAATTATGCCCTAAATAAACGGTAAAGGAATAATAAGAGAAGTAAAACAATAATCTGTAACTTCTTTTAGTTTTAAAAACGTTAAATTCCTCAAGAGTTATTAATATTAACAATAATATTAGATTGATACCTAACGTATAAATCAACCAAGAAAAACTGCTTCTGATTAGAAAACTTGGAAAATCAAATATTAAGCCAAAAAAAATCAACAATAAACCAAAGATACTCATTGGTAAGAACAATTTTTTTTTCAGTTCATTTTTTCTGTTTTGTGGTTTTTTGTTGAAGTTTATCTCAGATAAGACATCTCCAATAATAGTTCCAAAAAGAAAAAAGGGAAAGAAGTTAAGAAAAGTATCTTGACCTAAATCGTTATATAAAATGTGATATAAGACGCCTTGTAGAGTTGTTAAACCTTGATGTGGGGATAAAAAATTATAAATAAATTGATTTATAATCCAAATCGAAAATCCAATAATAATTCTAGTCTTTTTTGATAATTTAAATAATGGCCATGTTATCAGTAAGGAAAAGGCAGCAGTCATTAATACAAACCATGTCCAAATCCATGATAAGTTACCAATCGAAAGAGCTATAGCAAAATTATAACATAAAGCAATTATTAATAAAAATAATACTCGAAAGTAGTAAGATTGTTTTACTCTCGAATAGCTTAGCTCATTCAATATCTCAACTCTATAAATTCGATCTCGATACGATATAGCCATACTTACGCCTGAAATAAATAAAAACCCAGAAGCCCCAATCGGATCCAAAATACTATGAGTAAAATCTTTTAAAGAAAAATATTCGGGTTTAAGCCACCAGTCTAATAAATGACCTAAAAACATCCAACCCATACATATTCCGCGAAATATGTCAATACTTTTGAGCCTTTTCATTAATTTCAAAAATTATTCGTGAATTAAACTTTAATATTTAGAATTTAATTCTAAACTAATTAATTTTTTCTATTATCGATTAATTTAGCAATTCCTAGGCTCAACCTACCTATTTGTGCTTTTATGGAAAAATTAGACCCCCATTTATTATAGATATTCCTTAAGGCAAATCCTATGAGAAATATTATTGCTGACATATATATCCAAATGTTAAATGGATATAAACTATCTAAAAATAGAAAATATAAGAAATTATGTAAGAGGTATATTGTAAAGGAGTAAAAGGAAAAATAGGAGAGAAAACGGTATCTTTTTTGAGTATTAAGAATCCCAATTTCTTCTATTCCCAATATAAACGCAAAAATTATTAATTCAATTCCTAAAGAATAAAAAAACCAAGAAAAAGTTCGATGATGTAAAAAGTTTGGAAATTGAAATATAACCCCAAATACTATCAAAATTACTCCTGATATTAATGAAGGAATTAGAAACTTTCTTTTGAATTCCTCTCTATTAACTATTTTGTTATCGTCTGAATATAAATCGTAAAGAATATCTCCTATAACAGTACCTATAACAAAAAACGTAAAAAACGATAATACCGGGTCTAATTCCAAGTTATTGTACAATACGTAATACATAACGCCAAAAAAATTATTCTGACCGACATATTTCAACAGAAAAGTTACTAAAATTTGGTTTAGAATCCATAAACTTATTCCAAAACAGATTCTAAATAGCTTCGATGTTTTAAACAAAGGCCAACTCATAAAAAGTGAAATTGAAATAGTAAGAAGAATAAACCAGTTCCATATAATAGATAGATCATGAAACATTACTGCAACAAATGTGTTGTAAAGCAAAGCAATTATTAAAATAAAAAAAGCTCGAGAGAAATACTCGTTTCTTAGTGTTTTTTTACTGTAAGATTTCGATATTTCAGTTTTTTTAGTTCTGCTTCTATACGATAAAATTGCACTTACTCCAGAAAGAAATAAAAAGGCTCCCGATCCTAATGGATCTGCAATCGCTCTATATATATCAAAGAACCACATGCCCTCTTGAGTAAGGTACCATTCAGTCATATGCCCTACGATCATATGCACCATGCTTAATCCGCGCAGTATATCGATAGTTTTAAATCTTCTCAATTACAGTATCCCCAAAGTTCCAAGTGATATAGATAGAAATAATTTTTTAAATCTTTTTAAAACAGTAATTTGATGAAATTATTCAAAATTATTAAATTTTTCAGATATAACTATCAATTTCTTATTTCATTAATCAATCGAGTAGATTCTTTAAGTGAAATTTCACCGCGTAACACTTTTTCAGCAATTTCACCTAAAGTATTTATAATATCGTCAATCTTTTCATAATCCCTTTTGAATTCCCCTTCATTTTGTAATTTATTTATTCCTTTTTGTTGATAAATCGAATCGTAATTTTTCTCGTTTACTTCAATACCTTTTCTAAATGCTAAAATTAATGCTGAGATCTCATCTTTAGAAAAATTTCGTTCTTTTTGTTTTTTAATTATTCTCATTTTCGAGGATTTGTATTCATTAATTAAAAATATTTTAACATTCTTTCTCCCGTGTAAAAATTTAAAAATGTTTTCTATTAATTCATATGTAAATGATGGTACCCCCATTCCCAATTTAAAAGTTAATACCATTAAATTTGGGTTACTATCTTGAAAAGTATGAATATTCTTCTTTATAGCTACCAATAACTCGTCTTTTTCATAGCAACAAAAAGAATCTAAATAAAAATCATCTAAAAAAATCATCAATCCAATTTTTTTTCCTGGATCGATTGAAAAAGTTAAACTTAAGTAATTATTTTTATATTCTACACGATAAGCCGCAATTACTCTTAGTAGATATAGCTCGAAATTCTCGCCTTTCGAATATACAAGAAAATTTACCATAAGATCTTTATTATAATACTTTTCAAACTCATCCCGCGTAGTTAAGATAATGGATGGAGTGTTTGGAATTTTATTTCCCGGATTTAATATTTCAGCTTTAATTCTTTTTTCAATTAATCTTTTATTTATTTTATAGAAAAAGTTTAGATTCTCTGTTAATATATATAAAGGTTTATTTCTCAAATTATTAATATAAATTAAAGATTTAATTAAAAATTTTTAATTATGAATTTTCCTATTAAACAAATAAATGATTTCTTTAATTCCATTGATACCTTCGAGGGAATCACTTCATTATGGGGTGATCTTGGCGTTGGTAAGACTACTTTATCGCTCCAAACAGCTTATAATAACGCGTTAAGTGGCTTTAAGGTAATTTATATATATAGCAAACCAAATTTCCCTTACATCAAAATTGATTCTGTTATTGAAAACGATTTAAATGAAGTATTGAATAATATCTTGTTTAGTAAGCCAACATCTTTTGAAGATTTATATAACCTTGTTTTTAATTTAGAATTTATTATTATTGATGATTTAAAAAACGGTGATAGAACTTTCAATTTAGTTATAGTTGATTCAATAACCGATTTATATGGATTAGAATTACAACGAGATAAAAAAGGAAAAAATTTCATCCTGAATTATAAGTTAAATCAAATGCTAGCTAATTTAACTTTTTTAAATAAAAAATATCACATTGATGTTTTAATTGTAAATGAACTTAGCAGAAAAACTCAAGAGGGCCAAACTTATGAAGTGGAACGCGGAGGTAATGTTATGGAATATTGGGTAAAAAATTCTATCAAAATTGAACGAACGGATAAAATAAACCACCTTAAGTTTTTGTTAATGAAAAGAAAAAGTAA
>JAHQWH010000235.1 GCA_029856105.1 Promethearchaeia archaeon | reverse complement strand
AAAAAGCTTTAAAGTAGGAAAATCCGTCTCCGTTTTCATAAAAGCCCTTAAAATTTCTTATGTTGTGTCCTGAAGTAACATATTTTTTGAAGTCTTTTACTATCACCACCCGAGCAGGGACATTTATGCCCGCACTTAAAGTGGTAGTACAGCATATAACTTTTAACATGTGTTTCCGATAAGCGTCCTCAATGAGTCTTCTTTCTTTGGAAAGTAATCCCGCGTGATGAAACGCAACCCCGCACTTTACGACCTTCTTTAGCTCGTTATGCCTTCCCTTAATCTTGTTGAGTTTATCGCCTATATTTTTACACGCTTTTAGCTCGTTTTCGGAGATGTGTACTTTTATTAAGTTTTTTAAGTTCTGAGCGACTTGTTGGGTTGCCTTCCTTCTGTTTAGAAATATTAATATCTGACCGCGATCCTCTAAAGTTGATTTAACTATTTTTTTAATGGTAGAATCTTTGTTTTGACTCACTTCAATTCTATAGTGGAGCGGTACCGGTCGTTCGTCCGAGATAATAAGTGTCGTTTGATTTCCTAAAGAAGAGAGCCAATCATTAAAAAACTCAGGATTTGCGATGGTTGCCGAAAGTCCGATAATTTGTGGGTTGCGTAAGAATTCGTTCATTCTCACTATAAGAGATTCTAAGCGCGGGCCTCGATCGGACTCTCCAATTATATGTATCTCATCAATAATTATAGTAGTGATGTCGAAAATCCAATCTTTATCATAAAAATTTCTAAGAATCGAATCCATCTTTTCGTAAGTGGTTACTACTATATCTGCTTGTTCTAACTTGTCGTCATCCACATCATAATCGCCGATCGATAATTCGGTTTTAACTCCAAACCGCTCGTAGCTTTTTTTAAAATGAAAATATTTCTCGGTGGCTAAAGCTTTATATGGTACGAGATAGATAGATTTGCCAAACCTTTGAAATACATTGTTTACGGCACACACTTCTCCAATTAAGGTCTTACCGCTTCCAGAGGGAGCACACACTAAAAAAGACTTTTGAAAAAACAATCCCTTCTGAATCGCTTCTTTCTGGATTTCTCGCAATTTAAATATTTTTAGCTCAAACAGTACTCGAAGGATCCTTTCGTCTTGCACGTACCGAAATATCTCCTCGTCTTTAATGTCTTCCTTATCCTTTAGGGCGTTTGTAAAGTTAATTAAAGAAATTATTTATCACCAATCTATACCTACGCTGTTGATTGCCATGCAAAAACTTACTTATGTTCAAATATAAAGGAAAAAAATGAGAAAAGTTCTTGTATCTAAAAAATCCTTTTAAGGGATTAGATTTAATATTTTGAAATAATTTATTTTATTAGAGTTAATGACACATTTACAAGATTGGATGGATAAAGAAGGGGAAATAATCCTTCGAGAAATAGGAATAAAGAAGGGACAGCAAATCTTAGATTTTGGATGTGGAACTGGAGTGTATACCGTGTTCGCTTCTAGGATTGTTGGTGGTTCTGGAAAAGTTTATGCCTTAGATTCAGACGAGGAAGGTTTGCTTAGAGATTTAATTAGCAAAATAGAAAAAGAAAAAATAAAAAACATAGAAATCATCAAGACCTCAGGTGAGATTGAATTCCCTTTATCTGATGAATCTATGGATGTCGTGTTGATGTATGATATCCTTCATTTATTAGATGATGATGAGAGAAATAAATTATTCATGGAAGCATCCCGAGTTTTGATAAAAGGAGGATTTGTATCATATCATGCAACACACCGAGGAGGAAATGAACACTTTAATTTGGATAAAATTCATAATAAAATGAAAGCAAATGGTTTGTATTTTAATGCAGAGTTTAAAAGACCTATGTTCCACTGGGCATGGATTGAAGACTCTTTAATTTTAAATTATTTAAAGAATCAATAAAAGAATTATTTTTTTCCCTCTAAAAATCTAGATGTTCAATATAATAAATATAAAGGAAAAAAAGAGTCGTTTTTGTCTAATTGCATGCCTTACTCGTCAGAAACAGCAAGGGGAGACTTGTTTATAACAACACTGGGTGTTTTGGGGGCTTTAATTTGACAAAAACTTTGTTAAAATAGTATATCTATTAACTAATCCGATAACCTTATTTAAATAAAAAATTGTTTTTTTGATAAATTACGAAAATTGCTCTATTTGAAATACAACGAGAAGAATCTAAATTTTTTTAATTTAATAAATCTAAAAATCTGTTCAAAATAGCATGATATTCATCTCTTTTAAGCAAAGTGCCCATATGCCCTACATTCTCAAATATTACTTCTTCCACATTAGGATATTGACTTTTTAATTCCTCATGATAAGGAAATCCATGATCATCATTTGCCGTAAAAATAAGAACTTTACCATCCCACCCGTAATAATCTTCTATATTGTATTTTTCACCATTGAATTCACCTGTGAGAATTGATTGGAATAATATAACACTTTTCTCTATTTTACTAAATCTTTCTTTTATAAATGCCATTGAAAAATTATACTCCTCCCGAATTCTAGTACTCATTTCTTTATCTTCATTGGCTAATTTTAAAAGTTTTTTTGATATCAACTTCCTTAATAGAAAAGCCGGTATGAATTTAAGCATCTTATTCGATTTTTCAAAATCTTTTACCCATTCATATTTTGGAGGATAACTATTGACAAGAATAAGCGCCTCTATATTTGAATAATTTCTATGGAAATACGGTTGAGCCATAAAACTTCCAAAACTCTGACCTATTAAAATATATTTTTTCACATATTCTTTTTTTAGAATATCATTCACTCCTTCACTAAATTCATCCAAACTTTCAAAATTGATAATTGAAGGGGCGATAACCCTATATTTTTTTTCAAAAAATTGTATAGCTTGAAAATTACCCTCGGCATTTCCAAGTGCTCCATGAAAGGTAAGAACTGTTTTTTCACCAGTTCCACAGCTAATATATTCTAGTTCCTTATTTCTGAACTTAATAGTTTTTATGGGATGATTTTTTCTATAATCCACAAGGCGTTGATAAAGTTTCGGGGTTACATCCTTATAAAATTTGGAATTCCTTTGATTTTTCATCTCTACCACATTCATTTTTTACCTCACCTGAAATTTTTCGTTGTTAATTAAACATAGCTAATTTTTTATTTAAATATCTGGGATTATTTTTTTCAATCAGATCCCTATGACAAATGTATATCAAAAATCGCCGGAAATAATTCTCGATGTTCCCGAAGAACTAACGGATAAACTACCTCAATCTACCAATGACCTCACTAAGATTAAAGGCATTGGCCCTGGTACTGTCGAAAAGTTAAACGCTAGGAGAATTTACACCTATCGACAACTTGCCGAACTAACGCCCGAGAAACTATCTGAAGCTCCTGGAGTTGGTATAGCTACGGCTAGGAAATTTATAGAGGAAGCGAAAAATCTTCTTGGTGAATTTCAAGAACAAAATTCTGTCGATAAACAGAATCATGTAATAGAAAAAACTACTGAAATATTAAAGAAAGAAAAGAAAACCGAATTTGATAATAGTGAAACCTTTGAAGTTACTGATGTAATTGTTGAGGAGGAACTCCCACAGGAAAAGGTGCAAAGAGAAGAAAAACCCCTCGAAACTTTCCAAAAACAGTGGTTTAGTGATAAATTTAATTATTCTCGACTTACAGCTTCTCATCCCCCCATCTTAGAAAAAACGTTAAAAGAATCTAAAGTAGAGATTGAAAAAATCGAAGAACCACTTCAGGAACAGATAGATAATACATTCAATGAAGAATCTTTTGTGGTTGAAAAACCTAAATCACTAGAAGAAGATTCCCGGGAAGAAAGCTCTTTTGTTCCGGAGATAAGTGAGACTTTTGAAGTTGAAAATGTTCCAAAAACATCAAAAATACGAGATGAACGGGAAGAAACTAAAACAAAAATCGAAGAATTGTTAAAAAATTCAGGGTATTACATAATTCCAAATACATTAAGCGTTTTAATGCCATTTTTCCAGAATATCGATTACATCGGGTTCAAGATCGTAAGCGTTAACAACAATTTGAAACTTATATTTCTAGTACCAATAAAACTTTGCGACTTAGAAGGAACGATACTTGTAGACGAAGAGAAAATAGGCTATAAGATTTACTCGAATGGCCAAGAATCGGACTCAATGCTTACTGCGAACCATTATACGGATGATCTTTTAAGAACCAAAGACGCTATATTTGAAGACGTCGTTAACGGCAATAAATTTCGAAATTTCTTTCAAAAATACTTGCAAGTAAGATTTACGGCCGAAAAAAGCGCAAAAAACAACAAACTATTTTTCGTTTCAGGACAGACTCAATACAAAGTTTTAATCGAACCCATTTTTGTTACCAAAATTCCCGCTAAATGTCTGGAAAAATCGATTCTTTTTCCATACCAAAGAAAGACAAATTTACACATTATCGATCGAACTAACATCGCCAATTTACTAAGATTCTTGGAGAAAAAGTACCAACTAATCGAATCTCGCGATAAAAAAACTAATTTAATCGAGTTATACCAAAACACAGATAATAGATTTCGTTCGAATCTAAGGATGGCTTCCCTTCCGTTTCTCGGATATTCTATAGTACTGTTTGTTATCTATTTTTCGCAATTGCATTTCCTCCTGAGGTTGTTCAATAACATCGCGTTCGCTGTCATAGGGATTTATCTTTTCATCATTGCATATTTCTACCTTAAATTTTACAATACTAAAAAAGAGTTAACGACCGAATTTAAGACCCCCTATTACTTGCAGAGCACACCATTTAGCGAGACCGATTTATTATACATTAAAGAAGAATTCACAAGCGAGCAGATGGTTCAATTTGGCTACGAGTGTTTCGGAAAAGATAACGATTTCGAGGTGCTCAAACAAATAGAAAAAAAAACTATCAAAGAAAGCGTCGTAACAAAGAAACAAGAGCAAAAAACATCACAATTATACGAGTGGGATTCTGAACCAGACTCTAACTCAACGATAGAGAAACATAAACACGAGGTAAAATACAGCTCGTTTTTAGATGATTAACAATTTACAACAATTTTATATGGAGTTACTCCACATCAATTTATACAAGGATTAAAAATACTATAAGAAGAATAATAAAAAAAAATAGAAAGAATTTTAATATAAAATCTTACTTTATTGTTTTTATTCTTCTTCCGGATGAAGTAAGAAATTTCCATAAGCTACAACGAATATTGTATGGATGACAAACATAATCCAAATCATTGCGTTTGTAAGATCACAGAAAAAAAGTTTCAATATATCTAATAGTATATAAACTACGAACAAGTCAAAGATGATGGCTCGCCTTGCAGGAGAAGGACCTTCATTTCGAACTGCAAATGCAAGAATGCCAATTCCAAGAACGAGAGCTCCGAAAAATCTAAAACCAAGAGAATCATCTGGAAATCCAAATAGAGGTATTAAGAAATCAGGAACGATTAAAAAACCAAGACCGAAGAATAATGCTAATATAGAATTTATAGTAAAAAAATATTTTACTTTAATATTCATAAATCTAAACCTTTTTTTGTAAAATTGTTTGTAATAATTTATTTTGAATTCCGATGTAAAAAATTTACATCATTGTATACATAAGTTACCTAATTGTTTTTTAAGTTTCACATTTTCATAACATCTAATTATGTAAAAACTCAATTTTTTCTTTATAAAACCTTGTTTTCTTTTTAATTCTATAAGTATGAATTATTAGAGTCTAAGCTAATATGACGATATATTTTAAATCAGGATACAAAATTATTTTTATGATTGGTCTACTGTTCGGTTTTGTTTCAGTCTTTTTGGATTGGTATTACTTTCAAGGAGTAAACGATTCTGGCGAGGTCGTGATATCTTGGGTTTACAACGTGTTGTTTGATTGGAGCACCGCGTTTTCTCAAGGCGCCGGCATTAACGATTTTTACGAGCCTAACAACGCTTCCTTGCCTATTGCCATTGTTATCGCTTTCTTAGTCGTTCTTTTATTGTCCGCTTATTCGGCGTTATTTCTCGACGCGGAACGCAAAGAAAACCTTTCTAGATTAAAGAATTTCGGGTTCGTCAACTTATCTTTGTTAACTTTAATTGGTTTTTTTGTTTTAATCTACCCGTTGTTTTTCTTGCTCCCTAATGGACTTTACTACCCTTTTTTAGTTTATTACAATTACGAATTAGAAATTACCTTAAGCTACTCGTTAGGTCCTGGATACTTTCTCCAACTAATCTCGTTCGCTTGTACTTTTCCTTACGCTATGTTCAATCATTCAATAATAAATACTTTTGAAAAAGAACAAAACAGCGTGGAAAATAAGATTAATCAATATATCAATAGCACTCGAGAAGATTTGGATTTAGACAAGTTAATAGCTCGAGAAGAGTTGAAACTAGAATCTACGAACGATTCCTTAAAAGAGGTTTCGACAATTAAAAGCGAAGCAGAAAAGATTTACGACGATTTCTTATTAGTTCGGGGGCGAAAAAGATAAAGTGAAAGAGCAATTGTTAGACATAAAGCTCAAACGTTTGATTCAGCTCTGTAAAGAAACTCGCAATTATAAAAAGCTAGCTGTAGTAAGCTTCGTGCTTACGAGCAACACAGTCGACGAAATTGGAATCAAATTAGGAATGCGCCCAAGAGAGAAAAACTCAGGGGAAAAAATATTTGAATACATGGAGCTCATAAACAAGGTTTTTAGGGTAAACTTTAGCGTTGATGTGTTTAGACTAGAATTTATCAACATATTAAAGAGAATAGAACTTTTATTCCTGAAAAAAGAAGGGGAGCTTCGTTTAGAATATATTAAAGAAATTTTCGAAATATATTACGAACTTCGCAAGTTAGATGTTCCTAACTTACATGACAACATAAATCCGGAGTCTATAGATAGGAATCGCACGATCTCCTTATTTTCTTTCTTATCGGGTGGTCAAAAAGCAAAACATAAAAAAGAAAACTTGTTTAACCCAATTCTGCTTCACAAATTTAAAGAAGAAGAAAAATCGCTTCAATATCAACTAAATAAAAAATTCGACAAGAACACATTTGAGAAAATTCTACAACTTAAAACCATTAGGAAAGGTATCGAGCAAAAAAAAAGTGGAAAAATCGTTATATCGGGGTCGTTAAAAGACAATATTTCTTACAAGCAATCAAAGGAACATGTTGGGCAATTCTTAGTTATCGGGATTATAATTTTGTTTGCCATGGTTGGTACCGTATCTTTAATTGAGGCTTTAATGTACGGATTCTTATCTGTGGCTATTAGCTACAACTTACTCATTTGTTTTGGGGCCATCGTTGTGCTATATTTCGTAAATAAAACTTATTTTAATAATAGGTGATTATAAAAAATGGCAAAATCATACAGAGATTTTTTGAACGATTCAAACAGTAATAATAAGTTTAGACCAAATACTGACGCTAACGAAAAAAAAGACAATACCGCCTATTTAGACGTGTGGAAGGTAAATCCTTCTTACAAAGACGTTAGCACGAGCGAGACTATTCTCAAAGCAGTTTCCTTAGTAGTAATAGGACTGTTATTCTTTACCTCTGTGCTATACGCGACTTATAACCTCGCGCTTTCCATCGGAATTGCAGGGATTGTGACGATTAGTTTTATTATGGCGTTCCACAGGAATTTCTTTAGCTTGCGCCACTTATTTGATTCTCGCTCATTTGAGCCATTTGGGGACTTCATCTTTTGGCAGGCTAAATACGACAAGTCCGTGTTGTTTTTTACGAACCACAAAGAGCTCAGCACTACCGGGGTTCGGATTTTTAAGATAAATGTTATTCCAGAAAATGTTCACGCTAACACAAACCGGTTTTTTAAAGGATTACACGCTCTCAAAGTGCCGTTCTCGTATCAAGTAATTCAAAGATCGCTTCAATCAAGAAATAACAGCGATACTTCTGAAACTTCGGCTTTTGAAACGATAATTTACTTCAGCACTTTTTACAACATCAAGGGGAGAATTACCGAATCAAAATTAATAAAAATGGTTGAGAAGCTCCGAGATTATGCGATCTCCTTAGAATCGGCGTTTGCTTCCAACTTCCACCACTTTAACATAGTTCAGCTTTCCGAAAAAGAGTTGATAAAAGCCTATAGAATTGCGGTTTTAAAGCAAGACATAGAAAGCGAAGAAGACTCGAAAAAAATTAGTTGTAAAACGATAAAACCAAAAACAATCCCTACGGTGTTGAAAGCAAGCTACATTTTAGCGATTGTTATATGCTTGGATCGGTTGCTTTTAACATTTAATTTAACCGTAGTAATACATTCTTTAGCGACTTTTACAATTCTTATAACAATAGTAGTAATTTGGTGGCGCGAGTTATTTTTCTTTTTAATTAAAAACAAATTATTTAAATCGAACGATATCCAAATCATCGATCCCTTTTCTGATGTTAAGTTTTTCAATGTATCAGAAGCGCCTGAGACTATTTTTTATCAAGTCGAAGGAAAAATAATAGGCGGAATAAAAATAAACAATATGTATTTCACCCACCCACCGCCTTATTGCTCTGCAAGTAAGTATTACGAAGCACTCATTCACAAAAAAATGCCTTTTACCACCACGATTCAACTAACCCCTTTAACTTTCCATCAGTTCGATAAAGAAGGCTTTAAGTTCCTAAAAGATGTAGAGCAGAAAAAATTGTTAATGAGAACGGAATCGGTTATAGATGGAAACAATTGGCTAAACTCTCGCTCGGGCATCTGGAGCACAATAATAACTTATTCTACTTCGGTAGTCTTAAAAGCTCTTGCTCTCGACTATGAGATTATTGACGAGATAGAGCAGAAGTTAAAAAGTCAAAATTTGGTGTTGCGAAAAAGCTTTAAACAATTTTTTGTTACTTACGAGTTAAAACAGCTTAGAAGAAACGAGTTAGAATCAGGCCTCTTGTTCGAAACGCTCAAAAACAAGTTTTATAGGAGGAACGGTACTCACTTAAACTATTTGATGTTTCAAGGAAAAACCCTTCAGTTTATAACAGAAGTTTCTGACCAATTCAAAAAGGGAGTCGAGACGAGGTTAGCCGCAGAATTTAACTCCCCCTTACAATTAACCAACTTTATTACTATTGGGCACACCATAAACACTGAGTTCTTAGAAAACGAAGTTCCAATGGGGTTCACTCTCGAGCAGTTACGCACCCTATTAATAACAAACGGGAAAAATTCGAGTAGAGAAGTTTTGTGTCAGAAAATCGTTGCGGAACTCGTGAGAGCGGGGTATCCCTCAATAGTTTTCGATTTCACCGGTAATTGGTCTAAATTAATGCGCGTTTTCGAAGGTACGATATACGAGAAAAATGTTTTGTACCACAAACTTGGAAAAACTTTCGTAATTAACCCTCTTCATTCGGAAATTCCCTACGACAAAGACAACCCAGGCTATTTAGACTACATGTTCGATGCTTACGCGTTATGTTTCAAAAAAGACGAGAGGACGATCGAGACCTTTAAAAATACTATCTTGCGCAATCCCGATATAGACATATCTACTTTAATTTTAGACCTAACTACCATGAAGGAGTGGGAGAAGTCACCTATTACCGATACGCTACTAACATTTTTCAAGGAATTTACTCCCCAAGATATGAGCTTCATTCACCACCAACAGCAACAGAAGCAAGAAATTACTCCTTCTTACGAGTTTATAACACACGACAAAACAATAATTATAGATCTTTCGGAAGTAAAGGATTACGACAAACAGTGCTACTTCGCGTTCGTAGTTATATCTAAATTTATTCACTACTTAAAAACAGACAAAACTTATTACCCTAAGTTTTTGATTGTACCGCATTTAGATGTACTTTTCGATGGGTTTTTTCTAGACAAAAAAATGCATTACGGTAAAATCGATAAGTTTCTCGAACCTTTCGTACAAAAAGGTTTTGGGACGATCTGTTCGATTTCTCAAATTAGATATATACATCCTAACGCGTTCAATTATTTCGAGAACATAGTTACTTTTAAAGCGACCGATAAAAGAGATAGCGCAGTATTTAGTTCTCTAATGAACTTGGAAGCTCTTCACGGGACGGGGTACTATAGTCACAGTAGAAACGAAGGCTACCAATTGAGGTACATTGAGAGCATGAAAAAAAACGAGGCTGTGGTTAAACGAGAGGACATTTATCAACCTTTTCCTGTAGAATTCGACTTGAAAGGTTTTAGAGAAACGAGTCCACTGTCTTGGGAAGAAATAGTGACCTACATGGGAAATCAAGGCTACGACTTGGAAAACACCGAGAAACAAATAATCCAAAGGGCAGAAAAGACTTTGTTCCAGAAAGATTTCGGAGAGTATAGCGTGTTAATCGAGGGGATAATAAAATTTCTAAACAACTTGAAAAAGTTAGACCAAGTAGGTAACCTTTACGAGCAAAAAGTTAGAAAGGAGCTAACGGAATGGTTGCATCCGTACATTTTAAAAATAACGAAAGATAAAAAAAGGGAAAAAGAGATCAAAAATAAAACGTTTGATATTTTGGTAAGACATCGATACTTGGTTGAGAGCCATCCTCAAAGAGCAAGCGGTTCAGAATCGCTACAAACTTCTTTCGCGGTCGGACCGCACTACAAGGAAGCTTTAGAAGATTACTACGAAGCCCAAAGAAACGCTGTGGTCTCGTATGAACCACTCGATGTGGAATCCGATAGTTCCGAAAATTCTTTACAGAGAGAACGAATTAACGCTAAAAACCTAAAGAACGCTTTTGCCGAACATTTCGCCCCAATCTTCTACTACGAATATTTTAAAATGCATCAATCTGTTAAAAGCGAAAAATTCGAAAAATCGCTAAAAATCGGTAAGAATCTCTTGAGAAAGTTCCTTCACGCTACATACAATTCTTATTATAGCGTTAACTACGCGATTACTAGCGCCGATATAGAAAAGTTTATCGGTTCCATAACAAAAATAGAACAATTTCCGTTCTCTGAAGAATATTTAAAGGAATTTTTAATAAAATGCGAAGAGACTAAGTTCGAAGAACATAATATAGAAACGAATAACAACGAGATTTTTGAAAAGTATTCGGAACTATTTGCTAAGTTCAAGCAATACTTAGAAGGAGAGGAGGAGGAAGCGTTTTAATGGCGAAAAGTCAAAAAACCGAAGATTTCGAGCAGGTACTAGAAAAAATAATATTCGACGAGGACGAGCTATCTGAGCTCAAAAACATTGTTGGTGAGTTTGCTAAAGGAAAAGTCCAACCTAGGCAATTGAAAAAAGAAATTCTTTTATGTCGGTCTCGAATGCTTGAGGATCTTAAGGAATTCGTGCTTTTTTATATCAATAGCAAAAAACGAGAGAAAGAACCTGAAACAGTGGATTTCGAGTTAAAACAAAAATTAGAAGAGAGAAACGAACTTTTAGAAATCTTAGCAAATCGAGTTAACCAATTAGAAGCGAAATTAAGAAAAGATTAAAACTTAATTTATTAATACAGAATCGTGAACTTTCATTTGTATGTAATCAAATCCCTTAAGGTTAGGAGCTAAATTCATTGGCTTTAATTTAAGAATGCCAGAAAAAATTACATCCACCGAAAGAAAGTCAGAAGTTATTCTTACATATGGTGCAAACGAGCGAGCTCCAATTTCCCCAGACATCATCATTTCAAATGCCCCAGGCTCTCGGTCGTACTTTTCTCTGACACCTGGCATTCGAAAAACTTTCGGTAATAAGGCTTGGTAGACGGCGAAATTTACCTCCTTTTTCATGTTTGCAAGCTCGGAATAATTGTAATGATATGTGTCTAAACCGTAGCAGTTCTCATAATCAACGCTATTGGGAGTGAACCACCAAGTAAAAAGAAAAGGGACCCCCCAAGATTCAATCATGGGAATCATTCGTTTCCGACACTCTCTAGCGATAAAGATCGAAGTTGCGGGGTCGTCTAAAGTTAATGCCACCACCTTCACGCCTTTAAGTACGGAATTTATGTTTCCTTCACTAATTTTAAAATATTTCTTAATATTAACTTCAGGGTCAATTTTTCGCAAGAAATTTTCCATAACATCAATTTTTCTTTTACCGATGTCTTCAATGGTACAATTTTGACGGTTCAAATTAGACTCGTCAAAAACATCGAAATCGCAAATTATTAAGTTTTGACACCCCGCTCTCACGAGGTTCTCGGCAAGTGGTCCGCCTAACCCACCAACTCCGAGAACTGCGACCCTTGAAGTCCTAATCGTTTCTTGTTCTTGATAAGTTATGGGGCCAATGTTTCGAGAAACGCGTTCCCAATAAAAATTTGACCAAACATCTAATTTTTGATTGACATACATCTTTATTAAACTATTTTGGTGTTTTCATTGCTTAACTAGTGAAGCTATTTAAAAGAAAATTTAAGAAAAATTTTGGATTTCAGAATTTTGCAACTCTTCAAGTTAAATAAGGAGAGGATATTATTATCCTCTTCCTCTTTTAGGAACCCCGCGTGCGAGTTTCCCCGCACGGGGCTCGCGCCCCAAAACCCCTGATCACATCGGCGTAGTTCCACGCCAAGATTTACCATAACGATTACTCCAATATTCAT
>JAHQWH010000234.1 GCA_029856105.1 Promethearchaeia archaeon | reverse complement strand
TTAAAAATTTAAAAATTATTTAGTGAAAATGTTTATTAAGCTTTAGATTGAACATAAAAATATAAAAAAAATAATTAGTAGATGAATTAAAATGGTTAGACCTAAAGTAGTTTTTCCTGAAAATGGTATTCCTGGCGAGCATCTTTTAAAAGAAATGGAAGAAATTAGTAAAGATGACGTAAAATGGGAAGAAGGAAAAGTTTGGAGTTTGGTTTATCATGCATCAGATAAACACACTGAACTACTTAAAAAAAGTTATAATATGTTTTTCTCGAAGAATGCCTTAAGTCCATTAGCATTCCCAAGCTTAAAAAAGTTTGAAACAGAAGTAGTTTCTATGGCTGTTGACCTGTTTAGAGGAGATAGAAAATGTTGTGGAAGTTTAACCTCTGGAGGTACAGAAAGTATAGCATTGGCAGTAAAAACATACAGGGATTGGGCAAGAGATAAGTTTCCCGAAATTAAAAAACCAGAAATACTATTACCAAGTTCTGCACATCCTGCTTTTTATAAGGGTGCAGATTATTTTGATGTAAAGGCAGTAAAAATACCAGTAGACAAAAAAACTCACCGCGCAGATATAAAAGCTATGGAAAAAGCATTAAATAAAAACACAATATTAATAGTTGGCTCAGCGTGCGATTTTCCTAGAGGTGTTGTTGATCCAATCTCAGAACTGGCCGTACTAGCACAGGATCATGGAATTGGAATGCATGTTGATTCATGCCTTGGGGGATTTATGTTGCCATTTGTTAGAAAATTAGGTTATGAACTCCCCGATTTCGATTTTTCAGTTCCAGGTGTAACATCTATGTCAGCAGATGTTCATAAATATGGATATGGAGCAAAAGGGGCATCAGTCATTCTTTATCGTACAGATAAGCTATGGAAACACCAATTTTCAGTATATACAGATTGGTCTGGAGGAGTATATATCTCAACAACAATGCGAGGGACACGCCCAGGAGGAGCAATAGCAGCAGCTTGGGTTGCCATGAAATCTTTAGGGATGGATGGATATATGAAGCTAGCAAAAATTGTTATGGAAGCGACTAAAAAATTAATTGAAGGTATAAACAGCATTCCAGAGCTACATATTATTGGAGATCCGGTAATGAGTGTTTTTTCGTTTACATCAGATGAAATCAACATATTTCAATTGGGTGATGAATTAGATAAAAAAGGCTGGCATCTAGATAGAATACAGTTCCCTTCTGCTCTGCATATGATGGTAAATCCTCATCACGCAGATGTTACTGATGGATTTTTAAATGATTTAAGAAAGGCAATCTCAGAAGTGCGGAAACACCCTGAAAAGGTTTCTGAAGGTGATTCTGCAATGTATGGAATGATCGCAAGTATGCCTGATCGCGCTAAAGTCAAGAATTTCATCATAAACTTCTTAAAAACGCAATATAAGATCAGCTAAAGATATATCTCTTTTTCTATTTTTTTAATAATTATCGGATTTTAAATTTCAATTTAAATTGAAAACACTTTTTTTGCTTCATCTAGCGCCGTTATTAATTCTGATAACTCCAGTTTCTGCAAACCATCCGGAATTGAAAATTTTGGAGGTTTTCCACCTAGAAGTTTCATCCATGCTTGACAAGCATATAAGGGAACTCCTACCTTATTTGCCTCTTTTATTAATTCGAAAGGATCTGAAGGGATACCCATCATAGCCGCATTTTTCTCTATATCTTTCGCATGTGGTTCCAAACCAGGTATAAATCTAAAATTTTTGTCCACAAGAGCTGCTAATCCTTCTTGCATAAACACAACATTTACATCTTCTCCTTTCTTCTTTTTATTCATTGCAATAACGAGGGCACTTAGATAAGAGTTAATTGTTCCCTCCTTACACAATATCACGGTTTCTACCATTTTTTATATTCACTTTTAATATTTTTTAATTGATTATTATAAAGCTTATAACAATAAGATAAAAGCTTATCTAACTTAAAATCTAAAACCTTTTTTTATAATTTTTAATTACAATATAGGCTTTCTCCTGTTAAAATCTAAGAAAGGAGAAGTATTATTAGAATTAAAGTATTTTTTTGAGTTTCATAAATACTTCTGTAGCTTTTCCTTTTAAAAAAATATCAACAATTGACTGAGTGTATTTAGTAGGTTCAATGTTGACTTCAATAATTCGTGCACCTTTCTCTCTTGCAAGATATGGAATTAAAGAAGCAGGCATTATTTCTCCAGTAGTTCCTACTAATATAAACAATTCGGCTGTCGAAGCGTATTTATTCGAAAGATTTTGAGCTTCAGCGGGAATTGGTTCACCAAAAAATACAAAATCAGGTTTTAGCAAACCATCACAACTGGGACAGTGAGGAGGTAATTTTTCTTTATTTACAAGGTTATTACTATTAAATTTTTGAGTACAATTTAAACAGGTTAAGGTTCTTGATGTTCCATGATATTCTACAATACTTTTACTACCTGCTTTATGATGCAGATTATCTATATTTTGGGTAATTATACCATTAATTAATCCTTTTTTTTCTAGTTCTGTTATGATATAATGAGCTTCATTTGGAGTTGCTTGATTGAAAAACTCATAAAAAATTTCATATATCAATTCCCAAGATTTTTTTGGATATTTCCTAAAATTACTCATCAATAAAAAAGATGGATTATATTTACTCCATAGTCCATCCTCACCACGAAAAGGTGGAATTCCACTTTCGACAGAAATTCCTGCTCCTGTAAAAAGTACTGTATTCTTAGATTCCAAAATCCATTCTGCTGCTAATTGATAGTCATCGATTTTCAATTTAAATTCCCTTTTAGACAAAAATAATAGTAATATAATGTTTATAAGTGATATGAAGAAATTTTTTTGTCGCTGGTATGATGAGACATCTGCGATGAAAGGAGCCTTTGATAAAGGTTTGATAGATAAAAAGTGGGTTGAGAATTATTGCTGGAACGAAGGTAAAAATTGTATTCGGAAAAAAAGATTTGAAGAAGAGGGATTTATATCTCCCGATTACATTCTTCCAGATGGGAGCGAGGATTCTAAATTGAAATAGTTTTCTAAGATTAATTAATTGTTCCAGAGTATGTAAATGTATGATGGTTCATTTTGATATAATATCCTCTATCAGTTCCTATTACTTTTCCACAATTAGGGCATTTTAACTCTTTATTGTTTAGTGGCACATAATATTTTTGAATACGGCTTTTATAACAGCGATGGACATTTCCTTTTCCCAATTTCACGTATTTAATAATATACTCTTTACATTTAGCACATTTGATGATAATCATTCTTATTCTTTTCTTTTCCTCATTTATTCTTATGAATAACCATCAAATTATTTAAAAAACCCTAAAATGTTTCTTAAAGTGCTAAAATATTAATATAAAAATTTTTTTTTTACTTCCAATTCTTTTTTTCCAAATCTAAGAAGTTTTGGAGTTCTTCTTGCGTCATTATTGTTGTTTTCGTATCAACTTTCGCACCAAGTTCCTCTAGAGCTGTTTTTACGCTAGATATAAGCGTATCTTTGATAGGAATATTAGGGAAAGGTAATGCAATAGTCGCAACCACGCTATTATCGTTAACCGTTACTTTTTTAACTATCCCTAACTCTGTTAATGTGCAATTGATAAAAGGATGCTTTACTTCTTCCAACTTATTGTGAACATCTTCTTCTGAAAAATTCACTTTATCATCACCATAATTAATTAATTAATTCTTTTAGAATAAGTAAATTTATGATTGTTCATTTTAATATAATTTCCTCGATTAGTTGCTATTAATTTTTCACAATTAGAATATTTATTATTATGTGGCATATAATATTTTTGAATATAGCTTTTATAACAACTATGGATGTTTCTTTTTCCCAATTTTTCGTATTTAATAATATACTCTTTACATTTAGCACATTTGATGATGATCATTCTTATTCTTTTCTTTTCCTCATTTAGTTTTATGAATATCCATCAAATTATTTAAATATTTAAAAGTATAAATACTCAATCCACTAATAGAAGGAAAGAGTTTTATTAAATTTGATATTTTCACTATTTCTATAGCAAATGTTATGATATCAACTAAGAAATCATCTCATTCTTCGACTACCTATATATCCGCCAAGTGAAAAATATGAATGCTTTTCGTAATATAAAGGTTTCATAAGTCCTTTTTGCTCACAAAGATTTTTTATAAAAAGATCTTCATCTAGAGATAACGCAACTACTTCTGCAGTAATTATAACTCTATCTGTGCACATATTTGAAGCTTCTTTTATCCATATCGTCTTACATTCCATATGCGATTTACACTCCTCAATTCTTGGAGGTTTAACTATTTTTGATTTAATTGGAGTTAAGTCAGCGTGAATAAATTCATCTTCAGCTGATGGAATTGGATCAGCTGTTCTATTTATTTTTTTTAAAAGTTCTACACTTGGTACGTTTAGAACAAACTCATTTGTTTTTAAGATATTTCTATATGTGTCTCTATTTTTTGCCGAACCAACACTAACTATAAGAGGATTGTAGGAGATAGGCATAACCATCCCATATGGAGCAATATTATTGATGTTATTCTCATCTATAGTAGTAATTAAATAAACTGGGACTGGAATAAAACATAACGAACTATTATTGAAATCTATACTTTTCTTCTTCTTCATATTCTATAAATGTAGCTTAATTTATCTAAAACTTTCTAATTAAGTAATTTGTCTCATTTAATTCTTTTATTTGATAAAAAAAAGAAATTGTTTTAAAGTGGCAAAATATTAAAAAAAAGGATTTTAGTTTGATTTAATTTCATTTTTCTTAGCAAGAATTTTTACAAAGAGTTCATCTTCAGTATCGGGAGGAATTTCAACTTTATCTTTTTTAATTAATTGAATCGCTTGTTCGGGGCAAATAGGGACGCAATTTCCACATCCAATGCATCTCCTTTTATTTACTTTGGAAATATCATTTTTCATTTTGATCGCGTCGATCTGACAAGCATCTATACACGTTCCGCATCCCAAACACGCATCTGCATCAATTTGAGCATAGTAATTAGTTGAAAAAAAATCCACGGTCTTTGGAAATTCTTTTAAATTTGTTAAAATTCCACAGCAACATCCACAGCAACTACATATGAATTTTGGATCTATAATGTTTTCTGCTTGGAAGACCAGACCCTCTTCTTGATTCATTCGTAAAGATTCGAGAGCTTCTTGTCGAGTCACCTCTCTTCCCCACCCTTCATTAATATACATATCAGCCATCTCTCCCATTCCAAAACAAGTTTCCTTACGTGAAGTAACCTTACAAGTTTCATCTCCCATTTTATGAGCTTTCCGGCAGATACATTCTATCAAGACATAAGGGCCAGGAGAATTGTTTACGATCTTTTCAAGTTCTTCATAAGTAGGTAAGCTGTGTTCTGCTGTTACACTTTTTTCTACTGGAACAGTCCTAAATTGTGAGATTTTCGTTCCAAATAGTTCTATACCAAATTCATTTCCGGCATATTCACTCATATTCTCTAAGAATTCTGGTGTGAGCCTGTTTAGTTGATATTCGTACATTCCAATAACAAGATAAGCGTTTGCATAGTGTTTTTCCCCATCTACGGTTTTATAATGGATTGCTCCCTTGCTTGCCATTGTATCCAACTTTTCTTTCAATTCGGAAATATTCATGTCCAATTTAGATCTCTCGTAAATCTTTTCTAAAGTTGTAAATTTATCTGTTAACATTGTAGCGATTATTGCTTCATTGGGTTCAAATAAATGCTTCAAAATTCTAATATCTGCTCCAGTTTTGGATGACGGAAATCCAATAGGATATTTATCGAGATGCTCGCGTAAATTTTCATAGGCACTTTCTAAATTTACTTTAGATTGCATAGTGATTCACTCTATTTATTAAAATGAATTTCTGAATATTAAATAAGAAAGTGAAGTTTTTAACATTTTTGAATTAAAGACAAATAAAACATTATCTAAAAGGATCAAAAATGTTTTTTAAAGTGCGAAAATATTAAAAAAAAAATAAATTATAATATGATTTCGATTTTCACTTCTACTTTATCTTCTGGAATTTTTTTTAACGCACCAATAAATCCTAAGTTAATATTGGTTAGAATCGTAGTCATAATTGGATTTAATGGGATATTTTCTCCATTTATTAACAATTTTATATCTGGCATAATGTACACTTAATTTCTTTAAATATAAAAATTTTGTAAATATTTTAAAAATTAAGCTTCAATAATGAATGAGGATAATAAGGTAATCGGCTTCCTTAACATTGAGTATTAAAATTTATTTTCTAATCTATCGATTATGTCGTTCTGAATGGGCTTTCCTAGATCAATAAATGTAGCGTTATAACCACCAACTTTGACGATTAGGTCAGTGTAATTCTCGGGGTGGATTTGTGCGTCTTTTAACGTTTCAGTTGATACTACAGTAGGTTGAATTTGCATACCTCCTTTTTCAAAGTAGGATTTTAATAAGTGATAAAACTTTTCAACACTTTCTTGACTTTCTAAATTTTGTGGGTGTATTCGCACATTAACCGCGATCCCATTCATAGCGTAATCGTAATTTAATTTTGCTATTGAATTTAATACCGCAGTGATTCCATTCTTTTCAACGTTATTTACCGGTGATAAGCTATTTGATATTGGTCTTCCCGCTTTTCTGCCATCGGCGGTTGGGCGCGTTAAAATTCCTTCATATACATGGACGCCCATTGAATACGCTCCAGCGTTGTATTGACCATTTCTTATCGAATTATGTTTAGCTACTTCTTGTGTAAATAAGTCCCACAATTCAATAGCAAAGGAATCGATCTCGGCTTTATCGTTTCCCCACTTTTCGTAATTATTAATTAACTTTTGACGAGTTACTTCGTTATCCTTAAAGTCTGAATTTAAAATTTCAATTAATTCGGGTAATGACATTGATTTTTGATCATAAATAATCTTCTTTATGTTGTATAATGAGTCAACTAAAGTAGCGAATCCGTAAGCAGTTATGGAAGAAAAATTATATTTAGCACCTCCACACACGTAATCTTTTCCATTTTCTAAACAACCATCTAATGTAGCGGAGATAAATGGGTGCTGAGCGTATTTCATGGCTTCAAGATCTCCCACCTCTGCTATTTTGACAGAGAATTCAATGTTATGTTTAAGTTGACGAGTAAAAGCGTCGTATAGCTCCTCGAAAGATAAAAACCCCGCCGGATCACCAGTTTGTAAACCGTCAATTTTTCCCGATAAATTGCTATATCCGTTGTTTAGCGTTAATTCTAACACACCTGGTAAGTTCATAAACATACGAGCAGTTGCCGAGAAGCTATTTCCTTGACCTGTGGGCTCTACACATCCTATTAAAACGTAATTCCGAGAATCTTCAAGCGAATATCCTGCTTTTTTAAGCCCTGGAACGATGATTTCATCGTTATAGAAAGCTATCCCCGATGTGTACTTAAAAACTTTAATAGCTTCTTCCAAGAAATGTTCTGGCGTGTTGTTATGAATTCTAACCGATAAGTCGGTGGTAAAAACCTTTATGTTTTTGTAAGCTTCAAGAAATAGGAATGATAGCTCGTTTGTTGCGTCGTTTCCATCTGTTTTCATTCCTGCAATAGTAATTGTTTGTGTATTCTGACCAAGGGCATTAGCTATTAGCGAAATATCTGCCGGTAACAAAGTAACATTCCATGTTAGCTTTAAATTTAATTCTTCTATTAATACTAAGGCGGTATCCCGATTGATTTTCCCGCTTTTAAGATCATTATCGTAATAAGACCATAGTATCTGATCTAATCGACCTAGAGCTACAACACTTCGCTGAAAGATTATATTTGCGATATTTTGAGAAAACCAAATAAATTCAACAGCTTCGTAGAATGAATCGGGAGGTTCTTTAGTGAACTTTATCATCATATCTGCAATTATTTTGAGCTCGCTTTTCCGCACATCGTCATTTTGAGTTTTTATCATATTGTGTGAGAGGTCTGAAAACCTCTGGGCAAAATCTATTGCCGCTCCGTAATATATTTTAACAGAATCGTAAAAATTAAACTTGTCTTGATACTCTTCGTCGGTTTTATTTAATCGCGATTGAAATAATTCAGCTTCTTCAATGATACCTTTATATCCTAATTTTAAAAGTTTTTCGTATCCCGCACATATATGCCCTTCTGTAGTTCCAATTTGAATGGATATATTTGGTGCTAGAGTCGCGATTTGGCCTTCTCCCGTGATTATCTTTTCTTCGCGCAATCTTCTATTGATCCGGCTACCTATTAAGGATTTTCCTTTCCAAAACGGTATTATCTCTAATAACTCGTCAATTTCAGGTTCCTCGATATAAAAAGGTTGCAATTTCCGTCTTCTTAGTTTTTTGAATGTAGTTCTCTTTTCTAAACTATTGTTGTATTTCTGGAGATCGAGATTAATTTTTTCCCCTAAATTTTTACTCGTCTCGTTTCCAACAAGTAGCTCATCGTCTCTAATAAATATCGTCATATTTTTTAATGTATGCGCAACTGCCTTCGCCCTTTTAATTACTTCTGGATCGTCAGGGTATTCTTTATAAATCTCTGTGAAAAATCTCATGCGTTCAACGCAGAGTTCGTACTTGCTTGATAGTAAATTATTCTTTAACTTTAGGACTCGATTCGAATCAGTTCTAGCAATCAATTTTTTACCTGAAATTTTAATTCAAATGTATAAATAACTATTATTATAAATTCTCAATCCAATAAAGATTTTTAAATTTTAAAAAATAAGTGGAAATTGCTTTAAGTGGATTACTATTATCTTAAAATTTTTTATTATATTATTTAACATATAAAATATTTTAGCATTTAACTCGAAATGAAAGATACCTTAAACCCAAATAGTATTTACCAGAAAATAATTAAGAATAAAATAACAAAGTTTGAAGCTATTGAATTTCTGATTTCAATTATAGAAAAATCTGATGATACAAGCTTAAGATTAGAAAGTCTAAATGTTTTAAACAAACTAAATGTTAAAAATCAGGCTATTTTTAAAATAATAGAAAGTTGCCTAATTTCTGATGAATACGAAGATATTAGGATAATTTCTGCTGAAATTATATTATCAAATTACTTAGAAGTGGGTTTAAAATCCTTAGAATGGACTATTCTAAACGATAAATCGTCCAAAGTACTAAGTTTACTTGGCCATATGTTAAAAAATCACCAGAATTATTTGTTCGAAGCTTTAAATCAGTTATATTTTCAGAGGTTAGAGCAAATCGCTTTAAAGTATAACCTTATTCCTGAGGAAGTTCCTTTTTTATTAGATTTGGGATTAAATATAGACAATAACAACCTTTTTTATTGGGAATCAGTTAATAAATTGATCTACGACGAAAATATAGTTTGTATAATCAAAGATAAGCACATTTTAGAGCTGAGTTTGTCGTTGAGAAATCAACTACCGTCATCGATTAGTTTATTGAAGAATTTAAAATATCTGAATCTAAGCTGTAATTATTTGACAAATTTACCCGATTCTTTGAGTGAGCTTTCTCACCTTGAAAATATTGATTTAAGTTGGAATGACTTTTCAACCGTCCCAGATGTTTTGAGTGATTTAAAATCGATTGAGAAGATCAATATTAGAAATAATAATATTCAAGAGTTACCTAATTGGCTTAGTTTATTGGATAAAATTTGATGTATAGCATTTTTTAAGTAATTTCAAATTCTCTAAAACTTTTCAAAAAATATGACCTTTCCAAATTTTCCGAATAAATACCGCGAGAAATCTTTTGTTAACGCTATAGATTTTTGGAAGTATAAAAAAGAACTTGGAAGATATCCCGATATAGATCCACCTAAGGGGGTAATAATGTGTTATTCTCCTACTATCTTTAACTATATAATAGAAAATTATTCTCTTAAAAAAATTGATAACATTTTTGGAGATTATTTTTACTTGTTAAATGAAAACGACAATCAGATTGGTATATGTGGCAATTTTGGAATTGGGGCTCCTATAGTAGCAATTTTAATGGAAGAACTTAACGCGTTTGGAATTAAATCGTTTCTTTCAATCGGAACAGCTGGTTCTTTACAAAAAGATTTACAATTAGGAAGCAATATAATTTGTACTAAAGCGATTCGAGATGAGGGAACATCTCATCATTATTTACCAAGTGAAAAATATTCTTATCCTTCTCAATTGTTAACAGAAAAAATGATTAAAGTCGCAAAAGATTTGAACATAAGTTACCATACGGGAACAAGTTGGACGATCGACGCACCTTATCGCGAAACTCTAGCTGAGATTAAAGAATATCAAGAAGAAGGTGTTCTAACGGTCGAAATGGAAGCCGCGGCCATATTTGCAGTAGCGAAGCATTTGAATGTCGAAGCTGGAGCTATTTTTACTATAAGTGATTATTTAACTGAAGATAATTGGGAATTGCACTTTCATTTAACTGAAACTCATTTACATACGTTGTTTACTATAGCTAGAAAGACTTTAAGCTATCTGTAAAATTTATCTGGTTAAATATTTACTTTTTTCGAAAAAAGAGATCCAAAATCTCCCCCGAGCCAACACTATGATTTTAGTCAGCTATTTTTATTGTGACTTTTTTTTTTAATTTAATTATATAAGTTTTTAATTTGTCAAATCCCCACAGATGAAGAAGACTCATGTATATTCGATATTGTGTTGTTGGGTGGAAATTTATTGTTGGCTTAAGAAGTAGAGCAGCAGCTTCTTCATAAGTTAAGAATTTCCATTCTATAAATTCATCATCCAGTTTTTTATGCGACTTAAGAATATTATCTAATAAAAATGATGATATATTAAGTTTTAATATCATACATAATGTAATGTTTAAAATTTCTGATTCGAGAAATACAGATAATAATCTCAGGTTTTCTTCAGAATAATCGTTTTCATCGACTCCCAATTCTTCTTTAAGTAAACGTTTTGCCCAAAATAAAATTGGATTTTTATTATCTAAGTCAGTAGATTGTGCAGATTCTTCACAAGATACGGCCCATTTATTCGGGTAATAGATAACTTTAGGAGATCTTTTAACAAATAAAACTTTTTTATCTTTAGTAGTTATAACTGCATGTATACATAACGAATGGGGAAATTCTATATCATCTTTAGTTAAAAATAGAGAATTAATGTATTTATTGCGTTCAGCAACATCATTTATAACTTCTTCAATAAAGAAAATTATTCTGCTATATTTTGTAAGCTGACCTTTTAAAGTAAGTGTTTTTGCCTCATCAAAAGCTTTAGGGTTTATTGTAAGCATTAACTTGTCTCCATCATCTTTAAATTCCCCAGAGTTATTATTCATAAACTGGTTATATTTTTCCTCTAGTTTTTTTTCGAAGGGATAGATCGTTCTTTCAAATTCAATTTCTACTTCTTTAAACGACCAACCTTCCTGAAGATTTGGAGATTTCTGAAGAGTTATACAAGTTCCCCAAGCAATTCCTACTTTTGAAAATGGTTCTATTAATTTATCTACATTGTCAGCTATAGTTGTAGCAAATAATACAATGTCTCTTCTTCTAGTTGTATATTTTTCTAGAGGGATGTCTATAATATAACAGAGCCCTATAAAACACAGTATTATAAAAAAAGCGAATAAAAGCTTTGGAAACATACTTAAAATCATTTCAACACTCAAAATTAAGATAAGAATAGATTGTACGATAAATGCCCCTAAAAAATTACCCCAATTCTTTTTTACTTTCTGAATTAGAGCATGCAAAGTAAAAAGTAATTTGGAAGATTTCATATCTTTTATTCATTAAAAATATAATATAAATTTAGGTATTCACACCATTTAATATTCTATTTCCAAGATCTTAATTTTACATTAAGGTAATGAAACAACTTTATTTTAAATGATACACATGAATTTAGAAATTAGAATTCTATAATAATTATAGCGACTATAATAGCTATAATAAGAATAATAAAGTGAATAAATTATGGCAAACACTATTATTCAGATTTTAAAAAAAAAATCAAAAACAGGATATTTGAACTTATAAATAGACTTTAGAAAAAATGGGAAGAAGAATTACTTCTGACGAGGCAATTGAATTCCTACTTGAAGAAAAAGTAACAAAAGTAAATAAAGAAGAATTTCTCAATAATATTAAAAAATTTCAAGGAATTCTTAAGGGAGAAGGTAGATCTTTGTTTATAGAATCAAGGAGATTTGATCTTGAACGAGAAGAAAGATACAATAATCGATGATTTCCCCGATGAAAATATAAAGTAAATTTAATATATTATCATTATTCTTATATTTTTTAAACCAATAATTAAATATTTCATTTTTAATCAAATAGAAAATAAAGTGAAAAAGATTGAGTTTTGATACAATTAAATTTGAATTAAAAGAAAACGGAATTGGAATACTAACGCTTAATCGTCCTGATAAACTAAATGCTATGTCGTTTCAGATGATTAAAGATTTGCACGCATTATTTGACTCTTTAATGGTTAATTTAGATTGTCGTGTTGTTATATTAAAAGCAGAAGGGAGAGCGTTCTGTGCTGGTTTGGATTTGAAAGAATCGATGGTTTTACAGTCTAAAAAGAAGCCAGCAGAATTAAAAGAAAAGTTTCATTTTTTAAATGCTCCCGATAAAGATATTATAAAGGCAAAATTATACGCTCAGTGG
>JAHQWH010000233.1 GCA_029856105.1 Promethearchaeia archaeon | reverse complement strand
GGAAGAAAAACGATAAAATTGTACCTTCCGTCCCAGCTCATTGGAATACCCACTTGTTCAGTTATTTTTTCGGCAATTTTTTTAGTTACTACTTCGAACTCCTCGGGAGTCCTACTTTTTGTGTCTTTAAGCCAAACAGAATCCACAATACCGTGAATAATTTTGCAGCCATATTCTTCTGCTATCTCCGCAGAGCGCATAAGGAATTCACGAGCAAAGGCACAAACCGTTTGATGAGCTTCGATCTTTCCGAAACGAGCATTTTTAAACCCTAAATACCCGAAACTGACTACGAGTACCCATTTTAGAGCAATGTCAGTGAATTTATAGCGGAGGTTCCCAGTTTTGCGGACATACTCTTTGTACTTTAATCTTTTTGATAAAGGCAGACTTATTGATTTCGATATGATTCCTTGTCTTTTTGAACAAATATGAAAGTCCAATCCTGGAACTTTTACACCTGTACCGTCGTCTTTACAACACTTGCAATTAATGGTTTCCGAAGAAATATTAAAGTTTGCCATTAAAGAAGGATACATAGAAGAAAAGTCTAGTTCCACCACTTGATCAAAAACTCCAATGATCGGTTCGAATATGTGGCCTCCACGATCGCTTCTAATTAGATCCATTCCAGTATTGAACCCTTCCGGATTTTTCTTGAATGGAGGAATTAAATGGTCAAGTTTATAAGCGTTATAAAATTGAATCGACTGGAGTGCCCCTCCAATAGTTATGCGGCTTAATCTTTGGAGCGAGATTCGCGATATACGGGCGACTTCAATAACGCCTGGAATATTTCCTTCCGTAAAATGGAGACTGGCGTATGTTGTTGTGTCCAAATGAAATCTGCCAGTTAAATAGACTTGAGTCTTTGAACGCCGTCTTATTATACCATAAGACATATAATGATCTGAACCACCGGAAAGATCGAAAAGACAGTTCACCAATGGCTTTTTATCCCGAGAAAGGTAAAGATCTTTTGTTACTCGATTCTCTGAAGCCCGAGTAACTAAATACGGAAGGAGAAATTCGTCCCCATTTTGGGTAAGAATTATATCAGGATCGAGATGTTCGATTACTTTGCTTATGCTCTTCAAGGTTTCCGCTTCGTCTGCTTTATCGATCAATATTTTTCGTTTTATGTATCCATCTGCTCGTGGAACATTGCTCTCGTCGTTTTCAACAATACTGATTTCAGCATGAGAAATGGGATCGTTATAATATGGTCTTATCCCTTGGTACTGAATTTTTACATCTAACCAAACGGCTTTTAGTGGGGGCAAATCGTAGAATAACTTTTCGTTGTCATCTTGTAAATCTAGAGAAATAAGGCGTAAAATATTACTTCTCTGATCTTTGCCCTTTTCAATTTTAACTTTGAAACGACAGAAAGACATAGGGAATATGTCATTGACGTAGAAATACATCTGAGTAATCGGAAGATCCGTATTATGCAAGATAAAAAGTCCTATTCTATCAACTTCTTTTATTGTTTTCTTAAATACCGAGGGTTTCGTTACAGTGACACCAAGAACTTTCGTTTTTTCGTGATCTTCCAGTTTTGCATACTTTTCACAGATCCGCACCTCTTTTACATTTAGATTTTGAGTAAGGATATATTTCGATCTCTTTAAGTCGTTACCGAATTCATTTCTGGGCACTGCAAAAAATTCAGGGCAGAATTCTTGGTATATTTTTATTACCTTCTGCTCTTTTGAGGTTTTTACCCAAAGGATAACTCCTTCGCTAAAAGTAGATACATCTAAAAGCCACCCGTCAAAAACATTCTGTGAGTCCAACTTCTACTCTTTTCCCTTAATTATTTCCTCTATTTTGATAATCTTTTTTTCCAACAACCCAATTTTCTTTTCTTGCTCAATCGCAAACGAAATGAAAAGAATTTCTGAAAGCATAGGGCGAGCGCTTAAACTGCCAGCATCGGCATGAATTCTCGCAAAGTTCATTAATTTATCAAATATTTTTTGATCTTCTGGCCTAAGCGCTCTTTTATAGTCCTTCCAGCTTTCGATCTCGTGTTCAAGCGCAGGACGAAAGCTTGGTACTGTTCTACCACACATATTTACTTCAACTTTCTTTTTAGTTTTTCAAGCAAACCCAGAAGGGTAGTCTTCTGAAACATTAAAAAAAATATACTTAGAAAATTTTCTAATTTTCTATCGAAAAAACAATATATAGAACATTAACGTTCTAAGATTATAATGAAAATTTAATTATTGGATGAAATATGAAATATAAGATAATTGATTCCCTTTGTTATGTGCCAACTGAAGAAGTCTTTATCGATCTTTTAGTGTCGTTACCTCCTCAGATGGCTAGATATCTTCAAGATATTTTTGGTCCACGAGTTGCTCCTCTACTTGGGATAACGGCAGAAGAACTTTATGTTATGAAAACAACAATGAATACAGCTGAACTCAGAAATGCGATTAAACCTTTTTTGCCAAATATAAAAAAAATGACGTCAACTACAGATGAATTTGTCAAACTGCTCGACACGATGGGCGTTGAAAAAGCTGTTATTTTTAATCTTGACGAAGAAACGCCGAGTGGCATTGCTGGGCTTCCAAACGACTATTATGCCGATATTGTTAAAAAACACCCTGACAAATTCGTAGGATTTGCAGGCATTGATCCTTTAAAACGAATGAAAGCCGTAAGAGAGATAAGAAGATCTTACGATTTAGGACTTAGAGGCGTAGCTGTTAGACCGTTTATGTTTGGAATACCGCCCCATCATGCGAAAATGTATCCAATTTATTCCACATGCGTGGAACTTGACATCCCTATTTGGTTTCACCTTTCTATAAATTATTCCACTAATAATATGGAGGTTGAAAGACCAATCTACTTAGATATTGTCGCTCAGGATTTTCCTGAATTGAAGATTATTGCGGGACATGGCGGATGGCCTTGGGTAAACGAATTAGTAGCTGTTGCTTGGCGAAATCCTAACATATATATCGATATTGCATCTTACATTCCTAAGTATATAGGTATGAAAGGAACGGGATGGGAGCAACTTATTCATTTCGGTAATTCAGTTCTTCAAGATAAAGTTCTATTTGGATCAACTTGGCTTTTTATGGGAATGTCAATAAAACAATTAGCTGATGGCGTTATGGACTTACCTCTTAAAGAAGAAGTTAAAAGAAAATGGCTCTACGAAAATGCTGCTAGGCTTTTAGGGATAAAATAAATAAAATTATTTTTGATAAAAAATAAAATGAGTAATAGGTATTGTTATATGAGTGTATATTTAAAGGAGCACGCCCCTTGTGGGATATATTGTAAAAGATGCCCGGGAGTAAAGGTTTATAAGTGTAAAGGTTGCCGGGAGCAGAATGGTCAAATAAAAGATTTCCCTGTATGTAAAACGTTTGAATGCGTAACGAGCAAGGGATATAAATTCTGCTACGAATGTGAAGATTTTCCTTGCGAGAAATTACAGCCGATCGTAAATTTTGAAATTTTCTTACCTCACAATTCAAAAATTTACAACTTGCTTATGATAAAGAAGCATGGCATTGTTAAGTGGAATGAAATTTGTGAGAAGAAATCAGACCTTTATTATAAAGGACGAAAAATTCAATTTGGTGGCGATCCTTTGACTCTTGAAAAAAAGAATCCAAATTTATACAAAAAGAAATAATAGAACTATCGTTTAATCTTCGATTTTTAGGAAAACCAGCAATCCAACGTCATATTTTTCATTGACTTTGCTAAGTTCTTTTTTGGAGCACGTGGCTTCCATTTTAAAAGGCGGTTTTCTGGCAAAAAAGGATGTTGAACTAGAACATATTCTGTATATCGCTCGTCTTCGTTTATCAATGCTAATGCACTTCCGAAGTGGGAGAGAATTTTTCCGCCATTAGGTCTATAGAGAGAATATTCGTTTAGGGGGGCAGTTAGAACGATGAGTGGTCTTGTTTTAGAGAGAATCGTTTTAATCCCGTTAATAGCTCTCAGTAAATCCTCAAACATCTGCTTTTCGTAACTCTGAAACAATGTAGTAATACCAGAAATTAAAACAACTTTGACATGCTCAAGCTTAGAGAGGCGATTTTCTAAAAGCTCTACCATTTGATCCCAAGTAAACGCGCGGGCAATAAGAATGTTCTCTAATACTTTCCGAGGGAATAAATTTTGGGAAACTGCAAACTTGCTTACGTTATATGGGTTAAAGCGGTTATTTGCGTCAATGAAAGCAACTTTTATTTCTTCTCCTAAACCTCCATTGTTAAAAGATTTTTGAGCGATAACCGCAGTGGTCAATAGAATGTTCGCAAGTTTTTTCTTATCGCCATAAAGTAGATAAACTAAGTTTTTATGAAAGCCAGCTCCTCCCAATAACTCGTCTAGCGTTGAATCTCCGCTCGAAACTAAAGGAATTCTCTTGTTTTTTCTATAAAAATTAAACCCCGAATTAAACGACATTACTTAAACCGAAGAATCCCTCAAAATAAAAGTGGGTTACTCCGACAATTTTCTGAAATATGTATATGAGGTATATAAATCCAATAAGATTTTTGTTCCAGCAAGAAACATAATTCTCTTTAAAAGTAAGAGCGTTTTATGGAGACGGAGGGAGGATAGTAAAAGTAAAAATAAAAAAGGAAGATTATGCTCGCGCTTTTAAGATACCGACAAAAAAGAGAGAGTAAGCGGCTAAATTTTCAAAGTAGTCGATCTCGTCTTCTTCCAATAAAAATCATAGAAAAATGATCACTTATATCAAAACTTTATAACTAATTCTATCAATAATTAATATTAACTAATTTTTATTTAATCAAAAATGGAAAAATGTGAGTTTGAAAAATGTCAAGTCCGTACGAAAGTAGATTTTGGCGAAAAAATTGGGATCCAGGTCTAACAGATCTTGACCCAAAAGAATTTGAAACTACTTATCCTGAAATGCTAAGAAGTATATTCGAAAACTATCCTGATAATATGGCGTTAGCTTTTCAAGGTATAGAAATTACTTATCGTGAAGTCGATCGGTATTCTAATCAATTTGCTAACATGTTGATTGAAAATGGATATAAAAAGGGAGATGCAGTGGGGATAAATTTACCGAATTCACCAGAATATATATATTCAGTTATAGGCACGCTTAAAGCTGGATGCATTGTTTCAGGTGTTAGCCCTCTAATGTCTGATGTCCAAATGCACTATCAAATAGAAGATCTTGGAACAGGAGGGAAAAATGTTGCATTAGTCACTCTTGATGCAATTTTTGAACATAGGTTAAAGAAAATTGCCGATAAATTACCTCAACTTAAAGTAGTAATAGTAACAAGCGTAATTGGTTCGTTTTCTAAAGAGGATCAAGCAAAAATTAAAGCAGTAAGGGAGATCCCCTCGGGTGAAATCACACCATTAGAGGGAAAAACCGTCCTTCATTTCCAAGATGATGTTTTGGCAAAATATTCTACTGATCTACCTAAAGTTGATATATCTCCGGATGATATTGGTTGGATTCAATATACTGGTGGTACAACCGGCCCTCCTAAAGGTGCGATGTTGAGTCATAGAAACTGTGCTTCAGTTATGTTAAGTATTAAATCTTGGCTTCAATGGGAAGTGGGCAAAGGCATGTTATGTTCAGGATTTCCAATGTTTCATATTGCGGGATTAACAGTTTCTGAATCAGCTTTATTATTTGGTTGGGGGCAAATACTTATAGCTAACCCCAGAGACGCTTTAGGTATTTGTAATGAGATGAAAAAATATAAACCAACCGTTTTAGTAAATGTTCCTTCGCTATACCAGATTCTGATTAATTTTAAAAAGTTCAAAAGGTTAGATCACTCAAATGTAGTATCGTGCATCTCTGCAGCAGCCCCATTTCCAAAAGAATCTCAAGAAGCATTAGAAAGCATAGTGGGTAAAGGAAAATTGTTAGAGCTCTATGGAATGACAGAATTATCACCTGTGGCAACAATGAACCCTTCTATGGGGGAGAAAAAATTGGGTACTGCGGGAATGCCTATCTTAAATGTTGAATTAAAACTTGTCGATCCAGAAACCGGTAAGGAAGTTCCATTAGGAGAACCTGGGGAAATCTGTGTAAAAGGACCATTAGTAATGCAGGGTTATTACAATAAACCTGAAGAAACCAAAAATGCAATAGATTCAGACGGGTATATGCACAGTGGCGATGTAGGAATAATGGACGAAGATGGTTATGTCCGAATTGTCGATCGTACAAAAGATATGATCATTGTCGGTGGATTCAAAGTATTTTCGGCAAAGATCGAAGATGTTTTAGCCAAGCATCCTGCAATTGGAATGATCGCCTTAATTGGATTACCTAACCCTGATCGTCCCGGTTCGGAAATTGTTAAGGCACACATCCAATTAAATCCTGATTTTGAATACGATGGAAACGAGGAAGCATTAAAGGAGGATATTACAGCTTTTGCTAAGGAGAATTGTGCTCCATATGAAGTCCCAAAAATAATCGAATTTGCTAAAGAATTACCACTAACTGTAATAGGTAAAATCGATAAGAAAGTTCTAAGGAAACAATAAAATCCATTTTTTTCTTATTCTCATTTTTATTCGTCATTAATTACGATTTTATAAACTACTTATTTAAAAAGAGTTCTAAGAAGAGAAGAGAACGAATTTGTTAGAAATTACTAAAATTGCGAAATGAAATATCTAAAAAATTAAACTTTATAATATAATGCATCAAATACAATTATAACAATTTTTTCGAAATAAAAAACAAATAATATGAAATAGATGAGAAATATGTCGTATAAAGATAAATTCTGGAAAAAATCCTGGGATGATTATGTAAAAGATTTAGATCCTAATGAATTTAATACAACTTATCCCGAGGCCATTCGAAGAACTATGGAAGAATTTCCAGAAAAGATGGCTTTTGATTATTTAGGAATAACTTTAACCTATAGAGATTTAGACGAGGCTTCAAGCCAATTCGCCAATATGTTAATTGAAAACGGTTTTAAAAAAGGTGATGTAGTCGGTATAAATTTACCAAATACTCCTGAATACTTAATAGGCGTTATTGGTACTTTGAAGGCGGGCTGTATTGTTTCGGGTGTTTCACCTCTTCTTTCAGATATTCAAATGCAATATCAATTGAATGATTTAGGTACAGGAGGAAATAAAGTAGGGTTATTAACTTTAGATGCTATCTTTGCTGGTAGATTAGTTAAAATAGTTTCAAAATTACCACAATTAAAATTAGTAATAACTACTAGCGTAGGAGGCTACCTGCCGAAAATAAAACAAGTATTGGGTAAATTAATTGGTAAGATTCCTAAGGGAAAAGTTACTCCCTTAGAAGGAATAACAATAATTGATTTCCATAAAGATCTCTTACCCACTTATTCAAAAGAATTACCAACCGTAAAAATAACCGCCGATGATTTTGCATTTATTCAATATACGGGTGGAACTACAGGACCGCCAAAAGGAGCAATGTTAACCCATAAGAATATCGTTTCTGACATAGTTATATATCAGAAATGGCTTAATTGGGAACCAGGGGAAGGTGTAGCTCTTTCAGGGTTTCCATTTTTCCATATCGCAGGAACTTTTACTACCCTTAATGTAGTCTATCTGGGTTGGAGTCAGATTTTGATACCAAACCCACGTGATTCAGATCACATTATAAAAGAATTGGTTAAATACAATCCAACGGTCTTAGCAAATGTGCCTTCTTTATATCAGATTTTGATGAAAAATCCAAAGTTTAAAGAGTTGGACCATTCGCAATTAAAGTATTGCGTTTCTGCAGCAGCACCGTTTCCAAAAGAATCTCAAAAAGAATTCGAAACAATAGTAGGGAAAGGTAAATTAATAGAAGCTTATGGGATGACTGAAACATCTCCACTCTCGGCAAGTAATCCATCGAAAGGAGTTAAAAAATTAGGAAGTATAGGTCTTCCTCTAAACAATCTGGAATTAAAATTAGTAGATCCAAATACGGGCAAGGAAGTACCTGTAGGAGAACCCGGAGAAATTTGCGTAAAAGGACCAATGGTAATGAAAGGATATTACAATAAACCAGAGGAAACAAAAAAAGCGATTGACTCTGATGGTTTTATGCATACTGGAGATGTAGGAGTAATGGATGAAGATGGATATATGAAAATCGTTGATAGAACTAAAGATATGATAATTGTTGGTGGATTCAAAGTCTTTTCAGCCAAATTAGAAGACTCCTTAACGAAGCATCCTGCTATAGGAATGGTTGCCACTGTAGGGGTAGATAACCCTGAAAGACCAGGTTCTGAAATCGTTAAAGCGTTTATACAATTAGATCTTGAATATAACTACGATGGAAATGAGGAAGCTTTAAAGAAAGATATTACAGCATTTGCCAAAGAAAACTGTTCGCCTTACGAAGTTCCTAAAATAATTGAAATTGTAAAAGAACTACCGCTGACTGTTGTTGGTAAGGTCGATAAGAAATCTCTCCGTAAGTAATAATTTTTTTTATTTTTTTTTTTTCTATAATACACTTTTAAAAGGAATCTTAATAAGATTTAGAAAGTTAAAACTTTATATTTAAAAGAATCAATACTATTTAGTAACAATTTTTTTAAAGAAAAAAAGAAATTATTTGAGTGAAATTAAAATGTCAAGCCCTTATAGTTCAAGATTTTGGAAGAAAAACTGGGATTCTGGATTGGAAGATATTGATCCTAAAGAATTTAATATGACGTTCGTTGAAATGTGTGAAGACGCGTTTGTAGAATATGCTGATAAAATGGCGTTAGAATTTTTAGGAGTAGAGGTTACTTTCAAAGAATTAGATAATTATGCGAATCAATTTGCAAACATGTTAATCGAAAACGGATTTAAAAAAGGAGATGTGGTGGGTATATGCCTACCTAATACACCAGAATATATGATAACCGTAATGGGAACATTGAGAGCAGGTTGTATTGTATCTGGAGTATCACCGCTACTTTCAGCGGTTCAAATCCAATATCAACTCAACGATTTAGGTACAGGCGGTAAGCAAGTCGGTTTAGTGACGTTAGATGCGATATTTGCGGGTCATATAGTCAAAATTGCTTCAAAGATACCACAATTGAAATTAATACTAACTACAAGTGTAGCCGGCTTTTTGCCAAAGATCAAGCAAGTTCTAGGTAAAGCGTTAGGAAAAGTCCCAAAAGGTAAGGTAACTCCTTTAGAAGGAATAAAAATTATTGATTTTCATAAGGAACTTATAGCGAATTATTCTGCAGATCCTGTTGATGCTAAAGTAACTCCTGATGATATTGGATGGATTCAATACACTGGTGGAACTACAGGACCGCCAAAAGGAGCGATGTTAAGTCATAGAAATTGCGTTTCAAACCAAAAATGCATTATATCTTGGCTTCAATGGAAAAGGGGAGAAGGTGTATTGTGTTCAGGCTTTCCAATGTTTCATATTGCTGGATTAACCGTTACTGAAGCAGCTGTAGCTTCGGGGTTTAGCCAAATATTGATTCCTAACCCTCGTGATACTAACCATATGATTAAAGCCATGAAAAAATATCGTCCAACAAACTTGGTTAATGTACCCTCTTTATATCAACTTTTAATAAATAATCCAAAATTTAAAGAGATAGATCATTCAGAATTAGGAACATGTGTTTCTGCTGCAGCTCCATTTCCAAAGGAATCTCAAGAAGAATTAGAAAGTATTATTGGAAAAGGAAAACTATTAGAACTCTACGGTATGACGGAGACCTCTCCCGTATCGACAATGAATCCTTCGTTAGGGTTAAAAAAATTAGGCACTATTGGTATACCATTTTTAAATGTAGAACTCAAAATCGTGGATCCTGAAACTGATAAAGAAGTCCCCCTAGACGAACCTGGAGAAATATGTGTAAAAGGACCCTTGGTAATGAAAGGATATTATAACAAGCCCGAAGAAACGAATAAAGCGATTGATAAAGATGGATACATGCATACTGGCGATGTAGGAATTATGGACGAGGACGGTTATATTCGAATAGTCGATCGTACAAAAGACATGATAATTGTTGGAGGATTTAAAGTATTTTCAGCTAAATTGGAAGACACTTTGACTAAACATCCAGCTATTGGAATGGTAGCTACAATTGGTTTACCCAATCCCGATCGTCCTGGATCTGAAATTGTTAAAGCGTTCATCCAGATTGATCCGAGTTATGAATTTGATGGAAACGAAGACGCATTGAGAGAGGATATAACAAAATTTGCTAAGGAAATGTGTTCGCCTTACGAAGTCCCTAAAATAATCGAATTTACTGAAGAACTACCACTGACTACAGTTGGTAAAGTTGATAAAAAAAGCCTGAGAAAATAATTTTCTGGATGATCTCCAGAACTTAAATACCAAATTTTTTTATTTTTTAATCTTTTTTTATATTAATATTGAGGAGATAAAAGTATACTTATCTGTAATTAATGATTTTCTTCAATCTCTTTTTTTACAATGTTAACAATACGAGGGAATATATCTCCGATTTTTTCGTGGATTACAACTTCCGCATATGAATCTACATCCGTTTCTTGAATGTTAATAATTGCGATTTTAGCACCCAAAGAAAGTGCTTTTCTAGGATAAAATGCCACGGGATATACTAATAAAGAACTTCCAAGAACGATTAATAAATCGCAATTATTAATCATTTCGTCTGCTTGACTCAATATTTCTGAACGCAATTGTTCTCCAAAAAAAATCGCGTTTGGTTTCAACAGGCCATTACATGCTTCGCATGATGGACTACCTTCACCCTTCATAACTTGATTTATCATCGTTGTAATGGGATAGATTTTATCACACCCCATACAAATTGCTTCATGAGCTGTCCCATGTAACTCCACAATATTTTTACTATGAGCCTTTTGGTGAAGTCCGTCAATATTTTGAGTAAGAATTCCATTTAATTTGCCAAGCTTTTGGAGTTTAGTTAACATTTTATGACCCTTGTTAGCTCTTGCTTTAAATATGTTCACTCCCATCTCAAACATAAAATCTAGATTCTTTTTAGTATCAGACACATACGAATGGATGCTCGCAAACTCATCAGGATTCACTTTTTCCCACAAACCAGTGCCTGGGCTTCTAAAGTCGGCAATTCCGCTCTCTGTGCTCATACCGGCCCCAGTTAATACTACGATGTTGTTAGCATCAAGGATAAGTTGAGCAAATTTTTGAATTTTTCCATTCAAATCATTCATTTAAGAAATTCTCCAAATTTATTTTGAAATTTTGAAAAATAGACCAAATATTTAATATGATTATTTTTATTTATTGAATATAATATATTATTATAACTATATTAATTATTGAATCTCCATGTCTGCTACTTATTCTAAATTTCAGAAGTCATTTATTTACAAGATTTGCGTTGTTGGTAATGGCGGAGTCGGAAAGACGTCTATGGTTCTTAGGTACTGCGAAAATGCGTTTAGAGACAATTACTTAATGACTATTGGATCAAATTTCAGTACAAAGACAGTAGAATTAGCTGACCATCCGCAATTTCAAGTAAAACTTCAACTATGGGACCTTGCTGGACAGAAACATTTCTCCTTCGTCCGTCCGCCATTTTATCGGGGTGCAACGGGTATAATTTACGTGTTTGATTTAACTAGACGCTCATCATTTGCCGATTTAATAGAGTGGCGGGATGAAGTTGAAAAAGTAATTGGGCAAAAAGCAAGTCTTTTAGTAGGGAATAAACTCGATTTAGCGAACGAGGGGAAAAGAGAAGTAGCAGAACAAGAGGGGGAGGCCCTCAAGAGTGAATTACACGTATTTAAATATTTTGAAACCAGTGCTAAAGAGGGTGATTCAGTAGAAGATGTGTTTAAGCTTTTAACTCTAGAAATCCTTAAATCCTCGGGAAAAATTTAGTTTTTAATGTATAAACAATAAATTAAAATTGCTTATTTAATTTTTAACTAATAACAATTTATAAATTTATAAAGTTCTCAAAATAAGTTAAGGAGATTGATGATTTAACCATGTTTGGCGGAGGACAGGTAAAATATGATAGGGCTCTTACAGTATTTTCGCCCGAAGGAAGATTATTCCAAGTAGAGTACGCATTAGAGGCTATCAGGCGGGGTACTTTAGCTGTAGCTGTAAAATCAAAAGACGCTGTTTGTCTAGCGGCTCAAATTAAAATTCCTTCAAAATTAATGGATGCTGATTCCATTGACAAATTATTTCAAGTTGACGAGCACATTGGCGTTGCGATTGCAGGTTTACACGCAGATTCAAGGACTTTAATTAACTACGCTCGAGTTCAAGCACAATCTTATCGTTTAACATATGATGAGCCTGTAAGGTTAAATATGCTTGTAAAATCCATAGCAGATATGAAACAGCAATACACCCAGTTTGGAGGCATAAGACCGTTCGGTTGTGCCCTTTTCTTCGTGGCTGTTGATGCAAAAGGCACTCAAATTTACACTACATCACCAAGCGGAATTTATCGTGCATTTAAGGCTTACGCGTTAGGAAGTGGCGAATCAACTGCAAGAGATTATTTAAAAGAGAATTATAAGGAAGAAATGTCTTTCGATGAGATCGTAAAATTAGCGCTTAATACGCTTAAAGAATCTATTGACGAAACCCCCACCAAAGAGAACATCAGACTTATTTATATTAAGACTGAAGATAAAAAATATCACGAATGCTCGAAGGACGAAGTAGAGCAATTCCTAAATCTAATAAAGGAAGAACCTAAGACTTAAATTAAACTTCTTTTTAAAAATT
>JAHQWH010000232.1 GCA_029856105.1 Promethearchaeia archaeon | reverse complement strand
TAGTCAAGAGGGGTTAGATATTTTCTATTCAGGTAAGGCACTTCTTAAAAAAATCGGAAGTTATCATATGGAATTAGTAGGAATTTTCTTAATTAATCATGTGCTACGATATATTACACTTAATAATCTCGAAAAGCAGTTACCTGATATTTGTTATATTATGTTTTCAAGATATTATACTAAACAAAAAAATTGGACTCACAGAAGAACTTAATAAATAAAAAAAAATATTAGATAGTTGTCCATAATATAGTTCTACCTTGCTTACGAGCGCGTTTTATTTTTTTAGAGCTTTCTAAACCAGACATTACTTTCCAGATCTGTGAATTGCTTAATTTGAAATATCTTCTTAATTCCGGGGTTGACATTTCTGTACCGTTTAATATATTTACAATTAACCTTTTAATTTCTTCAATTGTATCCTTGCTAGATTCAACCGGTGTATCGTTTTCTTCTTCCAAAAGATCCATTTCATGGACAATCCTTGAAGCAACTTTATTAAGTTGTTTAATGTTGCTATCGATACCACGAGGTTTCATGAACAAACAGGTTAATTCTAAATCTTTTGGAAACGCAACAATGTAAAAGTTATCGTATAAAATAGCTCGTGGTTTTTTTCCCGCATTACCTCCTCGAAATGCTAGATAAAAATTCATAGCGAAATCTTCAAGGTTCATTAAATTAGTAGGTGCCCCATATTCCTTTTTCCATTTGAGAAATGGCCCATCTATCATATCGAAGCCTATTAAGGCCGCACCAAAAAGCTCTTTTTCATTAAAGTTCAATTTCTTTTAATCTCCTCCTTACTGCGATTTGTTTCAATTCTTTTCTAATAATATCCATTAATTTAACTCTATTGTTGGGATTAATAGCCGAAAATCCATACGTCTTAACTCGAAGAATATCTTCTACGCGACTAGGGCTCATACGGCCATCGCTCTTTTGCAAATCTTGTTTGTTTGCTATTACTATAATGGGGCATTCTTTACCGACAAAATGCGTAGCGTAATTAATTAATTCTCGTGAATTTAAAACATTACGGGGAGTCGAATCAGTTACGATAAAGATTACATCTGAGCCTAAAAGATAATCTTTTGAATAAGCCTTAAAGTACGACCTTTGCCCACCCATATCCCACACTTTGAGATAATAATCGTCTAATTTGACCGTTTTTAAATCGAACCCATGAGTAGGGAAATAAAACTTATCAATCGTATCTTTTGATAGAAGCTTTAACATAGTTGTTTTGCCGACTGCAGGCGAACCTATGAATGTTACCTTCATCAATCTGTTTATTTCTGAACTTAACATTTCTTAAATCATTACGAAAAGAATATATTTAATAAAAAAAAGAGCAAATAAATTACATATATGTATATAATATCGACATATTATGATTTTATCACAAAAGAACCAGGTGTATTATAAAATCAAAAATTTAGAGCTAAAAAATTACTCCAAAATTAATTTCGTAAAAGAACAAGAGTAGAATTATTGAAAAGAGAGTTGGAATAATTAAACTGTATGTGAATAACCCTTGAGATACTTTTATAGTTTTCATTAAAGTATCCATAATCGTTTCAAAATATCTAGGATTACCCCAAATCTTGATCCCCTCAACTACAGAATCGTAATAAAAAAACTCGACTTCTTCTAAAGTTTTTTCAGCTTTATTGATTAAGGAATCAAGTTTTTCTAAAATCTTTTCTAATTTAATTTTATCCCCGATTGGTGAATAACCTCTTCGACTAAATTGTCTAGCAACTGTATGGGAATCCGAAGTTGTTATTTCTCCCCTCTCTATCCCTCTATTTTGTAGCATGTTTAAAACGAACGATCGAATATCAACATAAGCATTGTTCGCATCAAAGTGGATCAATACCGTTTTTTGTTTAGTGGTTATGTCTTTAAAAAGGTGGACTACTAACCCACCTGTTCCAATTCCATCTTTTTCAGAATATTCGCCCATCAAATCTTTTGCAACGCCATATTGTACGATCAATTTGTTAGTATTCTCTTTTTTATTATTTATATTAGAAGTTAAAAATCTTTCTGATACTGAAATAAGATCTTTCGCCTCTAAAGATTGGTTTTCTATTAAAACTTCGTCGCCAATTATAGAATTATGCGAATCAATTATAATTATCTCGCGATAACCTTTTGATTTTGCTATTTTTCTAATTTCATCACCTATTTGAGCTTGTATATCATCAGAAGGTAGAGGATGTCTCGTTAAAAAAACAATAGCTATATTGTCTAAATCAAAGCCGATTAATTTAGCAGAATTCGACATTTTTCTTGAGACATTTTTTATTTCGTTAGTCCATTCGTTTTGAGAGTTCTCTTCAATATATTTTACATCTCTATTTATTTGCCTTAAAACTTTTTCGAGTTCACTTTGAGATGTTAAATTTTGCGTGTGATCGTTGGTTGTATGATAAACGGTTGTCCCTGGAACGTGTTTAAATGCTTCGTAGATGAGAGCCGGTAAATCAGAAGAACCACACGTTTTAAAAGGCCCAAAATGAATATGGGGGATAACAAATAATCCCTTTAACTTTTTAGATTTTTTACCCCGAATTGCTAAATATTGAATCTTTACATCAGAAAGAACACCAATTTTATCGAAAAAATCTTCTAACATATCATCGTTGCCTTCTGTCATCATAGAAAGCACGAAAGCTCTAATAAATGGGTAACCGCCCATACCTGTCGCTTGTCTATATACATTACTTACTTGAGACATATTCCATGCATAGGGAATTGCGAAGAAAATTGCACATATTGTAAAAAACAAGATAGCTCTAATGAAAAATAATAGTGGGATCTGAGATGCGAAAATACTAAAAAAAGTAATTCCTAATATGGGTTGAATAAATGCTAGAATAAAATTTCCATATTTTCCAACTGTCGTAAATGAATAGTGTAAGACAAAAGAAATAATATAAGCTAGAATTGTCCCAAGTATAAAAAATACTTCTTGAAATGTAACATTCCTAAGAAAAATTGTAATTATTTGACCAATTATTAAAGAAAGTCCAATCATACCCGTTGTAAAAGCATTCATTTGAATCCCCCATCCTTTCGGAGGCGACGCTAAAATAGGGGCTCGCTTTGAATAATAGAAAATTGATAATACAATCCCTGTTCCCATTGTTATATAGAACGTCATTAATGCGTTAGAGAGATAAAAGAGATTCCAGATGCTTGTATAAATCGAATTTAAAATAAATGATAGTAACCCAATTATTATAGGTAAACTAAAAAATATTATGTACGCTGATTTTTTAGTTGAAAAATAATCTAAGTATGAAATGATTCCGGGGATATTGCGAGTTGGTTGTTGTTGTGCGTACATAACCCAGTTTAAAAAATATTTATTTTTTTATTAAATTTTTTACTATTCCTACTTGTAATTAAATGAATTATCCTTATTATTAACTTTTTTTAAGAAATTATAAATAATTACAAAAATAATAAAAATTATGTCGGAAGCTTATCCAAGGATGGAAAGATATTCAAATAAACGGTTTAGCGAAGTATTATCGGAAGGATTTAGATTTTTCGGCAAAAACTATTTAACTTTAATTGTACCACTTGGTTTGTTTCTGTTAATTTCGTTAATAATAAAGAATATATTAACAGCCGATATAGTTTGGCAATCAATCCTAATAACACCCGCCATTGAAGTGATTCTTGGTATGGATCCTACTGTTATAACAGATGCGGATCTTAATCTTATGATGGAATATTTAGCTCTGAATTTATTTAGCGGGTTTATTAACACTTTTGTCATAACAATTTTTAACATACTATCTATGTGTTTGGTTAGTAATTACCTCTATAACAAATTTATTGGGAACGAGACAAAGTTTTTCTCCGAATTTAAAAAAGCAATAAATGGAAAATTAATATTAGTAATTCTTTTATTAGGAATTGGAATTTCTCTAGGATCTTTTCTTCTCTATATTCCGAGTATTATCATATTTGGGTATTATGCTTTTTATGTTTTCACGTATAATTCTGGTGATTCTAATCAGCCATTAAAAGATGCGCGAGAAATAGCAAGGAAGTATTTTTGGAAAATAATTGGAGTTTTTATAGTCAGTAATCTAATTATAGCGATCATTGATTTCTTTTTTCAATTATTCATTGGCGATTTCTTTATTCAATTCTACCAAACTTCTTGGTATAATCCTACCACAAGAAACTATGGTATGATAATTTTATACGATTTATTACATTACATCGTTGAATTGATTTTTGCTCCGTTGTTTATTTGTTTATTGACTTCTCTGTATGTAACTTTAAAGACTAGAAAAGAAACATTTGTGCAATACCAAACTCCTTACGATCAACCCCCTCAGAGTTATGGAACGCCATATCGCGATGAATCAAGTTCACTTGAGAGTATGAATGAAACCGATAAACCCGGATCTGGTTTATATTGCCCCTTCTGTGGGAAATTTGTGAAAGATAAAACTAAATATTGCCCCCATTGTGGAGAACAGTTTAATTTCGAAATTTGAGATAAATAGTTGTGATTTTTATGAATTTTAACGTTACTCGTAAATTTGAATTAAATACGGACGATCTAAATAACCCTATCGTATTAATAGGTTGGCCTGGGATTGCATTAGTGGCAAAGTTAGCGATCACATCTATAAAGGATTCCATTGGTGCCGAAGAATTTTTAAACATAGAATATTTTGACTTTCCGCCTAAATCTAACGTTGAAAAAGGGAAATTGGAAATCCCAAGCGCAAAAGTTTATTATAAATCAAGAAAACAAGAAAAAGAACAAGATTTCTTTATATTAACGGCCAATTATCAACCTCAAACCTCAGAAGGTGTATTTGATTTTTCTCAAAAGTTTTGCGAAGAGATGGATAAATTAACAGATAATAAAATTAAAATGTATATCAGTACCGGTGCTATGGTCATTGATAAAGTGATAGGTACATCGCTTGTACATGTTTGTGGAACGGATCAAGAAGTCGTTGATTCTTTTTTGAAATACAAAAATACTAAACTAATGGAGGCTGGTGTTATTGCCGGAGCAAATGGGATCTTACCTGCTTGGGCGGGAAACAAGGGTTATGCCCCTGGAGTGTGTTTACTAGCGGAAACTTTACCCTTGCCTATGATGACACTGGACCCTCGCGCATCTAAAGCTTTAGTTGCAATTTTAAAGGAATATTTCAACATCAATATGAATTTCGATGAATTAAACAAACAAATAGAAGAAATGGAACACGTGATTGATTCATATAAAAAGCAAGCAGAGCACTTTATGAAGGGGAATCGAGACGAAAGTGGTTCTGATTCTTATTTTAGATAAATTTATATTTTAAATATTACTTCCTTTTTGATTGTATTTTAAAGGAGCGAATAGTGCTGAGGACCTACTACAAAGGTTAATAATTTATATTGTTATCAATTTTATTAACTAATAAAACTATTAAATCTAACTAAATTAATGTGAAATTTATATGAAATTCTTCAAATTGTTTGAACCTTTGAAAATTAGCAATATAACCCTTTCAAATCGGATTGTGATGCCTGCAATGCATCTCGGTCTAGCTAACGACGGATTTATTACAAAGAAATTAACCAATTTTTATGTTGAAAGAGCGAAGGGAGGCGCAGGGTTATTAATTGTAGGTGGATGTTATGTAGATATATACGCAAAAGGATTACCGTCAATGATAGCGGTGGACGACGATAAATATCTCCCAAAATTAACTGAATTCACTAAAGCTGTACATGATGCTCGAGAAGATGTTAAAATCTGTTGCCAGTTATATCACGGTGGTGCTTATGCTTTTCCACAAATTATAGGTCGGCAACCAATAGCACCTTCGGCAGTTTACAGTAAATTTAGTAAAACCACACCTAAAGAAATGACGCTGGAAGATATAAAACGAGAACAACAAGCATTTGTAGACGCCACCATCCGTGCGAAAAAAGCTGGCTTTGACGCACTTGAAATCTGTGCCAATGCAGGTTATTTAATGGATCAATTTATTTCTCCAAAGACTAATAAAAGAAATGATCAATACGGTGGCTCTCTTGAAAATCGGTTGAGGTTTCCAATCGAAACAATTAAACTGATGAGATCTAGTGTACCTGACTTTGTTATTGGATATAGAATTTCTGGAGATGATTTTGTACCTGGAAGTAATACTTACAAAGAAAAAGCAATTATTGCCGAAGAATTAGAAAAATACTTAGATTACTTTAACGTCACTGGGGGGTGGCACGAAACTAAAACACCACAACTGACGATGGACGTTCCAGAAGGGTGCTATACTTATCTGGCAGAAAACATTAAGAAACACGTATCAATTCCGATTTTTTCTTCTAATAGGATCAATACTCCCGAATTAGCCGAACATGTATTAATGGCGGGTAAAGCCGAAGCTATATGCATTGGTAGGGGATTAATTGCCGATCCTTATCTTCCAATGAAAGCAAGGAAAGGCGAATTAAGAGATATAATGAATTGTATTGGATGCAATCAAGGTTGTTTCGATAATGTTTTTAGAATGATGCCCATAACTTGTTTAAGAAATGCTCGCGCTGGAAATGAGGCTAAAACTGAACTTAAACCATTAAAAGAGAAAAAAAAAGTGATGGTTATTGGTTCTGGTCCAGGGGGATTAGAAGCCGCGAGAGTTGCTGCTATTAGAGGTCACGAAGTACATATTTTTGAAAAAGAAGATAAAATTGGAGGGTTATTAAATATAATTTGGGTACCGCCTGGAAGAAACGAGTTTAAAAGAATGATTGAAAATTATAATTACTGGATTCAAAAACATGGAATTCGGATGCATCTCCAGCAAGAGGTATCAATAGAAAAAGTAAAGGAATTTAATCCCGATGTAGTTTTTATCGCAACTGGTTCTAAACCAACAAGACCTCCTATAAAAGGAATAGACAGAAAAAATGTTTATTGGGCTAACGATGTTTTTAGTGGAGATGCTCCAGTGGGCAAAAATAATGTAGTAATTGGAGGAGGTGCCACCGGAATTGAATTAGCAATATTCTTAACTAAATATGGTGCACTTAGTCGCGAAGCTTTTGATTTCCTTACTTTTTACAAAGCGTTAGAGACAGAGATAGCTTTAGAAATGCTCCATGAAGGAAGAAACCAAGTAACAGTGCTAGAAATGCTACCAAAACTAGGTTCTGCTTTAGGAAAAACCACGAAATGGGTGCTACTTGATAAATGCAACGTTTTAGGTATAAAATTAATTACAGGTGCCAATATTCAAGAAATTGGAGATGATCATGTAATTTATTTAGATGCTGCTGATAAAGAACAAGTAATTAATAACGTTGATTACGTATATTACGCTACGGGTGTAGAACCAAATGATTCTCTCTCTAAAGAGATTAAATTGTTAAATATAAAAGTAGAAAAAATCGGAGATGCAAGAAAACCACAAACGGTAATGGAAGCTGTAGCTAGAGGTTACAAAATCGGAAATGCGATTTAAAATCTTTTAAAAAACTTTTAATTTTCATTTTTAAATATATATAAAAAAAAAAACTTATTGATTAAAGTGAGAGATACTGGTTCCAGCGAAGCGGATGAGAAAATTAAGCATAAAATATCTAATAATTTAAGAGGAATCAATGAAAAATCACGAAATTACATTAGAGACATTGTAGTTTTAATCAATAGAGAAATTGGAATTAATAAAATTATATCTATTATTTTATTTGGAAGCCAACAAGCAGATAACGATAATTCTATTGTTTCAGACTGTGACCTCCTCTTTATTTTTAAAGATAGAGTATCAGACCATCATATTAAAGAAATTGAGCGGTATTTTATGGCGTTAGAAATAAAACATAATTTTAAAGAACCATCTTCAAAACTAACTAGTAATGTATTAGGCGTTATACAGCAATCAACGGGGATGTTCGTAAGCCACTTTCTTACTAAACAAAAATATTGGGAACAAGCGGTCTTTTACAAAATTTTTCGAGTAAACAAAGTTTTTTCTGCTATGTTTGCCCCTAGAAATATTGTTTTGAGCAATGTAATTCAGAATAGTACTATATTATATGGCGATGATTTAAGAAATATTATTAGACCAAAAATCAAAATTTCTGTTCGAGAGATGTTTAGAAGTACCGTAATGAACTTAATGATTTCCTTTTTTGCTTTATTAATCGCACCGAGAAAAGAACTTAATTCAATAAAATACCAATTAGAAGCAATTAAATGGTCTTTAAAGGCTTCGAACTATTACTGTTTTGAAGACTCAAAAGTGTTAAATACAATTGTCGAACGATTTATTTTGTTTGAAAAGCCTAAAGCCCAACCAAAAGCTAAGCGCTTCTATTTTTCGTTTTTTGAACTAAGAAACCAACCGTTTAATAACTTAAAATTTATACTACAATGTCCCTTTAGGATTTTAAAGATTCACGTTAAAGCAATTCTTTTTAGGAAATTAACAAAAAAAAAGGTTTCCATAACCAAATTTGAAGTAAACGAATACGACATATTACAACGGGATTTTCCATTACGATATTAATTAATAATTTGTAAACTTAAAAATTAAATTGGTTAATGAATTAGAATTCTATAGATAGTATAATTTTATATTTTTATAGATATATTAGTATTTAGTATCAAAAATAAAAATTTATTTACAACTAACACGGTATTAATATGGAAAACGACGATATTGATATTAAGGAATTATTTCTTGATATTTTAGCAATAGTAAAGTTCGAGCTTCGATTCTATAAAGATAAAGAAAGCCCAATGTTCACTCGAATAGTCAAAACGAGAGTGTTCCAACAAAAGCTTCAAAAATTAAAAGATTTTATCAATACTTATTTTGAGATCATGTATAAAGGCGATGAAAGCCCAATTAACCAAATCGCTTTACGCACTCAACTTGATAATGTTGCGAGAATCACAAATTATTACAATGACCTATCTAGCTTCTATAAGGATCAAACACAAAATCTCATCACAAAAGAGAAACTTCTAAGTTTGATTGATTACAGCCATATCGAGAGTTTGTTCCTAGTGTTTACAAATATTTTGGACTGGGAGCATTACAAAAGCAGTCTAATTTTCCCACACGATAAGCGAAAAGAAAAACTTTTAAAAGAGTTTCTTAGTAAACTTGCCAGTTCTGATATTAAAGAAGTTGAGGACTTAATCGACCTAGAACAAACTATTGATTCTTTCGTAAAAAGTATAGAAGTGGAATTATAAGTTTTAAAATTTATTGAAACTATTGTTAAATATGCCACATCAATATATTCTTTTTTATTCTTTGATATAAAGTAAAGAGTAAATTATTTTTTTAATCTCAAGCATCGTATTTCTATAAAACTCTATTATTTTAGAATTTCTTTATTCTCGTACGACAAATAAATAGTTAAAAATGTTTTTATATTCGAATTTTCATGTAATAGTAAATATAATATAGATTGAATCGATGAGATTCAAGAGCGTAAGCTCAAGTATTATGTGAATTCATATATAGGTATAGGGATATAACAAAGATGGATTGCGTAGCTAATATCTTAGATTTTTACAATAACAAATCTAAGGACGAAGAAATAGACCTATCTCATTTTAATAAAGTTTGGCTAAGCAATCTCCTTATTAAGATCATGAAAAATGTTAACGAAGGGCAAACAAACGATTTAGAGCTACAAAATTGTTTAATTTTACTCGTTAATTTATTCTCTAACGATGATAGTCCTGATTTTTATAATAAAAAAGGAAAAAACGTTCGAGAGCTATTGGATGAGGATAAATCCAATTATATAGATGTATTAAAATCAGAGTTTCTAATGAATTAGAGAAAAGTAAGATTCAATTAATTTAAAAAACTTTTAATTCTTCTTCTTTAAATTTGTCATAATCGTTAAAAATAGCATCTATTTCGCTTAATATTTCCTTAATGGCCGTTTTTGTATTTTTGTCTTGACCAAAAGTGTCTATAATCACTTTATAAAGGTTAACATTATATTCCAAGGTTAATTCTAAAATCTTTTTTAAATCTTTCTCGTTTATTCCTTTTTCTTCTAATTTTTTGAAGATACCATCAATATCTTCTTTCAATTTATTTGTTGCGATTAAAATACTGGAACATTTCTTGAATAAATCTTGTTCTTTTTCGTAAACAAAAAGATCTTCTTCTGTCAATTGCGGATTATCGGCAATCTCCTCTAATCTTTCATTTAAAAGGCTTTTAACTCTCTCGTAAATCTTAATTGCTAATAAAATTTTTTCCTTACTCTTAATTAAGTCGTTTTTTCTTAACAATCGAGCTTCAATGATTTTTAAATACGCGTCTTCATAATAAATTTGAAGTTCCCCGAATGTACTTTTTTCTCCTTCAGCAATATTTAAAATAATTTGTGTTAAATCCTCGTTAAGCATATCTATTTCTTTAGCAGATAGATCATCTAATTTAAGAATTTTAAATATTTGATTAGCCATAGATTTAATCGATAACGCTTTAATATTCAATTCATGAGCTCTATTCTCAATGTTAGTAATGCTCCTAACTTCTCCTACTTTCTCACAATAATTTAAAATATTAATAGCGTCATCAAGTAATTTATTAAATTTTTTTTGATTAGATAATATGTAATATTTTGAATCTTGTATTTTTTGAATAGCTCTATCCATTTGGATTTCTAATTCGAATATATAATCTAATAAATTTACTTGTTTCCTTTCAGAAAGAATTTTAGACTTACTTGCCATATCAACTTCTACTGATTTACCTGCGAATAACCATAGTAGAGCTGAAGGTATCCAAAAAAAGATAGAAAAAATCATCATATTAAATACACTTCCAAGAATTGATATTAAAGTAAATGATATTAATAATGTAATTCCCTTCCCAACTTGTTCCGAAAGGCTAAAAAATGAGGTAGAAGTACCCTTATGTTCGGGAAGATTTACATCAACCATAACTGCATTCTTGTTAGAAACCCATCCTGTACTTAAGACCGAACCTATAAACCCAAAAATGAAGTAATAAATGTAGCTCGGATAAATCTTAAAAATCTCAATAATTGTTGAAATTATATAAGAGGTAATTTGTTCAGTAGGGATTGGAACTGGATAACTTATATTAGTAACAAATTCGCTACTAAGAGATTGAATAGAAAAAAGAGTTAAGAAGACAAATGGAATGCTTAGTATCATACAAACTGTCGCTAACCGCGTTCTATTTTTTTTATTTTTTCGAAATAAAATATCGCCAATATAAGACATTATCACGTTTCCCAGCAAGTACCCTATACCTAGTAAACCCGCAAATATCGTAGCTGTTTGAAGCCTAATTTCGTCAGGCAATAAGTTGAAATAATGACTTGAAAGCATAGAAGTCATAAAATAAACTAAGATCGTTCCAGGAATGATCGCGAAAAAGCCTTGTATTATTAAATATCGATTAGTCTTCTTTTTTAAGATACTTGCCAAATCCTTTTTTGAGATTTTATAGCTATACTCCAAGTTCATCTCAACCATGTCCAATAGCTCGTTCTCGCTAGCACCGCGCTGAGGGATTTTGATAAAAAATAAAACAAATACAATTATCGTACTAATTCCAGATAACAAAAAAAATGGAAACCTCCAACCTAGTATTGGCCCTACAAAAGAAGATAAGCCCTGACCCACGCCATTGGAAACTGAACTAAGTATTGCAAGCGTACCAAACCATCCAGACCTCTCATCTGGGGGGATCGCATCAGAAATAATTGAATAACCAACTGGCAAGACACAACCAAGCCCCATTCCACTCGCCATTCTAGAGATCACTAACATTGATAAATTTGTGGAAAAAGCAGTTAACATCATCCCAAAAGTCCAAGAAAAAGCTCCTGCCATTATAACTTTTATTCTGTCAATACGATCAGTATAATAACCCCAAATTAAAGCAAACGAAGCGCTAGTTAATAAAAAAAGCGAATCTGGAATTGCTATAAGCGCTTCAGGGATATTAAACTCAATTCTAATTACCCCGTAGCTTGGAATCAGCATATTTGCACATGCGATTGAAACAAATAGTAATAACATGACTAAAATAATAGGGGCTAAGTCCTTTATTTTAATCCTTGTAAGTTTTGGTCGTCCTATAGCAATTACCACTTAAATGTAATTAATTATGTTAAATATTAAATAGCATTTGAGAATTAAAAAAGCTTGTAAACAATGTAAATTATCCAAAATGACTATTTAAAGTTAAGAATTACTAAAAAATTAAGTCTGGATTAAATAATACTTTAATGCCGCTTCCACATGGACCTCTACTGTATCGAGTAATTTTATGTTAGCATCTTTTTGTTGGAGAATTAACGGTAGCTCAGTACATCCAAGTATAACGCCATCTACTTCGTAATTACTTATTATATTTAAGAGTTTTTGCTTACTCTCTTCTGTAAAATTACCGATAACTAACTCATCAAAAATAATTTGGTTTATAGTATCTTGTTCCGGTTCTGAAGGCGTAATAATCTGCATATTTAATTTAGCAAAAAAATCTTGGTAAAACGAAGATTGCATCGTAAATTTTATACCCAACAATAACAGTTTGCTTAAATTCTCCTGTTGAGCTTTCTCGGCTGTAGCTTTCACAATACTAAGTATTGGAACTTTTGCCAATTGAATTAAATCTTCATAAACCGCGTGAGGAGAATTTGCTGCCATTAAGATAAAATTAACTCCTGCCTTTTCTAAAGATTCGATTCCTTCCATTAAGTAATCGACATATTCAACCTTATTATTACCATGTTCAAGATCAATTACTCTTTGAAAATTTAAGCTGAAAATTACTACTTCAGGGTAAGCGTAGTCTTGTTTTTTTTGATAGTACTTTTCTAAAATTTGGGCGTAATACTTAATCGTAGATTCGTAACTCATCCCCCCCAATATACCTATCTTTATCGCACCCATCCTAATTAAGCCTCTTTTCCCATTCGTTTCTGAGGATTCTAATTTTTATATAATAGATTTATTTTTATGTGTTTTTTTCTAATGAATTCTTAAGACTAATA
>JAHQWH010000231.1 GCA_029856105.1 Promethearchaeia archaeon | reverse complement strand
TTTAATTTAATTCTTTCGACTCAAATTTTTCGAATGAATATTTTGCTTTATCGTTAGGAATAATATAACTTCCCCCTCCAGTATCAGTTATAACTAGTGTGAACTTAAATTCTCCCTTTAGAGCCTTTCCCAAGTCTTGTAAAATTTTATCAATTTCTTTTATTTGAGCGTCGTCTTTCTCGAGATTTTTCCTATAAATTGAAACTGCGTTTTCAAATCGAAACAAAATACCCTCTACATTAGTATAATAAAAATCAGCTCTAGGACCCGGGTTAACAATTAATTCTAATTCTGGAATTTCTAATGACCCTACTGGGGAACGATATATTTTAGATTTTAAGTCGTCTTCATTCGAAACCTTTAACTTCATAATACCTGGAGTAAAATTAGTTGTTAAAGGGATTATATCATTATTAGAATAATTACATAGGTTACATTCAAATTTAATAATTAATATTTTATCTCCGTCTGGTACATCGTATGTCACCTTACTAATTTCAATTTTTCCTTCGTTACAAATTGGACATTTAAAGGAATAATTAATTTCGGTTTTTTCAGCTCTCTCTGACATAGCTTCATATATCCCTTTAGTTGAATCGTTGCCATTTAAGTAAAAAATCTAAAACTCCTTTGATTCAATTAAGCGAGATTTTTTTTATGTATTTTATTCTTTATAATGGGCTATTACTTATTAAACAGCTAACTTATAAATTTTTTCCAGAAATTTTTAATGTATTGGAAAGTATTTTATCCTTAATAACACGATAATAATTTTATATGGAAATCAAAAAATTAACCTATATTGATAACTTTGTTAATGTTTATAACTTTAAATAATAAATAAGTGAAAAAGAATTGAATGATAATGGAATAGTAGAAATTACATTTCATGGGCGAGGTGGTCAAACCGCCATTACTGCTAGTCAGTTATTAGCACAATTAGCTTTTGAAAAAGGCTTTAAAGATGCTATTGCGATCCCGATTATAGGTGCTGAGCGAAGAGGTGCTCCAATTCAAGCATTCACTAAAATTTCAAGGAATAAACCTATAAAAACTTACGAGAGTGTAGTTAATCCTGATTACATCATGATATTTGATACTTCTTTGTTAGAGATTCCAAGAGTGAAAGAAACGATTAAAGAAGGAGTTACACTATTAATTAATAACGCTAAACCGATCAATTTTAGTTTATTTCCAAAAAACATAAAGATGTATTTAGTAGATGCAACAGGGATTTGCATTAATAGAGGATTCATGCATTCTAGTGGACCAATTCTAAATATTCCAATGTTAGGGGCTTTTGGTAGAATTACGGGGTATTACGATCTTAAGATTATGGAAAAAGTTCTTAAAAAAGAATTTGGAGAAAATAGGTTAGAAAAAAACATGACTGTGGCACAAGACGCTTATAAATCTGTAAGGGAGGTATAATTATGTCTGAATCTGAAAAATGGAAGAAAATTAATAAATCTAAAGAAGAACGCCCTAAAGTTCAAGAATATAAAAATTGGAAAGAATTGTCTCCAATTCCTATTTCTCTACCTATCGAAGGAAATATGGGAACGACGGGAGATTGGAGAACATTTAGACCCGTAATAGATCAAGATAATTGTAATAAATGCGGGTTTTGTTGGATGTACTGTCCCGAAGGTGTTATTGAAAAGAAAGAAGATGGGCATTTTGAAATTGATTTATTATATTGTAAAGGTTGTGGGATCTGCGCAAAAGAATGTCCTACTAAGAATATTGAAATGGTTAGAGAGAGTGATATAAAAGATGGTTGAAGCCACAAATGATTTTGTTCAAGATAAAGAAACTATTGTAATTAAAGGAAACATTTCTGCAGCTTACGCCGCTAAGTCTGCTAGAGTTCAAGTAATAAGCGCTTATCCGATTACGCCTCAAACAACAGTAGTAGAAAAATTATCTGAATTTGTTGATAATGGATTAATGCCCGGAACTCAGTATATAAAAGTTGAATCTGAACATTCTGTAATGGCCTCAGTTATTGCAGCAAGTATGACTGGAACTCGAACTTTTACAGCAACGGCAGGACAAGGCCTTTTTTACATGTTTGAGATGCTTCATTGGGCTAGTGGGACTAGACTACCAATTGTCACCACCATCGCATCAAGGGGACCCGCACCGCCATGGAATATATGGGCTGATTTTACAGATATCTTCAGTTGCAGGGACACTGGGTGGATGACAGCATTTTGTGCGACTCACCAAGAAATTTACGACGAAATTTTAATGTCCTACAAGTTATGTGAAGACTACGATGTTTTATTGCCTAAATTCGTCGCCTATGGAGGATTTATATTATCTCACACGTCTAAACCTGTAATAGTTGAAGATCAAGAACTAGTTGATTCATTTTTACCACCTTTGCCAGATGAAAAGGGATGGCCTCATATATGGATTGATCCGGAAAGGCCTCTAATGTTTGGAAATCTCATCATGCCATCGGGATTTTATTACGAATTCAGAATGAAGATCCACGATGCCATGGTTAGAGCTAAAGAGAAAATTAAGACTGTAGCAAAAGATTTTGAAAAAATTTTTGGTAGAAATTACGGAAATGGTTTAGTTCAAGAATATAAAATGGATGGGGCAGATGTAGGAATGGTAATTTATGGGGACTTAGCTCTACAAATGGAACAAGCAGTTGATGATTTGAGAGAAGAAGGATATAAAGTTGGTATGGTTAAATTAAGGCATTTTAGACCTTTTCCAGTTGAAGATATTATTGAAATTGCTAAAAAAGTACCACTTCTTGGAGTAGTTGATAGAGCAACGGCGTTTGGAAGCCCAACGGGAGGACCCGTGAGTTGCGAGGTAAAGACAGCTTTACACGATGTTAAGGGCACAGCTAGAATACTACCAATGATAAACGGTTTAGGCGGAAGAGAAGTTACTTTGGAACAACAAAAAAATCAATTAAAAATGTTAATAAAACTAAACGAAACCGGAGAGCTCCCAAAAGATATGTTTTATGGCACTTATTGGGATGGCCTATTAGAGGTGAAATAAGTAATGGTAAAATTAAAAGAAGCATTAGAGTCTTGTCAAGAAGAATTTTTTCTTCCAGGTAATTCTTGTTGTGCTGGTTGTGGGCTTGAAATTGCTCTACGATGGGCAATGAAAGCATTAGGACATAATACAGCGTTAGTCTCACCAGCTAGTTGTTTAAATGTAGTAGTAGGATTATGGCCTAAAGCTGCACCAAATTTTCCCTTTACAAACATGGCATTTGCAGCGGCAGCGGCGGCAGCAACTGGGATGTCTGCCGCCTTCAAAGCAAAGAATTACCGATTTCCAGGTAAAGTATGGGGGGAAATGACGACTCTAGTTTTTGCTGGAGATGGAGGTACGACAGACATCGGTATTCAAGGTCTAAGTGGAGCTGCTGAAAGAAATTCTGATTTTATTTATTGTTGTTACGATAACGAGGCTTACATGAATACAGGAATCCAGAGGTCATCAAGCACGCCTCACGGGGCTGTTACAACGACAACAACGCTCGGAAAGGAAAGATATAAGAAAAACCTTCCAGCTATAATGGCAGCTCACGAGATTCCATACGTTGCTACGTGCAGTGTTAGTGAACCGCTTGATCTTTACGACAAATTTAAGAAAGCAAAATCAATTAAGGGTTGTAGATATATTCACATTCTAGCACCATGTCCGCCAGGATGGGGTTATCAATCCGAAAGTACAATTGAACTAGCGCGTTTGGCCGTTAAAACAGGTTCTTGGATATTATATGAGATTGAAAATGGTATAATGAAACTTTCAAAAAAGAGCCAACCACTATTAGACCCTTCTAAGAGGACGCCTTTGATCGATTATCTTTCGAATCAAAAAAGATTCTCAAAGCTTTCAGAAAAGGATTTAATTGAACTACAAGAACGTCTCGATCGCAATTGGGAACGAATTGCTGCTGAGTTAAGTTGTCAAGAAAATTAACAAAAATAATCTTTAAATTATTACTATCTTCATTTTCTATCATTAAACTGTATTTTTAAACGAATATTATGGGTTTTTTAATTAAATTAGCAGGAAAAAAAATAGAAGAAATTGAATATTTTCTAAATATTGTAGTGGACAACATAATAGAAGGAAAAGTTATCGCTTTTCCTACCAATTCTGTCTATGGACTTGGAGGAGATCCACTAAATCTCGATGTGGTAGAAAAAATTTACGAAATAAAATTTCGAGATCGATCTAAAGGATTAATATTGTTAGTAGCGGATGTTGAAGAAGCTTCTAAAATTGCTGAGTTTAACATTTTAGGTAGAAAGCTAGCAGATCATTTTTGGCCTGGTCAACTAACCTTAATTTTAAAAAAAAAAGAACCTAATATCATCCCTCCAGAAGTTACTGCTTTTCAGAATACTATTGGCATCCGTGTTCCTGAAAACGAGATTGTTTTACATATCTTAAAAAAACTGAAATTAAAAGGATGCTTTGGTGGGATAATTGGGACTTCAGCAAACTATTCTGGAGAGACAGCATCTATTAGTGGAAGCGAAGTTGCGAAAAAATTTTTAACACCTATAGACTTAATAATTGATGGAGGAAAATCACAATCGAAAGTTCCTACAACTATCGTTGATTGTAGCTCAGAAAAGTTAAAATTACTGCGAATTGGATTGATAAAAGAAGAAGATATCGAAAGCATTTTAGAAATAAAGGAAAATTAAATATAGGGAGCAAAATTTGAACAACTTTAATCTATTGATCTCAACCTCAAGATATAACGAGACAAACGCAAAAGCAGAAATCTGGTTTACTCTATTAATGTGTGGCGATAAATACCCCATTATTTCAGGGCTAAAGTACCCTGGATTGATAACAGCAGTAACTAATATTGATAATAAAGGAGTTATATCTAAAATTAAAAACATAATAGAAAAAGATCCTAATTTTTTTCAGTTCGTTTTAAAAATTATCCCAATTGATTATGTTTGTGAAACTAATACAAAAATTATCAAAGAATTCGTAGATAAATATTATCGCATTTATATTAATAAAGATCAGTCGTTTAAGATTGATTTAATGCGTAGGAAAAATGAGTTAGTAGAAAGAAACACTATCATTGAATCGATTGCTAAAGTTGTTAATAATAAAGTTAATTTGGATAATCCAGACAAAATTATAAGAATAGAAATCCTGGGAAATGTTACTGGAATTTCTTTTTTAAACCCAGACGATTTAGTTAGAATTAATAATAAGTTTAATAGGCTCTAATCAGATCTCGTTTTCTCTAAACTTAACAAAGCCATTTCTTCACATAGTAAATCGTTTAAAGCTCTAAATAGATTAACGATATTTTTCTCGTTCGGTTCTATGTAACTTAGTTTAATCCCATACGACTTTAACACAGTTAAAATTTGCTTATTAGAAAAATTAAAATAATTTTTAACGATTTTGTATTTTTCTATAGATGGATCTTCTAAATTTAAACTCATGTCTTTAGAACCTAAATACTTATTTACTTCCAAATTAATTTGCATAATGTCATTTTTCGACGAGATTACACAAAAACTAATTCTACGATTGTTAATATTATAATTATTAATCCCAAAATCTTCGAGACCTAACTTAATTTGCCTTTTAGCAGCCAAATATAAAAAAAGTTCAATATTTTTTTTATTTGAAATATTAGTTTTATTAAAAAAAACATTTTGAACGAAATAACAAGCGTGAAATATATGTTCTTTATTTAGAATGTACTTTTCGTTGAAAAATTGTAATAGAGTGTCTTTATGGTTTTTTTGTATAACCTCAATCAATTTTAATAGCTTTTCTAAGGATATTTCTTCTGACTCAACCTCAATTTGATTAATTCCTACATAATACTTAAGATTTTCGTTCAAACCTTTAAAAGAATTTATGATCATACAGGTAAACTCCATCTAAACCATAACGGCATTGAAATAAAGTGGATCTTGATAAAAATTAGCGTAATCGACAGTAAAATCAAATATATCGTAAATATCCAATCTTTGGTTGAATATTTAATTGTAAAATAAAAAGTACGCTCTTTTTTACTTCCAAAAGCCCTTGATTCCAGAGCTTCTGCGACGTTAAAAGCTCTTTTTATAGAACTTATTATTAGAGGGACTAAGAGAGGAAATAGATTTTTTATCTGATTAATAATGCCTTTTTTTTGCATTTCATAACCTCGACTTTGTTGAGCGTCCATAATATTTTGAGCCTCTATTGCAATCGTTGGCACAAATCTAAAAGCTAATGAAAAGGAAAACGCATATTCATAGGAAATCTTCATAGCAATCAAAGAAAGAGTCAAATCGTTTGGGTCGACAGTTAAGAAAAACAGTGAAAATGCTGAAATCATTATGGAAATTCTTAAAATCATGGCTATTGCAAATGACAACCCCCTGTCCTTGATAAATAGGGTGTTCAAAACAATGATAAAAATATAGAGAAAGGACATTCCTTTGATACTTCTTAACCATTGTTTAAATAAGCGTCCTAAAAGAATTATTGGTAGTAAAGTTATTAAAATTAATATTAAAGGGACAATTTCTTGGAACAACAAAGCGTTAATAGTGTAGGTTATCGCTAACAATAATTTAGCTCTTGGATCTAGATTATGTAAAAAAGTTTCTTTTTTCAAAAATTTGAATGCACTGAGAAATTCTAAAGACATTTATGGACGACCCTCGGGTATAGTTGTTGTCTTATTTTCCAAATAATTGTTAAGAAAATTTATCATTTCTTGCTCCTTTACAACTTCTTTAGGAACGTCAATTCCAATTTTTTGAAGTTCAATTCTAAGTTGATAAATTTGTGGCATAACTAGCGATGAGTTTTCTACTAAAAATTCATTAGTAAGAACATTTTTTGTTGGACCATCAGCAATAATTCTTCCTCCGCTCATTAAGATAGTCCTTGGGGAGTGCTCTATAGTAAATTCTACACTATGAGTTACCATAATTATTGTTTTCCCCTTTTTTAATTCATTTTGTATTAATTTAACAAAAAATCTAATTTCTTTTGCATCCTGACCTAATGTTGGTTCGTCAAAAACTAAAATTTCTGGGTCGCGGCATATAATTGAAGCAACAGCTATTTTTTTTGATTCTCCGCCAGATAGGCTTAATGGCGATCGTTTTCGATACTTTTCTAGATTAAATTCTTTTAATACTTCATCAACTTTTATCTGAATTTCTTCTCTATCTAAATTAAGATTTTTCAACGAAAATTTAATTTCATCCTCAACTGTATTAGAAAATAGTTGATGTGTAGGATTTTGAAAAATAATTCCTACTTTTTTAGATAAAGTAGCAATAGTTTTAGAGTCGATATTTTCACCCTCTAAAAAGATCTCTCCCTTAGTAGGCCGGATTAAGCCATTAATAGTTCGAATTAAGGTCGTTTTTCCCGCTCCGTTTTGCCCCATTATTGCTACAAACTCGCCTTTATTGATATTGAGAGAGACTCTTTTTAATGCTACTGTCCCATTTGAATAAACATATTCAACATCATGCATCATTACTAAAGGTAACGAGTTATTTTTCTTCATAACCTTTCAAATTTAATTGATAGTTTTTAATAAATTAATAGCATCTTGAATCGATATTGGAATATTTTGTCCAAATGAATATCTTTTTTTCAATTTATTAAAAATTGAATAAATTTTTGGTTTATTGATATTTAAATTCTTAAAAATGTCATCGCTAATTATCTTATCTTTATCGTCGTAAGCGATAACTTCACCTTCTTTCATCAAGATTATATCGTCCACGATTGGGACAATTAAATCCATTCGATGTTCGCTAATTATAACAGTAATTTTCTTTTCAATTTGGATTTTTTTCAATAAAGTAATTATTTTTTGAGCAAAAAAAGGGTCTAAATTTGCGGTAGGTTCGTCTAGAACGATAATTTTAGGTTCTAATGCTAAAATTGAAGCAATAGCAACTCGTTGTTGTTCGCCACCACTAATCTCAAAAGGTGCTTTATCCATTATGTTTTCAATTTCAGTTATTTCAACAACTTCCTCAATTCTTTCTTTAATAACATCCGTCGAAAATCCAAGGTTTTCCAAGCCAAAAGCAATTTCGTGTTCGACATTCATTGCAATTAATTGGTTTTCAGGGTTTTGAAATACAATTCCAATATCTTTAGATAAATTTGATATAGATGTTTCAGTAGTATTTTTTCCTGAGATTTCCACAGATCCCTTATAATGACCCGCGTAAAATTGGGGGATTAAACCATTCAAGCATCTGATTAGCGAAGTTTTTCCAGATCCAGTCTCTCCGGCTAACAAAATAAATTTATTAGATTCAATTTTTAAATTAATATTATTTAAAGCATATTCTTCGTTTCCTTTGTATCGAAAATGGAAATTGCTAAATTTAATTAGGCTCATTATATAAGGAGAGCTACATATCTTTTTGATTTATAACGGTCGATAATTAATTAAAGTTCGCTTTATATTATCTATTATTTCGTTAAGATTACCTTCTAAGTCCTTCTCGCCATTTAAAGTCGCAGCGCCATCATGCCCGCCACCATCTGCATTATTTATTCCACTTACAATTTTCCCAAGATGCAATCCCGTTTTTAAACATACATTTTTCTTTGCTCGAGCGCTGATTCTATACTTAGATTTTTCTTTTGTATAAACAATTCCAACATCAAATCCAACTTTTATTAAAGTTGAAGCAACGGTAGCGCTAAAACTACTAACATGCGAAACACCAATTAACCAACTATCAACTCGGATTAGTTTAGCTCTTTGCAACCCTTTAATGCTAGCAATTTTCTTAGAGATATCAGTTTCATTCTCTAATAAAGGTAGAACGTCTTGAAAATCTATTTCATTTTGCAAAATACTTAATAAATGCTTGATAGTCTCGGTATTTCCATATTTAAGAAACCCTGAATCTGTTAATATTGCCGATATTAAAAGATATTTGTATGGGATTGGAATGTCGAAGTTATAATTATCAATTAACTCTAATATTATCTCTGCCGTCGAGGAGTAATTTTCAAATATTAAATTTAGTGATGTTATATTTCTTTCATAATTCTTTTTTAAATCTAAATGATGATCTACAAAAATAAAGGGGACATCTAAATTTACCATGCTTGGCAATTTTATTTGTTCTAAATTATTTGAATCAACTATTACTATAATGTCAATATTCGAGAAGTTTTCGTCATTTTTAGAAGGGAAATTAAAATCTGGAAATTTTTGGAGAAATTTTACCACGAAATTTTTAGTATATTTAGATAATTTTGAGAATGTTAAAAATACATTTTGATTTCTAAAAAAATTCTTAAAAAAGAATTTTAAAAATAAAGCAGACACAAAACCATCAAGATCAGCTGAATCGTGAGTGGCAATTAAGAGATTTTTTCCCTCTAAATAATTTAAAAAATCATCTTTTTTAGAATTAAGCATGAAAGTATTAAATAAATTATTGATTTTGTAAATCTTCTTGAAGAGATTTCTGCATGTTCTCAAAAGTACTCTTAGTTCTTTCGATTTTTTGAGTAAGCGTTTTAGATTGCATGGTTAGAGTTTCTTTATTAGAATTTTTCTCGTCAAGTAGTTTGTCTCGAGTGCTTTTTACCATCACGCCACCAATACTCTTGTAGACAGGAGTATCTGGAGTAGCTTCAGTTAGACTTTCTATCGCTAGTTCTGTTTCTCTAATATTACTATCAATTTGTAACTTCTGTTGTGTAAGGATCTCTAAAGTTTGACCAAATTGAGCTAGAGTTTGAAATCTCTTCTTTGTTTCTTCATCTAATGATTCAAAATTTATTGACAATGATAATCACATAATATTTTTTATATTTTTATAAATGAAATTTCTAATATGAAATTTACGAATTTTCAACAATTTTTAGTGTACTATCAATAACCTTTCCGAAACTGATTATCTCATTAATACTTGCCCTGAAAGCAGTGATATCGTTGCTATCGATTTGAAATATTAACGAATATTCCTTTTTTTTCATCGTTATTGCAGATCTTCTCGATTTTACTATATTAAATTCAGGTAAAAAGGAGTTATAAGAAATATCGCACAGTTTAGAAGTTTTAAATTTAAGCTCTAAAGTAGATTTTATAGTATAAAAATTATTTTTATTCATTATTCTTCAATTACTTCTGATTCTCTTTGTTTACGCTTCGCTATTCTAAAGGACTCTGCGCCTCGAGGTGTTTGCGTGTTATATGCCCCTCCTGTAAATTTAGCATTACATTTTTTACAATGCCATATACCAGTCGAAATTCTATTGATTGATCCTCTTGTTTCGCATCGAGGACATTTTAGATTTCCACCTTTTTGTTTTTCCATGATTAATCTCCATTTCTTTCGAACATTAGAGCCATAGCGAGCCCCAAAAGTGGCGGAAAGACCGGTTTTTTTCGTTTTACCCATTAATATCACTAATTTCTTTTAATATGTTGTGTTTAAATAAAAACTACTATAAACTTTAAATTTTTCCAATTAGGAAAAATCAATTTCCCATAAATTCGTTTCTTTCTAGTTTAGGTCAAATTAACTTTTATAAACAACTTTAAATAAAGGTGTATTAACGTTTTTAATTAAAAATTAAAATCATATACAAAATTTCATGGAGATTAATTTGGTTTTAGAAGGTCCTTTTACAGTAAATTTTACTGATATATCAATTGATGATGTTAAAAAGATCGGCAATAAAGCTGCCAATCTGAGTTTCCTAATGGCAAAAGATTTTTCTGTTCCAGAAGGATATGTCATAAAAACTTCGGCTTACAATTTATTTCTAATGCGTAATAAGCTTGATAATATTATCCAAGATTCATTAAATAAAATCAAAGATAATGATTATGACTCTATTGAAGTAGCAGCGAAATCAATTAAAAATGCTGTTGAGGGTAGCCCACTTCCTATTGAACTCACTAATGAAATCTCTGCTAAATATCCTCATTATGATTCTTATTATGTTGCAGTAAGATCGTCGGCTAACGCAGAAGATTTGCCTTCAGCTTCATTTGCTGGTCAATATGATACTTATTTAAATCTTAAAGGTCTCAAGCAGATTTTTCATCACATTAAACAGTGCTATGCCTCTCTTTGGACTGGTAGAGCAATATCTTATAGGATAAAGAACATGATACCTCATAACAGCGTTAAAATTGCTACCATTGTTCAAAAAATGATATCACCAAAATCTGCAGGTGTTTTATTTACAGCTAATCCAATTACTTCGGATATTTCAGAAATTCTTATTGAATCCAATTTTGGATTGGGAGAATCCTTAGTGTCTGGCCAGATTAATCCAGATCAATACATTGTTCAAAAAATACTTAAAAAAGGAAAAAAAGTATTTAGAATCATTAACAAACGAATAGGAAAAAAAGAATTTGCCACTTTTTCAAAAGAGACTAATGGTGACAGTGGTATCGAGCAAAAAATCCTCTCCGAACAAAAAAGCATGGAATCTTCTCTCTCAGACAAAATCGTTATTAAACTTGCTAGAATTGGGAGCAAAATTGAGAATATCTTTGGAGGAAAGCCTCAAGATATCGAATGGGCTTTAGATCAAGATGATCGCATCTATCTTCTTCAATCGCGCCCTATAACCTCATTGAGTCCTCAAAAAAACAGAGAAAAAAAAATGTGGAGTCGAGGCTATAGCGACGATTATTGGAATGATCCTGTTAGTCCTCTCTTTTTCGAATTATTAGGCGAGAATTTAACCAAAATTGTTAATATCGAGCTTAATAGTATTTTGGGCTATGAAAATATAGATAATAAGCTTTTAAAGCTTTATAATGGTCATGTGTATTTCAATTTAAATGTTCTTAAACATAAAGTAGAAAATGAAATTCCAAAAATGTTGCGAAATGAAGATCTTTTAAATTACTTTCCAGATGGTTATGGATACTACGGTAAGGAAACAATTTATAACCTTCCTTTCCATATTAAGAATCGTATAATTGCAGAAATTCGAGTAATGTTTTATGATCCGGATGGTAGTACTACTAAAACTGCGGTAAAATACGATGAGTGGACTAATATGATATTTAATCCGTTTTGCACAAATTTTGATTTAGAATTTAAAAAAATCGAAGATACAAGCGATGGACTAGCTTTATTTTCACTTGCAGAAGATCTCAATCGTGCGATGGTACCTCATTTCAGCCTAGTAAGATATGGGATCCCCGTTCACAATATTGGAATGAATTTAATGACACAATATCTTCTAACTCGTTTTCTAGGGAAAAATGAATCACTACTATATTATCCCGTTTTAATATCAGGCTTAAAACATAAGACAACTGAAACAAATGAGGGAATTCATTCATTATCGGCCTTAATTCAAGATAAATCTAACTTAAAGTCAATAATACTTGATAATAAATCTGAAAACATTTATGACCTGCTAAAACATGAAAAAAATTCACAAATTCACAATTTTCTAATAGAATTTGATAATTTTTTAAAGAAATTTGGCGATCGTGGATTCACTAGAGAGCCATATTATCCCCGTTGGAGTGAAAAACCAATGACTCACATATTTAATATCTTAAAATCATTAACCGCGGAAACAACACATGAAAAAATTAGTAAAAAATTTTCCAGCTGTGAGATCCAAGAAAAAACTGAGAAGATTGTTGAATATAAAATTAGATCACAGCGATTTGGTTTTATAAAATGGAAAATCTTATGTGTTATTTTAAAACTAAGCCGATTATACATAATCTTTAGAGAAAATCAGAGATTTATATTAGATCGCTGGATTACAAGAAATCGAAGGGTTTTTTTAGAAATAGGGAAACTATTGACTAATGAAGGAATTCTAAAGGAGTCAAATGATATATTTTTTCTAAAAAAAAGAGAGATTGAAGATTTATTATATCATAAATTTAATGAGAGCGAAATATCCAAATTAAAGATTGAAATCAGTAATAGGAAAAGAGATTTTCTAAAATTTGAGTATGATCTTCCTCCAAAATTTCTTTTAGATTCCCACGAATTTAACGATGTTTTAAAATACTCAAAAGATAGTTCAATTTTCCAAGGGATACCAGCAAGCCATGGAATAATTACTGGGAAAATTCACATAATTCGAACTATTAATCAAATCTCTACAGTTAAAGCAAACGAGATCCTTGTAGTACCTCGAACAGATCCAGGATGGACTCCAGTATTTTCAAAAATAGGAGGTCTTATCACTGAAACGGGAGGGGTACTTAGCCATGGTGCC
>JAHQWH010000230.1 GCA_029856105.1 Promethearchaeia archaeon | reverse complement strand
TCTTGGTATTACTAATATAAGTTTTATCGTTCTATCCTTTTTAATACCTGATTTATTATTAGAATCTCCTTATGATGGAACTGAAACTCAAATATATATAGCATATAATGTTTTTCGAGGTTTATTATTTAGCGTTCCATCATTGATTACATATGGCGTGATATTTTTAATATTTGGATTAAAAAATCGACAACGATTTAAATCTTATATTATGATTTCGGGTATTTTATGGACTATTTATTATTCCGTAAATGTGATAGTATTAAACGGAGAACTATATACGATTTTATTTCAACTTACTGCAATTGATATTTGGACACTCACTTCAATTTTCATAATATTAACTTCTTTTGGATGGCTATTATTGATTGGATTTATTTTGCTAATAGTCCATGGTTTCAAAAACAACGATAATAATATGATATATGCTGGATTAGTTTATTTCCTTGGTTTTGCTTTATCTCTTATTATCCCATTATTCATAACATTTTAGTACACTTTTTCCATAAATTAAACCTTTTTTTTATTATTGAACATAAAAATTTAAAAGAATTAAGATGTTAAGGTAGAAGCTTAAATAGCTAAACTCAAATAGAAAAATCTTTTTAATAATTTTGCTTTAGTAAAGATTATGAACTACTTTACCAAAAATACTCTTTTATCTTTCAAGGAAGATATTGGCAATCCTATTGAATTAAATTTTAACGACGAAAGTTCTGCGGTAGTTTCTGAGTATGGAGGGCGCCTTTTAGGGTTATATCCAAAAAATAATTGTTATAGTTTGCTTTGGATTAATCCAGAGATCAAAGAAGTAGTTAAAATAAGAGGAAGAGATATTGGCGGAGATAGATATTGGATTAGTCCGGAAAGAGAATTTTTTTACGAAAAACCTCAAACATGGGAAGGATGGTTTTGTCCTCATGGTTTGGACCCTGCTTATTACGAAATTTTAGCTGAATCCTCAACTTCATGTACTCTTTCAAGTACGGTAACAGTAGAATCTCAGATTAAAAAACATATCTATAATGGTGAAATTACTCGTCAGATCTCTCTGATAAAAGAACCGATCTCGACGGGATTGAGCTATTGTGGCGTCGAATTCGTGGACGACTGCGTTTTTTTCCAACCAAACTTAAAGATTAACGGCTGGTCGTTAGCGTGTATTATTAGCGGTGGGTCATCAAATCCTGGAACGGTTTTAGTACCTACGAATCCTAATCCAAAACCGCTTTCTTACTTTCGCACTATCCCCGAAGATCGATTGCACATAGGAGACAATTACGTTGCCTTCAAATTAGATGTTGACGATGTTTACAAATTAGCAGTTCGACCTGAAGATATTGATTTTACTCGGCACGCAAAAATCGGTTATGTACTTAAAATTCCCAACTCAGAAGAATATGGCTTCTTAGTTAAGCTTTCTAACGATATCCCTAATACTCAAGATGACTGCTTTGATGTTTCTCGAGATCATCCGGAGGGCGAAATTGGCGTGATACAATCGTATAATTCGGAATCTCCAAATAAACCATCTTTAAAATACGGGGAAATCGAGCTACAACTGAGTCAATTTGAAACTATTGATAACGCGTCCCATGGAAAAGCTAGACATCAAATCATTGGATATATTGGGTCAAAAGAAGACGTTTTAGATGTTGTAGAGAAGTATCTAGGAATCGCGAATCTAAGCCTATTTTAATAAATTAAAAAAAATTGAGATTTTATATTTTTTTTAGATTAATTCTTCTATCTTACTTTAAATTTTCTCCACATTGAGGGCAGATATTGGCATTGTCATCAATTTTTTCTCCACAATATTGACAAATTTGCGTTGTTTCTTTAGTATTATAGACTGTGTCTGGGTATGCTTTAGCAGGGCTTAATTGCTGCTTTCTTTTTTCGCTCCTTTTTCCACCGCCTATTAGTGCCCGTATTATTACAATGAAAATAATTATCATAAATACAACCACAACTACGGCTATAATTATGAAAATAATGAAGAATGAATTAAAGAAATCTCCAAAAGGGTCAAATGTCATTTTATTTTCTCAGAACCTATTTTTTCTATTGATTATTTTTTTTAATTTTTTTTATATTTTCCCGTAAACCTTTCGTAAGTACCCGGTAATTTTCCCTTCTCTTGAAGGTAAACCAACCAACGGTGAACTTCACTTTCTAAAAACAATTTGAAATCTAAGCTTTCAAAAGTGTCGAAAAAATTATAACTAACCTTTACTTTAAAAGGAGGAGCGTCAGTTGCTAAATTAGCCTCAGCAACTATTATTGATGTAATATCTTTGATATGTATTTCGTTTTCTACATTAATAATACATCTTACAAAAGCTCTAACTACCCAAATAAAGTAATCGTCGATATGTTCGCTTACAGTTCTTTTGAGTATTCCTTTAATATCTCTAGCTTCTTTTTGACTAAATCGCTCTAGAACGAACGGTGATAGAATTTGCTCTAAACTTTCAGCAGATAATTCCGCCATAGTTTTAAAAAGATTTGATCCCTTTTAAATTTATAAGATAGCCGCTCAAATTAACTTGATTTAATTTTGGAGATTCGAAATTTGATTTATTATAAAAATCGTAAAATTATAAACTAAACCTAGACAATGCATAATTAATTCTTAAACAAATTATTTGAAGGTTAAAAAAAAATGAAAAGTTCTACATTTACTTTTAATGATAAGGACGATATTGAAATATTCGTATACAAATGGGAACCTGATATAACTCCTAAAGCTGTTGTACAATTTATCCATGGGTTAGCAGAACATGCTAAAAGATACGCTCGAGTAGCAGAAGCTTTATGTAAAGAAGGGTATGTTTGTTATGCTAACGACGCGCGCGGTCACGGGAGAACTGCTGGTGATTTGACCGAAAAAACTTTAGAGGGGAACGCTGGAGTTTTAGGGCCTAATGGGTGGAGAGGAGTAGTAAACGATCTTCACGAATTAACAAATATAATCAAGAAAGACCATCCTAATCTTCCGATATTCTTAATAGGTCATTCTTGGGGCTCTATGCTAACGCAAGATTACATTCAAGACTGGGGAAATGAACTTAAAGGTGTTATTCTAAGCGGAACAAACGGAAAAGTGAGAGCTTTAGTTGTCAAAGCGGGAAAACTCATTCTTAAAGGAGAAATTAAGAAATTAGGTCCCACTGAACCAAGCCAAAAAATGTACGATATGAACTTTAAATCTAACAACCACGATTGGCAGAACGATGAAGGCGCAACGGGATTTGAGTGGCTCAGTAGAGACAAAGACGAAGTACAGAAATATATTGACGATCCTTGGTGCGGATTTGTGAGTCCCGCTAGTCTCTGGCTAGAATTCCTTCATGGATTTGAGAAAATATATGATTCGAAACAAGAGCGAAATATTCCAAAGGAATTACCAATACACTTCATTTCTGGCTCGTTATGCGTTATAGGAAATAAAACTAAATCGGTTATGTCTATGATTAATCGCCTTAACAAATATGGGATAAAGGATGTAACGTATAAATTTTATGAGGATGCTCGACACGAAATTTTTAATGAAATTAACCGCAACGAAGTTTTTCAGGATGTAATTAATTGGCTTAATTCTCATCTATAATTTTTTTTTGAAAAACACTTTTTTTTTATTTAAAAATTAAATTTCAACTTTTTTCCTTTCACAACATAATTTGATACAATACTTAAAATATGAAGGATATAGAATGAATACTCTTCGTTTTGGTTTTTTATTTTATTGATTAAATAACACTTTGTTAATCATCAATAAATGAGAATTTCACTTAATCACCGTTTTCTTCATTTTCTCCAGATTTTTCTAGCATATGTTCTGCAACATACTTTAACCGCTGAAGTCTTTCTCCAGCCTTTTTGAACTTAGTTTCCCCTTCTAATACCTTTTCGTTATATTTAACCATAATTTTTTCAAACTCTTTCATTTGTAGCTTAAGATTCTCTTGAATTTGTTCAGATATTTCCTCTCCGTGTAAATGTACTGCTTCTTCGAAAACCTTTTCGTCAATAGTATAAAACTCCCTTCCTTTCCGATTTATAATTCCAAGTTTTAGTAAAGTATTATATTCACCCTCAGGACGAGGTTCATATTTTCCAGGAGATATATCATCCAAAATCTTTTGTATTTTATTGAGATGACTAATAAAGTAAGGTTTGTTGTAAAGGTAATACTCATCCCAATCAGAATTATAAAAATCGAACCAACAACCTGAAGAACCGCATGTACCATCAATAGAATCTCGTTCATGATTAAAGAACTCAAAAACTCCATTCTTCATCACTCTACTATCTTTATTCATATCCCAAATAATACCTATAGAAAATTTAAAATATTTCAAATTAATTTTCCTCAAATAAAGAGGTAAATTGTCTCTTTCATCTTTATAAAGCGATTTAATATAATTAGTACATTTTCTTATTCCATTTAGACCTGGTTCTATGTAATGAGAGATTTTAATTTCAGTACTACTTATTCGCTTTCTTGCTTCTTCTTCCCTTTCAACATAGAGGCCTGCTAGTTTATTTAGTTTCGCATCGAGACCAGTTTTTAATTCGTACTTTCTTTCACCCTCTTTAGTGCTAGCATAATCAAAACCACATGCGTCTGGAGATCGTAATTCAATGTTATCCAACCAAAAATGAAAGCATCCTATAGCCGCAACTACGTTTGACTCACATATTTTCAACAATATTTGAAGTAGAATATCCCTAGATTCTGGATCGGGATGTATTGAATTGACTCCAAACAGCATGTACTCTCTTGTTTTATCTTGATAGTTTTCAAACACCTTTCTTTTCACCCACCATGCTCAAATTAAGTAATTTCTTACTATTATATAAATAGAAATTGGCATATTTAAAGTTTTGGACAGTGACCGTTTTCAGAGTATTACCAAACGCGTTTCTCAATAATCTCAGCTTTTTGATTAATGCATATTTTGTTGTGTACCATACACACGAAATACACAAACATTTAAATATGAAAAAAATAATATACTAATTAGAAACAAAATAAAAAAAATAAATAATAAAACAAAATAAAAAAAAAACAATTTGGAGGAAATAAAAATGAGCTATAATAAAAAACCAGCATTAGAAGAAGTTAAATGTAAGATATATTCCCAAGTTTTAACAAATAGTTTTGTAAACTACTAAATATAAAATATTTTTTATATTTTTATTTATTACACAATTAAAACACAATAAAAAAAACTCACGATAAACAAAAAAAAATAAGCAAAAAAAAAATTCATAGAAAATTAAAAGAATAACATTTCAAATCTAAAGAAAAAAGAAAAAAGAAAAAAAGAAAACTAAAAAAAATAAAAAGGAGAAAAAGTAAAATGAAAATATCAGGATTGGGAAAACTCTCTGAGATGAGTATTAAAGATAATATAGTAGTATCAGGTTCCGTTAAAATGGATGGAAATATTGAATGTCAAGGTTTTAGATCTTCTGGTTCTACGAGAGGAGAAGGAAGTTTAACAGCTCACGGCGACGTTAAAAATTCGGGCTCGTTCAGAATTTTGGGAGCCCTTCATGGAGACGGGAACGCTAGATTTTCGGGCTCGACAACAATCGGCGAGGAAATTAATATTAAAGGAGTATTAGAAAACTCTGGATCGTTAAGAGTAGGAAATAAAGCTGAGGCACTTCAAGGTATAAGATTTTCAGGCTCAACTAAAGTTGGAGGAGGGTTGTTCTCACAAAAAACTATTGATATTAATGGATCAGCTACAATTAAAGGAGATATCAGTGGAGATAATGTGTATATTGGTGACCAATCTGTATCAACAGGAAGAAAAAAATATAAATGTCCCTATATAGTTGATGGTAATATTTTTGCAGCAAATAATGTTAAAATTAATAATATATTTGTTCAAGGGGATGTAAAAGGAAGAAACGTGAAAATTGGTAGGCGAACGGATATTTCAGGAAAGGTATATTATGTTGATAGTATTGAAGTTGACGACAAAGCGACTTTAGCCCAAGTTCCTATTCAAATTACCGAAACTGTTGAAGATAATTTAGAAAAATAGAATTAAATCTTTATTTTAAAAGAAAAATCAAAAATTTAAAATAGAAATAAAAAAGTTAAGAAAATTAACCAACAAGTAGTATGGAGGAATTGATATGTATAAAGAATCAGGAAAAAACGAAAATGAAAAAGATGAGCAGGAATTAGATGAGTTAAGAGAAGATATAAGATATGAGTTAGATAACATTAAAGACGATCTTATGGACGAATTAGAGGATATACACGCGGATTTTGAGGACGATATAGACGATCTTAGGGACGCAAAGGAAGAAGTTAAAGAAGATTTAAGAGAAGCTTTGGAAGATTTGAAGGATGAAAGAATTAATTTATTAAGGGAAATTGGGGAGACAACGGAAGGATTGGATGATTTAGGGGAAGATGCGAGGGAACAAATTGAGCGTGCTAGAGAGAAACTTGAACTGATAAGGAGTAAGACGGAAGAACAAAGAGAGAAATATGAGGACAAAATCCGAAAAAAACTAGAAAAAGCACAGAGAAAAGCAGAGAAAAAAACCTCAAAGCGCATTAATATTTCAGTGGATAGCGACACAAGCGATGAATGGAGGGATTGGTCAGATGAGTTAGGTTCTTCCGTATCAGAACTTATTCGAAAGTCAATGAAATTCGTGAAAAACAACATCGGAGACTTCAAAAAACTAGAGGAATGGGGGGAAAATGTTGAACGGGCGGTTAAGGAATCAGGTATAGAAGAGTTAGGAGAGAAGATTGAGCGCGAATTTGAAGGGAAAAAACTCAAACATAGAGTTAAAATTAATCTGTCACCATCAAATGATAAGGACCGAATAAAAAAGAGGGTAAGGGGTTTAATCAAACTGCAAAAAAGTTTACCGATTGATAAACTTGCCCGAGCACTTAATAAAACTAATGAGGACGCAGAGAATCTTATTTACGAATTAGTAGACGAGGGTATTGAAGGTTCTTTAGAAGAGGGCATATTTAAATTTACAAGCAGTCCTGATGAAGTTATATCAAAAATTAACGACTTAATTGATAAAATGTGATAAAGAATCTTAATTGGGATATAATGTTTTAATGGACAATTAATGTAAATGTAAATGGAAATTAGGGGATATTGTATGAGAAAATTAAAAAATCAGATAGTGTCATTTATCAAGAAATGGGTCGTAAATTCACGAGTTTTTCGACAGGTTAGTTCCAAATATTACGTTAGTAGTTGAAAAGATAATTGAAAGAAGAAATGTAGTAAATAGAAAAAATTTGAAAAAATAGAGAAAAAGAAGAAAAAGAAAGAAAAAAAAAAAGAGTTTGAACAAAATGGTTGATAAAAAAATGGAAGATATAGAAGAAAAAGAAGGATTAGCAAATAGTCAGAGCTTTAAGCGCTACATTTTTATGTGGTCGGGTCAGTTGTTTTCAATATTGGGGTCATCTGTGGTTAATTTTGCTATCACGTGGTGGGTTATAGTATTAACCGGTAGTCCCACACTTTTATCGATAGGAGTTTTCATGTACATGTTGCCTATGGCGTTTTTGACTCCTATAGCAGGAGTACTTGCTGATAGGTGGAGCAGAAAGAAAATTATAGCTATAGCGGATTCGTTACAAGCTTTAACAACATTATGGATCATAGCATTGTTTATGTTTGGTGCAGCAAACCCACTGGTAGTTATATTGATAGTTGGGCTTCGGGGAATATTTCAGGCGTTTCACGTTCCTACAGTAAACGCTATCACACCAACAATGGTTCCAAAAGTCAAACTCAGCCGAATGAACGGTTTTGGTTACTTATTCTCGAGTTTAATTAATATTTTTGGACCTGTACTCGGAGCATTATTATACGAAATGCTTCATGGAGAAATATTTCTAATACTTTGGATTGATGTAATTACATTTCTTATCGCTTTGATTCCGCTTTTGATTACTAAAATTCCCGTTGTAAAAAGATCAAAAATCGAAGTAGAAAAGAATTCCTTTGTTTTTGAATTCAAAACAGGAATAAAAACGATTAGGTTAATACCTGGGATTTTAACATTATTATCGCTGTCTATGTTGCTGAACTTTTTGTTGATGCCTTTTAACGTGTTATTACCTTATATAGTAGAAGCTCCTCATATTCATGCAGGATCAGCTTCAGATTTTGCGTTTATAATGGTATTTTTTCAGGTTGGCATGGTATTGGGAGCATTACTCACCAGCGTAAAAAAGGAGTGGAAACATAAGCTTTTTACTTACTTTGGTTCTTTGATGGTGTTAACTGGAATACTTTCAGTAATAGGTTTAGCACCGAATGGTTTTTTCTTAATGATGGGAATCGCAACATTTGTAATAGGCTTTTTACTACCCATTGGTAACACAATATACATGACAATCATACAAACAACTGTTCCACACGATAAAATGGGTAGAGTGAGTTCAATAGATCACTCACTCTCATCAATGATCGCTCCTTTTGGTGCTTTAATTTCGGGACCATTAGCTGAACTCATAGGGGCTAGGAACGTGTTCCTTTTAGGCTCGGTAATAGGTATTGTCGCTACATTTTACACATGGCGCGTAATGAAAGTTAAAAAGATTGATTACGACGATAAAGTTGCTCTTGATGAAGTTACTAAAAAAATTAACAACATAAATGGAGAAAAAGATGGAAGTATTACCAACTAACTTTAATATTATATAAATTTTTTAAATATTTTTTTTATATTAAGAGAAACAAGAGGTTAGATCTTATTATTTTATATATTAACTTTTTTTCTCCAAAAATTTATCTTTTTTAGAGTATCTTCTACTTCCATTGAAGATAGTAATTTAGGTACCGTTTTTAAGGAAGCTATTGTAATGCTTATCTGGTTTAAAACAGCAGTATATCCAATTTCCTCAGTTATTCTATTTCGAATATGTTCTAAATCGTTCGAAAGTTCAGTTCCCAGTTTTTTATCTAAGTCATTTATTACAATGTCAAATAATTGCGAAATAGTTCCCTCTTTATTTAAAGTTGAATCAAGTGTAGCTAATGGTTCTTTTACTCCACCTTGTTGTTCTATGGTTGGCAATTGAGGAAGTGTTGGTTGAGCTGGAACTGTAGGTTTTTGTTCAAATGGTTTTAGTACATTATTTTCCACTATGGTTGTAGTGGGTTTAATTTGGATGTCGGGCTTTATTGATACTGAAGGTGTTTGCGGCGTTCGAAAAGTAGTTTGCTGAATCGGTTGTTGGACTTTTTCTATCCTTTGAGATGATTGAATAGCATACATGATTTCATCAGTTTTAACTTTCCGACTTTGAATCCATGTATCTTCTAATACACCTGCAAATAATTTGACATGTTCTTCAAGAATAGACCCCATACCAGCTATCTCCATATCTCCCAATTTTGATCTTGATGCGGCACAAACTACTACTTCTTCAAAATCTCTATTGATTGCGTATAAATCTTCTCGAGAATTAAGCCGTATGTTGATGTTAGGGTATTTTACAATTTCAGCTAGTTTTAATTGATCATTTGGATTATTCAAATCGAAATTTGTTGAAATTCTAACAATGATATGTTTTTTTACTTTTGAAATTGCTACTAGATCAATTTCCTCTAATTTAGGTACGATAACAAGAAATCTGGCCTTAACTCGAGTAAGAGACTCGTTGATTTGAGCTTTCATGCCCTCAACACTTCTTACAAACCACACATCCTTGAAACTCAATGTTGAAGCTTTTTTTGACCGTTCCCAAAACTCAGTCATAGTTTTTTCAGACAGGTCAAGTTGTTTTAAAATATTTCCCATAATGTCTTCTTCGAGCGTTTTATATATTTCACGTTGAAATAATCCTTTTAATTCTTCAATTCCTTTATCAACGTCCTCATAAACAGTTGAGATTCTCCCATCCAAATCTTCTAGAGTATCTTCTAATCCTGATACGATATCTGATAAAAAACTTCCTAAATCGGTACTCATGTCGCCAGCGACATCAGAAATTGAAGCTAATTGGTCGGTGACTTGATCAAGAGTATTTCGAATAGCATTAACAAATTTTTCTCGAAAATAATCAGTAAGGTCACCAAATTGTTCTGATATTATTCTAGAAACAATCTTTTCTGCCATGGTTTTTAAAGCTCCAATTCTAAATTGCTTTTCAAAGGCGATAGAAATCTCTGATTTAATTTTTTCTAAGCGTGTTTCAACTACACTAAATTCTTTTATAATCTCATCAGGTACGATTTCCCTCAGATTAAGGATATACCTTCTTATTTCTTGAAACTTTTTTACATTATCAAGTTCTTTTTCGACTTTACTGAATTGTGATTTTATTTGAGCTGGCAGATTAGTTTTCATGATGTTTATATAGCTTCTATACTCATCAAACTTGCTTAATTTTGCTGAATGTTCTTCAATTTCCTTAAATTTTAACTGTAAAGCTTTTGGAGTAGATTCTTGAATTTTTTTTACAATTTTTTTAAAATTCTCTATCTGATTCAATAAAGCAGTATAGGGTGGTAAAGCAACATAAAAAGGAGTCGAGCCGGGAATTTCACGAACCAATCCTTTTTCGAGTAGACTATTAGCAATTTGAAATGCCCTTTCCTCAGGAACATCAATTAAAAGCGCAATCTCTCCGGCCATTACGGGACCTCTTCCTGTCAGATGAAAATAAGCTTCAATCCCATCCTGAGTTAATCCTATAAGCTCTAATACCTGTTTTGTCGATTTAAACTCATCAATATTGCCAGACAACTTTTGTTTATCACCTTTTTTCCTTATTTCTTGTAAATTTGCTCAAGAAGCTCTAAATGCCTAATTGCAGGTTCTTTTTTCAAAATATTTTCTGATACTGCTTTTCGAATATTTTCTATTAAATACTCAGGATAAAATTTTTGAGCAGTAATATCTGTTAATAAAAATATCCATTCAAGGTCATTTTCTTCCTTAATGATCTTAATAATATGATCAGCTTCCAGTGTAGCTAAAAAACTCCTAATCTGATCAAAAGTTTGTCCAGGTCCCCGTGGTACTTTATTTATGGGATAAGCTCTTTCTCTAAAAAGAATAATATAATCGAATATATCTGGATTTATCATGTGAGACGCTATTTTTAAATTGTCTGTCTCTGACGGTTTATAGTATGAGAAATAACCTGTTGCTAATTCAAGGTACTTACTAGCTAAGTAAGGAGTTGGGAGCCCTTTTTTTGCGTTCTCTAATAGTTTGCTTACCGGACTTCTAGTTATAATGAAATCTGAAAGTAGAAATAAAGAAATGTCTGAATCGCCTTCAATCCAATCTTGTCTAACGAGATCAGTTTTAACAAAATGACTCAACAAGATATCAATATTAGGGATGAATTTCCCTGTCTTCTCTTCTAATAGGCTATGTAATTCTTTTTTAGTATGTGGTTTTTCTTGTAAGATTTCTAATATCATTCTTCCTTTTTTACTATAATATATTTGAGCCATCACTTGCTCTTTCGTTAAATCCTTTAAACGCTCTAAGTACATAAGAGAATTTTTTAAGAAATCTTTCAATTCTTTTGTTATATCCAGTATATTGGCTGGATTTTGGTTAATACTTTTAAGGTAAAATAGAATATTTTTATTGATTTCTGAAAGTACGGCTTCTCCAAAAATTTCGGGATCTTCACCTAGTTCCATAATGAAATTAATCATAAATTGATTTTCAGATTCCATTCCCGTAAAATAGCTGGAAACATTTGAACGCGCTTTTTCTAATCGTACTACTACGTTTCCAGCTTCTCCAGCACCGGTAATATGAGCGTAAAAAATTCTCATCATATCATCTAGATCTACGACTAAATCCTCAGGATAACTCAAATAAACTCCAAGGCCTTGATCTTCTGTCCAGTTAGTAATAACATACCCTTTTGCCATATTTTTCACATCTGTTTTTATTATTTTTATTTTTACTAGTTTTTATTTTTCTTTTATTCCATTTTCGGTTTTTTTTTCTAATTGAATAGTTTCGACATTACTTTCGAGGTGGTCTTTAATTAAATCTTCTCGTGATGTAATGTTTTTTATAGGTTTTGTCTTCTTTCCTTTTTTTATCTTCTTCCTAATTTTTCTCGATTTTCTTACTGTTGCAGGATATTTAAAGCGTACTTCATATAAAGTAAATCCAATGACCAAAGCACCAAGTGCTCCGGCTAATAAAATAAATATCGTAGAAAAATCAGGGGATGTCTCTGATCTAACATTTAATGTAATTTCATAAGTCTCAAAATTGTAGTCATCTCCTGCAGAAGCGGTTATAGTTATTTTATAAGTTCCCGTTGGAACATTATCTAACTCAATCTCATAAATACCATCATTATCAGGATCTGTAAGATTACCTTGACCATACGCCCATCGATATGTAACTATAGCATTAGTAATTGTTCCTCCAAAATCAGAATCCGTCAACATTACTGATAAAAATATGGATTCACTGGGTAATATGCTAAAGTAGGACTCTCCAGAAGTAGTATTTATTACAGTAGCTATTTTATTCAATGTTATCCTTAGACTTAATGTTTTAGCTTGGAAATTATTAGCATACGCGATAATTGTAAATAAATTCACTCCTACTTTTAAAACAGTTGTATCTAATAATAATGTGTATTGGTTCATAGCTAAATTTTCAGTGAGATTATCAGAATATGTATCATCTATTAGCTGAATGTTCCCTCCACTAATATGTGCTTGAGTCTGATTATCCGAATATAGAACTGTAATGTTTAAACTACTTCCAAATGGAAGCTCAAACACGGGATCGTTCGTTTTATCTTCAGAATTTAAATACAATGAAATCTCAGTAGCCCGTTCCGATACTTTGACATAAAATTGAAATGATCTGGGTTGATAGTTTTCTAAATACGCAAAAACCGTAAGTATTGTTATTCCTTGCTCTAGTAAATTAGTGTTTAAAGAATAATTGTACTGATTACCAATTTCACTAAAATTTCCACCTAGGACTGTTACTATTGCTCCAGAAAGATGTTGTTTAGATACATTATCTCTATAAAAGACAGTCATATTTAATAATTGATTTACATCTGCTAATATGGTTTCAGCTTCAGTTGTTTGAAAACTATCTACATTCACTTCCAATTCTGTTTCCCTTTCGATTACTTCGAAATAAAATTGGATAGTTTGAGTTTGGTAATTATTAAACTGTGCTTCTATCGTAACAATTGTTATTCCTTGATCCAAATCATTCGTGTTTAAATTGTAGTAATACTGAGATCCAGTTTCAGCAAAATTATCCCAACCTAATGATACAATTGCCCCAGAGATGTGTTGTTTAGTTTCATTATCTCTGTAGAACACGGTCAGATTAA
>JAHQWH010000229.1 GCA_029856105.1 Promethearchaeia archaeon | reverse complement strand
TATTAGAATTAAATAAAACAGCCATTCTGAATTGGAACTGGTTATTTGATAGATAACCGTATCACCTATGTCTTTTACCGTGAATGAGGACATAATCCCCTTATCTCCGTATGATATTTCGACAGTGTAATTCGTTAAACCATAACGTTTAAATATAAGTGTTGATCCGCTTACCGAAGCATTTTCACATCCAAGTTCAGAAATTAGAGATTCCAAATAATCCCCATGTGGTTCTGCGATTGCTAAACCATTGAGAGCGAGTCTCCAGAGAAATTCATCTGCGCTTACATTTGGAAACTTAAAGCCCGAAAATATAATAGCAAAGTTTCCGTTAAGATCCTCAGCAAGGTTGTTATAATCGTCCAACATTGCTTTGTAATCTAAAGGATTCTGAAGGATTATGATTCCATCGGAATAGCTCGGATTCTCCTCATAGTCATTACTCGTATAATTCCATACAGCACGTAATCCATACGTTAAGTCATAATTATTTGTATAGTTAGCATTGATCGTAGTTTCGTTGTATCCCTGCGAATCCATTAAGAATAAGAGTGCCATGGTTTCTGTAAAATTGAAGTATTCGGGCATAAATATTGATGTAAGAACATCATATGTGTCCCATGCGTTGGCCACCCATCCTTTTAGAGTTGTTTTGCTTTTTGCATTTGTAATATTTGCCTCTCCTTCAAACCAATCGCTCGGTGTTGAGTTGGAATCAACAGTGGTTTTCCATTCAGCACTATTATAAAGCTCAACTACGAAATCATCAGTTCTTTTCGCTAATGTATGTTGGTATGTTGAGCTAGCTACTATTGATGTAGATAGAGTTCCAATAAGAAATAGGCTCAGTATAGTTAAGCTCAATATGCTTGTTCTGGTTTTACTTTTATTTAACATCATTTTACAATTGCCTCCTTTTGAATAAAATTGCTGCTAAGCTGAAACAAGCTACGATATATACGAGCAGTAATGTTGTTCCCATAAAAATACTTGGTGTTACCCAAGTACCGAATGAAAAATCGCCCCCCATACCGCCAGGACCCATTCCACCAAATGAATATTCGACATATCTTGGATCTGGAAATGGATTCTGGAGTACGGAAGTAATTAAATTACCTAAATAGGCTAAAGAGTATAGAGGTTCAAAAGTATCAGCATATATTAGTGTAACAATCTGGTCAGCTATATTAAATCCCATAAGAAGTATTATTAAAGTTATAATGATCGTTACATTCACATTTTTCATAAAAGAACTAAATAGGGTAACAAAGCTGCTTAGCGCAATTACATATAGTATGGCAAAACCATACGAATAGAAGATTCGAATATTAATTGGACCACCGTAATAAAAGAAACCAAAAAGCCCGAGAACGAAGTAGTAAATGGTAACAATAATTATCACTAGGATTAAATTTCCAAGATATTTCCCTATTATCAATTTATATTTGTTTATTTTTGGAAAAACTATAAAGCCTGTTCTTTTGTTAAATTCAGAACAGATAATCCCTGAAAAAAACAAACATGCAGCAAATAATGTTATAAACGATATAAAGTTTAATCCCCCACTAAAGAACTCCGCTTGTGTGTCTGATAAGAGATATTCAGGGAAAAGCTGCAAGATATAGCTTATTAACACTGCAATTAAGATTGTGACTACTGTAAAAAAGTAGAGTTTTTTTCTCTGTTTTTTCATTTCAAAGATAATTGTATGAAAAATAGGGGTTAAACCAAAAAGAGAATCAGTTTCATTTTCATTGCTCATTTCTAATATCATCTCCTTTTAGTTTACTAGGTTCTTCTGGTGTGCTACCTTTTACCATTTGTGAATAAACTCTTTCAAGTTGACTAGTTTTCGGTTGAGTAAATGAAATAACTGTGAAATCTGACTCGAATTCGTTCACTAAAATTTTCAAGATTTCTCCTTTAGAGTCGTTTTTTCCATCAAAATACAGTTTAAATCCTTGATGTAAAGGGTTATACTTTATTGGAATTTTAGATATATTTGGGTCTAAATTCTGATCTAAATAAGGATTAAGTTTTTCAACCATTCGACTAAGTAAAGGAGCCAATTTCTCTGCATCCAGTGGTTTGAGCGTCAGGCAATTTAACTCACTTGTTTTTAAGGTAAGTGCTAAGTTCTCAACAGTATCAAATCCAATTATTTTTCCATAATTAATCAGAGCAATTTTATCACATACTTCAGAAATCTCGTAGAGCATATGTGATGCTACAAAGATAGTTTTTCCTAAGGACTGAAGTTTTCTGAGATATTTACGTATTTCTATCCTTGCAAGTGGGTCTAATCCAGTTTGTGGCTCGTCTAAAATTATAATGTCTGGATCGTGGAGAATTGCTTGAATGATTCCTAATTTTTGTGTCATCCCTTTAGAAAAATTTCTAACTCTCTCAAATTTCCACTCTGAAAGCTTAAAAAACATTAAAAGTTCGTCGATTCGGTTTTCTAATTTATTCTTAGGATATCTCTGAATTTTTCCAAAGTACTTGAGTAGCTGATAGGCTGTCATATTGTAAAAATTAGGTATATCGATTAAAAACCCTATTTGGCTAACTGTACTTGATACATGTTGCAAGTCTTTTAATTCGCTTCCGTTCGTTTTAATTAGTATTTGCCCTGAATTTGGTCGAAGAATTTTCGCAATCATTTTGATAGTAGTCGTTTTTCCAGCGCCGTTAGGACCTACCAGTCCGATAGTTTCTCCTCTACATACTTCGAGATTTATGCTGTCTACTGCGGTAAAATTGCCAAATTTTTTCGTTAAGTTTTCTAGTTTAATTACTGTTTCTGACATTTTTTCTCAATTTTTGTTTAAATTTGTGTGATATAAAAAGAATATCTCACTTATGGATATATATCATTAATCGATATAAAAACTTATTATTTCTAAAATATTAGAACATTTGAATTCCATTTTTTTGGATTATTATTCTTTAAATTGTTTACCTCAACTCTGTACATATTCAATCATTTCATAAGTTTCGCAAAAAAATCTAAGTGAATTCTCTCAAAATATAAAAAATAAAGGTAATTGAAACATTTATTGGCTTTAAAATAGAAATCTTTAATTCATTCTTATTAAAGAATTTGAATTTAGTTAGGATATATATTCGTGAAATGTTTAGGTATTCTAAATATATTATTCTAGTATTATACGGATATATTATTCTGTTTTCGTGCTTAGATATTAAAAACAACATAATTAACAGTTTATAAGGTGGTTTTAATAAAGCTCATAACATGCCATATTCCAGAAGCCTATCTAAAAGGAATTGAAGAATTAGTTAACATGAACATGTATCCTAACCGTTCAGAAGTTATTCGCGTTGCAATTAGAGATTTACTCAAAATTGAACTCAGTACCCTTCTGAGGAAAGAATAAAAATTTTTTCCTTTTCTTTATTATTTTTATTATTATTCGAATATAGCTAATTGAAAATCTGATTTATACTGAACAGTTTTTTATACTACGATATGTTATATAATTTCAATGTTAGGAATAACTTTTTGGATTATATTTTTTATCGGAAGTTATTTTATTATTTTTTTTTCTGCTGACATCTTTTTAGATAATTTGAAAGATATTTGTATTATCTACAATTTATCACCTTTCATTATTGGAATTTTGGTTCTTGGAATTGATCCTGAAGAATCAATCGCGTCCATAATCGCTGCTATTAACGGACTACCTTACGTTTCTATTGGAAATGTAGTTGGTAATTCTATAATTGCTATGACTTTACCATTTTCCTTATCTTTACTCTTCTACACATTGAAGATTAAATCTCTATCAAGATTTTACTTAATCATATTATATATTTTATTAATTAATCTTCTTTTTAGCTTCCTATTTAACAATTTTATGTTTGTATCAGGTTTAATCGCTTTAGGAATATTTATAATCTATTTTTTGAGGAATCTTAGACATTACTCCCAAGAAAAGGATAGAAATACAGGAGATATCGAAGATTACATAAAATTTAACGAAAGAGAACCGATGGAATTACAAAGAGCCTCAAAAATAAGGAAGATTATATTAGTATTTATTGGTTTTATCTTTATTTTAATTGGAGGAGAATTACTAATTTTATCTGCAGGTCAAATTATTGATATCCTACATATACCCGAAGCGTTTTTTGGGTTTATTATTATAGGGTTCGTTACTAACGTAGAGGAATTAACCTTGATTTTAAAATCCATAAAGAAAATGTCCGCAGATATTGGTTTCGGAGGTATGATTGGTAAATTAATTTGGAATTTGACAATCACTTTCGGAATTAGCGGAGTTATTATGACGAATATATCTTTTAAATTAATATTACTATGGAATTGGTTAATTTTATTAACAATTATCTTATATTTCAACCTTTCTTCTAGAAGAGAAAAGCTTACCAAAAAAGATGGATTAATTTTGTTGGTCATCTTTTTTGTTTTTATCATTATTAATGTTTTTTTGGCAGAAATTTAATCTTATTTTCTATTTAAAACTTTTATTCATTGAACAATTCATATTCTTGATGAGCTATACGCATAACGATTTCAAATACATTGATTCACACTGCCACTTTTTCCCACCGCAAATATTTGAAGCAATTTGGAATTACTTTGAACAACGAGATAATGAAAACAAAGTAAAAGGATGGTCAATTAATTACAAGCTACCAACGGAAGATTTAGTAAAAATTCTTGAAAGTAAAAATATAGAACATTTTACTACATATAATTATGCTCACAAGGCAGGGGTAGCAGAATACATTAACGATTGGACTTACGAATTTAATCAAAACTATAAAAATTCTATTCCATTTGCTTGTGTTTGGCCAGAAGATAATAATCTCGTTGAATATATTAAAAAAACTTTCGACGAATACGATTTTTACGGTATAAAAATTCAACCATTAGTCCAGAACTTCTACCTAAACGACAATCGCTTATATGAGGTGTATGACTTAATTGTCGATAGAGGTAAATGGATGACTGTTCACATAGGAACCGCGCCTTATCGAAACCAGTACGTAGGATACAAAAATTTTATGAATTTTTTTGAAAAATATCCAGAAATGAATATAATAGTAGCTCATATGGGTGCTTTTGAATACGATAAATTTCTAAAACTATTAGATAAACACGAGAACCTCTATTTGGATACCACTATGATTTACATACCTAATAACATATTTCCTGAAAGAGGAACAAAGCGTCCCAAACCGGATGTATTATTATCTTATCAAGATCGAATACTTTTTGGCTCTGATTTCCCTAATATCCCCTACGACTACGAAAATTCTACAAAAGGATTACTAGAAATGGAGTTACCTAGGACTTTTTACGAAAATATTTTTTTTAATAATGCTAAACGAATTTTTAAAATTCAATAATTATGGATAAAATCTTTAAACGAGATTAAATCATGAGAAATTTAAGCTCAGAAGACAAATTATTTTTTTTTGAAAGAAGTTTTTTTACTCTAGATGGACTTTGGATGATAGAAACGGAAGAGGAAACAGATTGGAAGGTCGCATTAAAGATTGATTTAGCTGTGTGGAATAAGTTGTTAAAAGTCATTATTCGAAGGCTAAAAAAATATTTGAAGATCGAGACAAATAATCTTAACGACTTAATTGAAATTCTTACTTTTCGATGGTCTACAGAAGGTTGGGATTATGAACTAAGACAAAATGAATCCGATAAAGCAGAAATAATAATTAAAAAATGCCCTTACAAAGCGGCTATGGATCGAAATCCAGAACGGCAAGATAAAATTTCTTTAATCTGTAAAGACATGTGCATTCCATTCTATAAAACTATTATTAAAGATTTCAATACTGATATAGTTGTAAAAAGAACTATGTACATGGGATTAGGTGATAATTTCTGCGATTTCAACTTTCATTTGAATAAATCTCTTATAAGCGAAGAAGAAAAAGAAGAATCTATTAGGCCTTTTAGGAGAATTAGTAAAGAAGATAAATTGTTTTATTTTGAAAGAAATTTTAGAACGCTCGACGGGTTGTGGGTAATAGAAACCGAAAACGAGATAGACTGGGATACGGCTCTAAAACTTGATATAATTGTATGGCAGAGATTATATAGGATCATATTTCGTAGAGTAAAAAAATATTTAAAGCTCGAAGGAAATTCTCTAAACGAGTTAATAGAAATTCTTTCTTTTGTATGGAATTGTGAAGGCAATATCCACGAAATCTTTCAAGAAAGCGAGAATAGGGCAGTAATAAACATCACCAAATGTCCTTATATCGAAGCTATGGAAAGAAATCCAGATAGACACCACAGAATAGAGTCAATTTGTAAAGAAATGTGCATCCCATATTTAGAACCAGTAATAAAGGAATTCAACCCTAAAATTAAATGCACGAGAGAGAAGTTTATCGGCACAGGGGATTCTGTGTGTGATTTCATCCTAAAATTGGAAGAATGAAAAGATTATTGCATTAATTATAAGTTAATCATATACCCTTTTGTAAAAACCAACTTGATTTTTAATAGTTGAAATTATCAACTCTCTTTCATCGTCTATTATATCGTATAATTTAAATATTAAATCGTCAATCTCTCTTGATAAGTGAATGGCTTTATCACCCAATTTACCGTTGCTATCGATAAGAGAATGGATTATTGTTTGTACTTTTTCGCTTAAAGACTTTTTTTGATCTGGGGAAGCGTTCTTAATTGGTAAATGTCTAATCATATACTGATTTAAATTTATAGTCGTGTTCTTTTGGTTGTTTATCCCATAAAGACAATAGAATTGCATTAACGAAGAATTTAAAATTGCGCATAAGAATTTTAATTCGATATGGTCATCGCTTATTATCGAATAAATTGAAGAGGTAAAACAAATATTTTCCTTACTGAAAGTAGCTTGAGGAAAAATATTGTTATGCTTAATTAAAAGCTTAGGATTGGTATAATACTCGAAACTTTTCCCTTTTAAGATTTTTGGGTTTGCGTTTTCGATGTTGAACGACTTATTCCTTTTAAAATTGTAATAATCAAAATCTTCCTTTGCTTTAATAAAAAAGCATGAGTTGTTAGTATTCCCTTCTACTAAACTCAATAAATGCCTTAGGCCTTTATCTTCTTCGCCGCGAATCATATTTGGGATATCTTTAATATTAAGATAATTTAAATCCCCTGTAAATTCTATTTTATTGATTAGGTTTAAAATTTCTCTATTAGTTTTAATTCTAATTCGGTTTAAAGGAGTGGTTTTAGAATCGCAATAAGGGCATATTCTATCCCATGTATAGACGTAAATCTTTTTTTTGTGGGAACTGAGAGGACACATTGAATTAAAGCATATTCTTAATGAATCAACATTTTGTTTTTGATATTTAGTAATTTTAATATTTGGGTATTGATATATGTTTAAGTCTTTGAGCGAGTTTAATTTTTTTTCGTAAAAGACAATTTGAACTTCGTTCGTTGCTTTTTTAAAAAGATTAGGACCAATATCGTAGATTCTGAGAAGATTCGCAATAGATAATAGATTTTCTCTAAAAATTACGTAGCCTTGTCTTAATAGAAAGCTTTTTGGTACTAAATATCCTATTATTCCATCCGTCCACGCAAGAGACTTTAGTAAAAATGCGCAATAGATGTCGTTGTAAAAAATATTTTCTAATTTTAATTTTTTTTTTTGATTTACATCCAATATATTCCCATAAGGAGGGTTTCCAATAATAAGATCAAACTTAAGCTTGCTAGATTTCTTTAAACTATCTTCTAACAAAATATTCGACTTTAAAGTTGATAAAAGTCTAGAATTATATGGATTTGATTCGTTATAACACCACCTAAATAATTTTAAAATGCATAGTTTCCTAGCAGAATCATTTATTTCGGAGCCATAAAGATTTTCTAAAATTTCCAACTTGATTTTATTTACGTCAAATTCAGAATTAAGTTTTTTAATTATTTCGCAAATTTGATTAGCAGAACTTAAGAGAAACACACCAGAGCCGCACGCAGGATCAAAGATTGAAGCATTCAATAGTTTCTGTTCGCAAAATTTTCTTAAGCTATCCTCTAACTTAAAAATATCTTTCAAGTTGTTTAATTGAGTATCCTTCAGATTCTTGTTTAAAAAAAGACTTAACCCTTGAGAAACCATAAAATCGGAAATATTTTTTTGAGTGTAAAAAACACCCTCTTTTTTTCTACTCTTATGCTCTTCTAAAAATTTTGCTTCAATATTACTTAGCGTTTTGAAGCTATCTGAAGTTTCCTTATGATTTTGAGTTTCTATAGAATTGAGGATTGATTCATATGTTTCCTCAACTTTTTCGAATTTTTCTTTCTCTCTCATGGATTAAAACTTTTAATTAAAGAAATTTTGCGATATTAATATCTTACTCCTTATATTCTTTATCCTTTATCTTTTTATAGTTATATTTATTTATAATAATTAGAAGTATGACGAATAACGAAGATGAAGAAGATTACCATGGAGTCGCTCCAATCAAGCCTATAATAAAAAAATTGAAAAAAGAGTACGATAAGGACCCTAATGATTGGAGCGTTATAGGATCAAAAGACGACCAGGGAAATACAGATACTTTTATAACAAAAAAACCCAATGCGTATTGGTTGAAGTCTAAAATGCTCAGTCCTTATTCCTCGTTGACTATGGGTACCATTATTCGAAATATTGACAGAGATATCGAGGAAGAAGTGAGTAAAGGAAAAACCTTATCACCTGATGAAATGTTTCGTCTTTTTGGGATGGTAGTTCCAATAAAAAAAGATAAGAATATCGTTGCAGCGGGGATCGAAAAATACTCGCAACAACATGGAAATTATTTTAAAGAAATCGTAGGAGAACGAAATTCGAATTTAGAATATCAAATGGCGAAAAGAATTGACGAGGAATTCACAAAGAAACATCCTCAAAGAAAGAATTTGTACATCTAAAGGAATGAACTTTTTTTGAAATACTCAGGAAACAAATTATAAGGAATTCAGAAAGATTTAAATTTTGCTTGCTAAAGAACTAAGCTCATCTTTGCTTTTTATGATTGGAAATTTTGAGGAATATTTTGATGAGTTATTGATTAATTCAGCTATAATAGCATTCATTTTTTCGGGATTCGGTTTTCCTTCGAGCGTTTTAGCAAATTCCTTTATCATGGGTACCTTTAAGTCGTCAACATAAAAGGATACTCCTTTTTCAACTTCTTCAAGTAAAAATTGAAAAGACAAATCGGCAGCTCTCTCTGTGATAAAAAGAGGATTATCGGGTTCTTCAAAAGTGTAGGATATCTCTTTCCAGCGAGTCCCACTTGCATCTACAGGTACCATACCAAAAATATAATCGCTGGTATAAATCCAGAACGGAATGCCATTATCAAACGATGAATTAACAATTGTTACGAAGTCACTCATACTAAATCAGTTTTCTCAAATTCTATAAATTTTATTATATATAATGTGATAATTAAGATTTTTTAATTTAATGATCTAATAAGTATTATTTGAATCTTTTCTTTTAAATAGCTTTTTAAATGAATTTTAAAAGAAAAGAAGATTTTTATACCTTATGCGCAAACTCGATTATAAAAAGTTAGTTGTTGACATTCAAAATTGGATTAAGAATTATGTTGTATCTGCTAATGCAGAGGGCGTTGTAGTAGGGGTCAGTGGTGGAATTGATAGTGCAGTTACAGCCGCGTTATGCGTAAATGCGCTTGGCAAAGAAAATATTATCGGGTTAGGTTTACCTTGTGATTCAGTATCTCAAGATCTTGAAGATGCAAAATTAATAGCTAAAGTTTTAGATATCGACTTTAAAATAATAGACTTAACTTTAGTATATAATAAATTCTTAGAAGTTATGGAACCAATAGTTAAGACTAATAAAATGGCATCTGCTAACTTAAAACCCCGATTGCGAATGATAACACTGTACTTCCGTGGTCAGTCAAAGGGAAAATATTTGATTGCGGGTACAGGTAATCGTGCTGAATTAGCCATCGGATATTTTACTAAATATGGAGATGGTGGAGTTGATTTTGAACCTCTTGGCATGTTATATAAAAAAGAAGTAAGAGAAATTGCTAGAATTTTAAAAATTCCTGAAAAAATAATATTGAAACCACCCTCCCCAGGGTTGTGGGTCGGACAGACGGATGAAGGCGAAATTGGATTATTATACGATACCATAGACGAAATTCTTTATAGATTTGATTACAACTTAGGTTTTAATGGATTAAATAAAGAGGATATAGAAAAAGTAAGAAAAATGAGGAAGACTGCGGAACATAAATTAAAAATGCCACCTATGTACGAGGTAAAATAATTTTTAAAACAAATTACAAAGTGGAAATTAACGATCTAATTTTATTTATTCGTGAAGTAATGGCATTAAGTTGGTTTTTCAGGCTATTATTTTTATCTTTGAAGTCTAATTCTGATATTGAACCCTTATTGTAATCTTTCTCTAAATCCTTAAAACTTCTTTCCAATGAATAACGCTTGCCTTCAAGGGCTATCAACTCTTGATATAAAGTATCTTTATCGTTGGATAAGTTATCTAGACTTGGAGCAGAAAAATCTGGTTCATCGCTAACATTTACATCGTTAAAATTGATAAATGGCGTTACGTTGGACTCTTGAAAGTCATTATCCTTCTTTTTTTTCTTATCGTCTCTCTTTTTTTCTTCTATTACGACTTGTTTTTTAGTTGAACTAATGATTTCTTGTGGTTTACTTGAACCTTTATTTCCCATCGAAGAAAATACATTAAAGAGATCAGAACCGCTTGATACTATTGATTCTCTTTCGATTTCTTCAATTCGTACAGATGATATTTTAGGTTTCTCTGTTAGAAAAGGCGTAGATTTAGGATATTCTGGAGAAGGCGCTTTACTTGATTCTTCAGTTATTATAGGCGTAATTTTCCGTTTCTCAGTTATTATCGGAATATCATTTGATTCTTCAATAACAATCGGGCTAAATTTTGGTACTTTTTCGGGAAGAGGAGTTAACTCTTGGTTTTCAGCTTTCGAAGCGTTTTCTTTTGGTGATATAGGAATTGGTGTTAAAGTTTCCTTAGCAGGTTCTATCCTCTCTCTAACACGATTCACTTCAACGGGTTTAAGTTTTGGTTGTTCTTGGGAGACTAATGTTTTCGGGATAGGTTGCCTTGTAGTTAGAGGAGGTTTTACAAGCGTTTTAATAACGGGTATTTTAATTTTTGGTGGAGGTAATTTCACATCTTTTTTAGGAACAATTTTTTGTACTTTACGCTTTTTTTTTATAGATTTAAGAGATTCGTCTTTCTTATCCAACTCTTTCTTGAGAGCGTCTATTTTTCCTTTTAAATTATCGATTTCTCCTTTAAATTGTTCTGATGCCATGTTAAATATGTCAGTTAGATCAACTTCAGGTTCGGCAATTTTAGGTTTAACATCTGGTTGTTCGAAATCTTTTGGACCTTCTTCTTTAGAAATCTCCAAACTTTCGGGAATTTTTAACATTTCCCTTATATCATTTGGAAGAGATGTTTCTGAAAACCAAAGATCAAGCGTGTCCCATTCTTCTAAATTTTTGAGGATGAACTCAATATTATCTTTCTGCTCAGAAGTGGTACTGAAATTCTTTAAACTATTAAAATGATTTATAAGTTTACCTTTTGCTTTAATCTCATCATCTGGAGATGGTTCACCCTCAGTAAGAAACAAGTAGATTTCCTTAACTTCTCGAAGTATTGATTGAAAACTTTCTTCGTTGGTCATAAAAGATGTTCTTTCAATTTGATTTTATATAATAGCTAAAGCTTTATACTTTATAATAAAAAAACAATTCACTAATTTATTTTTTTGTATTATAATTAGTTTAAAGATTTTTAAAACAAAAGCAGAAAAATCTTAAAATAATAAAAAACACCTATAACAATATGATTACTAGACTTTTAGAATCGAACGAAGTTGTACGAAACACTGCTATATGCATCATTAATTCTTTTTTGCGGGCTTTTCTTCTTTTCATATTTCCATAAATCTTTTAATATAATTCTTCCATACTTATTTGTTAAAAATATAAATGGGTGATGGGAATACCAATATTCACACACAATGATATTGAAATCAATTATATAATGAAAGGAAAAGGGAAGCCTTTAGTACTTGTTCATGGATTTGGTACAAAGTATCAGGGCTGGAATTTTCAAATCTCCTATTTTGAAAAAAGAATGAAAGTTATCGCATTAGATAATCGTGGAGTAGGTAAAAGCTCACGCCCAAATTATCATTATACTATGGATATGTTCGTGGAAGATATTAAAGCTCTTTTAGATCAACTAAATATTCACGATAAAATTCATTTATGTGGTATTAGTTTGGGAGGAATGATCGTTCAAAATTTTGTATTAAAATATCCAGAGATAACAAAAACTTTAATTCTTTGTGCTACATCAGCTTTTTATGATCCTGGGCCTTTATTTAAGAGTTTTGAATTAATAAAAGAATTGAATTTAGAAGAACGAGTTGAAGCTTTATTACCTTTTACACATTCAAGAGCTTTTATTAGAAAATTAAAAAACGATCAAAAGTTATTTGATTCTCTTAAAGCAGATACAATTTTTATTACTCCGACGAAGGATTCTACGCACTTCCAAGATTACATGAATCAAGCTAATGCTATGAATACACATGATACACGTGAATTTTTAAATAATATTAGAATTCCTACATTAATACTTGGGGCAAGTAAAGATAGATTAATACCTTTTCCCCATCAAGAATTCTTGCACGAAAAAATTCTGAACTCAAAATTAGAAATTCTCAAGGGTTGTGGCCACGCTTTTCCTATAGAAATGCCTGAAAAAGTAAATGAGCTGATGTGGAATTTTATAAAAGAGAATATGCAATTATAAAAATCTAGTTATCTTTATTTATATATTTCTATAATTTAAAAACTTCACGTTCATTAGTATGATTAATTAGAGAGGTTCATACTGGAATAAAAAAAAAAATTTTTGTATCTAGACTTTAATAAGTGGTACTCCTCCTAATTACTCGAGGGAAAGATTTCTTTGAATTTTCAGAAATGTTTGTGCCCAAACAACAAAGAGATTGATAACCTATTGAACAAAAAATAAATAGATACAAAAATTTAAGTGAGATCAATCCAAATTTTTTGCAAAATAATTAAAAAAAAATGTTAGAAAAAATTATAGGATTTAAGTTTTGTTTATTATTTCCTCTTTCTTCTTATTAATACTACGACTGCAACGCCTATTACTGCTCCTCCGCCAATAATCGAAGCTATAATAATTAGTTCGAAAGGAATTGCTCCTCCAGGGATCGAATTAATAGTTACCGTAACTGTGTTCGAGATAGAATTTCCACTTTCGTCTGTAAAAGTTATGTTGTATGTATAAACACTAGGAGCAAAGCCGTTCGGGATATTATATGTAATTGCTACGCCAGATGTCCAGGCAGTAGGTCCTGCTACAATCCCTGTCCCTTGGAGTTCGATCGTGTAATTGTTAGGATTGGGATCAGTCGCCGTCCAAGAAATGCTCTGCCCGGTATATCCCGCTTCCACAGTGAAATTATTAGGGCTAACGGTTATAACCGGATTGGTCGTGTCTTCAACTGTAAAATCGACGCTATCGGT
>JAHQWH010000228.1 GCA_029856105.1 Promethearchaeia archaeon | reverse complement strand
TCAAAAATCTTTGAAATTAGAACATAACCTTCTTTTTTAGCAATTTTTGAAAACAAAGTATATCGATTTCGCGCTTGAGATTCTCCCAAGAATGCGGCGAATAAGTTTTTAACTGTTTTTTTCATTTTCTCACCTTTTTTTCATATATTTATTGGAAATTTCTTGTAAATTGAATGTTTATTTGAATATATATTTAGTACCCTAATTTTATATTTTATACTTATAATTTAAAGAAAATTTGTAAATTCTAATATTCTTTTTTAGGTGGCAACACAGGGTAACCATTCCGGTACCATATAATCATGCCACCTGTTAAGTTTCTAACATCTTTAAATCCCTCTCTGACCATTAATTGGGCTGCCATCATCGAGCGTGCCCCACTATGGCAAACTACAACAATTTCCTCATCCTTATATTTGTTTAAAGCATCAATATTATGCATCAATTCCCCTAACGGCATTAATTTAGTGTCTTTAATATGTCCACTATGATATTCATGAGGTGTCCGAACGTCAATCATTAGTGCTGGCGATTCATCTGTATCAAGTGCTTCGAATAACTCGTCTGCCCTCATCTCAGATAGAGCAGGTGCATCTGGACTTCTCAATTGTTTCCTCGTTTTCTTCGCAATTTTTACCGGTGCTGAAACATCTTCGATGGTTATAGGTCCCTTTTCTAACATCGCAACCAATTTTCCTTCTTCTTTACCTAAATATAACAAAGTAACGGCATCATTCAATTTTGCGTAAGCTTCTACACTCGCTTTAAACCCTGGATCGGTAGCATAAATTTTTAATTTTTTGTTTTCCGGTAGTGCTTCAAGAGATTTAATGAGCGCAGTTAAAGGCCCTGGACAGGATAAACCGCACGCATCTACTTCTATATAATCTTCCGTAATTGTAGTTTTTCTTTCAACTAGTTCTTCCATAATTTCTTCTGATGCTCCACACTCAGCGGCTATTTCTTCGGTTGTTGCTGCTGCTGTTTTAAATAATTTGTATCCACCTGATAAATTCTTAACGTGATATCCTTTTTGAATTAATAATCTTGTTGAAAGGTAGCCTCTAAACCCCACTTCGCAGAGAATGTAAATGTTTTTATCTTTAGGAACTTCATCCAGCCTACTTCTTAATTCTAAGTCGCTTATGTTCACAGCTCCTTCAATAGTTCCGATTTGATATTCTTCGGGTGTTCTCACATCAAGTATAAAACTATTATTATTTTTTATTTTTTCAATGTCGTGCCAATGCCAAATTGGCATATCACCTTTAATTACGTTAGCCGCAACAAATCCCGCCATATTTACAGGATCTTTAGCAGAACCAAAAGGCGGTGCGTAAGTAAGTTCCAACTCTTCTAAGTCAAACACCGTTCCTTTGAATTTAATTACAGTAGCAATTACATCAATCCTTTTTTCTGTTCCTGGACCTCCAGCTGCTTGAACTCCGAGTATTTTTCCACTTGGAATTTCAAATAACAATTTAAGAGTTATTGGCACAGCTCCAGGGTAATAACCTGCGTGGTTATTAGGGTGTATGTAAATCTTTTCGTACTTAATATCGGTTTTTTTTAATTGCTTTTCAGTTAAGCCTACTGTTGAAACAGTTAAATCAAACACTTTTACGACGGAGGCTCCCAAAATTCCTTGATACTTCGTATCACGGCCAGCAATGACATCAGCAACTATTCTCCCTTGTTTATTTGCCGGACCCGCTAAAGGTATTCCAGTGGGTTCTTGGGTTATAAAATTTTTTACTTGGACTACGTCACCTACAGCAAATATTGAAGGATCTGAGGTTTTCATTTGTTCGTCTACAATAATATGACCTCGCGGACCAATTTCTAAATCAGATTCCTTAGCTAATTTGTTTTCTGGTTTGACCCCAATTGCTAAAATTATCATGTCAGTCTTAATATTTTTCCCACTTTTAGGAATAACATAAAAACAATTGTCACTATCACATTTGAAAGAATCAACAGGGTCTTCTAATTGTAAACACACACCATTTAGTAGTAATTCTTGGTGAACAAATTGTGCTATTTCCTTATCTATAGGCGCCATAACTTGGTCAAGCATTTCCACGATTTTTACCTTAGCACCTCTGTGTTTCAAATTTTCAGCCATTTCTAAACCGATAAAACCGCCCCCGATGATGGTTGCGTGTTTAACATCATTCTTTTCGACAAATTGTTTGATCTTAACGGAATCTGGAATTGTTCTCAGAGTAAATACGGGAACATCACCGATCCCCTCAAATGGAGGTACAATTGGGGTAGCTCCAGGAGAAAGTACTAAGTAATCATAGTCCAATTCGAAAGCTTTATCATTTTCAAGGTTTTTGACCGTAACAGTTTTCTTTTTCTTGTTGATTGATATTGCTTCGTGATTAACTTTAACGTCAATCCTAAATCGATCCCAAAATTCTTCTGGCGTCATTAGTTCCAATTGAGTTTGGTCCTTTATGATGTGACCAATATAATACGGTAATCCACAGTTAGCAAATGAAACATACTCCCCCTTCTCAAGCACTGTAATCTCCACATCTTCCATTAACCTTCTAAGTCGAGATGCCGTCGAGGCGCCCCCAGCAACTCCACCTACAATTATAACTTTTTTCATATTATCACTTTTTTATTTATTTTTAGTTGTGCGATCGTGATGCACTATATCACTACTTTAAAAAAATAGAATTAATTGTGCTTTTTAAACCTCTTTATTATAAATTATGAAAAAATTAGAGAATAAAGATTGAAAAAATTAGAGTATTAGAATAAATTTTTTTTTTATAAGCGATAATCTAAAACTATTACTACATCAACGAATAGCTCGTAATTCTCGTCCTCATCGAAATCGTGTATAACAATTTTTTCGACTTCATCGAGCTCTCCTTTGATTTCAATCAATTCTGATTCTTGTAATAGTTTTACATCTGAATGCTTCAATTTTTTCCTCAATTCAACAGTGCCAGGAACTGATTTTGCAGAAGTTACAACAATTACTCTTCCAGTATATTCTGTTAGTTTAAGTGCGAGCTCTAAAGATTCGTCTCCCGAGTCGATTATAATAATTCTTTTTTCTCTAAACTCTTCTAAATCCGCGGGTACTTCTTTATAAACTCCTTTCCCAAGAAAGTCATCGATTCCGAGGATTATCCTGACATCTAATTGACAAGACGTAACGATCTCTATTTCTGGCTCTGTACCTAAACGATAGTTGTCGATAGCAGCTTTTAAAGCATCGGCAGCTAGATTAGAGCAATGCATTTTTATAGGAGGAAGTCCATCTAATTCGTTAGCAACATTTTGTCGCGTGATTTTATACGCTTCATCAAGTGTCATACCTTTTGCCATCTCAGTAATCATTGATGATGTAGAAACAGCTGAACCACAGCCGAACGTTTTAAATTTAATATCCTCAATTACTTCTTCACCCTTTTCATTTTTGGCAATCTTGAGGTAGATCCACATAAGATCTCCACAAACTGGGTTTCCAACTCGACCAACTCCATCTGCGTTTTCAATTTCACCAACGTTTCGAGGATTCTTGAAGTGGTCCAATACCTTGTCTGAATATGTAGTAGATTTCATTTTATTATTTTACCTCATCATATTTTTTTAATAATTCTGGAGGAGTTAATGGAGATAACTTTCTCAACCTTTTTACTTGGTTTGGTAAAACTTCTATAAGCTTATCAATGTCGGATTCGCGAGTAGTTCTACCTAAAGAAACCAGTAGACTACCGTGTGCTTCTTCGTGCAAAAGACCCATTGCAATTAATGTATGAGATGCCTCTAATGTTTTTGAACTACAAGCTGAGCCCGTAGCAGCAGCAATATTGTGTTCTTTCAGCGTTAATATCAACGATTCCCCTTCGATATAATCAAACCGAAAATGTGCGTTGTGAGGAAGTCTTTTTACGGGATCTCCGTTTAAATACGATTTAGGAATTGTTTCCAAGATATTCTTAATCAACTTATCTCTTAATTTTTTTAAATTTTCTGATTCTTTGGGCATTTCTTCCTTCATAATCTCTGCGGCTTTAGCAAACCCAACGATGCCAGTTATATTTTCAGAACCTGACCTCATACCTCTTTCTTGACCGCCACCAATTATTATAGGGTTAACTCGTACTCCTTTTTTTAAGTATAATGCGCCAACCCCTCTTGGTCCGTAAATATCGTTCGACGATAATGTGATTAAATCTATCGGAACTTTTTGAACATCAATTGGAACTACGCTTTCACTAGCAACAGCGTCAGTATGAAATAATATTCCTTTTTCTCTCGCTATCCTACTAATTTCAGCTGTTGGTTGTAAACTTCCAACTTCGTTACTAGCCGTTGAAATTGAGATTAAAATTGTCTCATCTGTTATTAGCTTCTCAAGCTTATCTAGTTTAATGATACCAAACCGATCTACAGAAACTCTGCTTACTCTAAACCCCTGTCTTTCTAAATATTTCCCAAGGTTTAAGATAGATATATGTTCGATTTCAGAAATAATTATGTGGTTCCCTTTTTTCTTCTGTCTCATAGCAGCTCCAATTAAAGCTAAATTATTTGACTCGGTCGCGCCAGAAGTAAATAAGATGTCAGATGGATTAGGAGCATTCACAAACTTTGCAATTTTTTCTCGTGATGTCTCTAAAATATCTGTAGCAATATCTCCATCGCAATGAAGTGAAGCCGGATTTGCAAATTTTTCGTTAAAGTATAGGAGCATTTCATCCACGACTCTTGTGTCTACGGGTCTTGCAGCCTGATTGTCTAGATATATACTCATATCTTAATCCCTCCTTAATTCCATGTTAAATATTATTCCCTTTTTCTGAAGTAAAATATTAGATCATCTCCATCTTTAAAAAACTCAACTAACTCTGTACCAGTTCTTTTTGCCCACCTTGTCAAATCTTCTTCTGCTGCCGGATCATCAGCTAAAACTTTAAAACATTGACCAATATCTAATGATTCTGAAAAAGTCCTTAATTCAAAAAGAGGTTCTGGGCAAAATAAACCCCTCGTATCTAATTCCGTATCGTATTTTATTTCCTTGTCTTTTCCACCAGTCATTAAAAAAGCCTCCTTTTTCCTATAAACATTTTTTAATAATTTGTAATATCCAGAATTAATTTTATTTGATTGGTTCTAAGAGATATACTTTCCTTAGTAAAATAAATATTCTTATTATATTTTAGTTAAGTTTCTCAGTAACTAAAAGAATAAAATAGAATCTCTTTTAAACCGACTTTATAAATTATAAATATCAAAAAATGTATCTTATAAAATTACAAAATTAAAGGTATAAAAATAAAAAATTGAATGAATGTATTATTTTCCTGCTAACTTTTTTATATGCCTGACTCCATCGACAGCGTCATCTGCGAAATCATCTGCACCCAACCGCTTAGCAAGTTCCATGTTCAAAGGAGCTCCACCAACGATTAATTTTACACTATCCCTAAGACCCGCTGCGATTAACGCTTCGTGAACGGTTTTAATCTGCTCAACAGTCATTGTTAAGAGCGAGCTTAACGCAATTACCGTAGCTCCTGATTCCTTTACTTTATTAACAATTATATCTGCATCTACATCCATGCCAAGGTCGATCAGTTCAAAACCGCTGCTTAATAACAGAGATCCTAAAATATTCTTACCAATATCATGATTGTCGCCCTTAACTGTACAAATGATAACTTTTGTTTTATCTACTGACTTGTCTGATGCTGCTAAGGCTGGTTGGAGCACTTTAAACGCTTCTTTCATGGTCTCCCCCGCTAATACCAACTCAGTTAAATAATATTCCTTCTCTTCATATCTTTTTCCTACTTCGTCCATTCCTTTTGTTAAAGCGCTTAAGATGTCAAATGGGTCCTTTCCATCCCCTTCTAGGGCTTCCTTCACTGCAGCTTCAATATCGTCTACTTCTAACTCAATTATTAATTCTGTTAATTTTTCAAAATCCAAATTTTTTTCCCCTTTTTTTTTATTCTGAAGAACTAGCTTAAAGTTTAAAACTGCTGTAATTTTAATAATGAAATATCTTAACTAAAATAAATATTTTTAATTAATTAAATTTTTAACACAAATTACTTAACTTTATTTCAAAAAGGAAGAGACGAGAGAAAGCCAGAAATTGACCTCAAGATGAGGTTAGATTTTGGGATAAAATTTAGTTCCGTTACCATTTTAATTAGGAAATTTAGGGGATATTTTTATTTGCGGCTTTCCCTCTAATATTCAATTATAACATGGCAATATTTAAACTTTTGTTCGATCGTAACGACACAATTTAATATTAGTTTTAAAACGAAGTCGATAGAACAATATTTTAAATAACTAAGGATTATAAAAAAGAGAACTAGAAAAAGAATGTGTTGCTGAAATAAAAATGGAGAAAGAATTTCTTGAAGAGCCTACTGAATTAGAGGATACCGATATTTTAAATGAAATTAGAGAGGAAAACATCGTAATCTTAACTAAAAATTTATTTAAAGATTATGAAATTGGTAATTTTATTGTAAAAGCCGTAAATGATGTAAATCTGAAAATAAAAGAGAGAGATTTCATCGTTATTAAAGGTCCGTCAGGAGCGGGTAAAACTACTTTACTAAATTTAATTGGAGGGTTAGATTCTCCTAACAAAGGCACAATTTTTTCAAGTGGGGTCAAAATTACTAATTTACAGGAAGAATCACTCTCTTTATTTAGATTAGTTAACACTGGATTCGTTTTTCAGAACTATAATCTTATTAGCACTTTAACTGCCGAAGAAAATGTGATGTTTCCAATGAATTTAGCTGGAATGACGCTAAAAGAGCAAAGAGAGAAAGCAGTAAGTTTATTGAAAAAAATTGGTTTGGGGGATAGAAGAGAACACTTACCATTTCAACTTTCGGCTGGTGAACAACAGAGGGTAGCAATAGCAAGAGCGTTAGCAAACGATCCTCCAATTATTTTGGCAGATGAGCCTACAGCTAACCTAGATAAAAACACAAGTATGTTTATACGAGATCTCTTTGATGATATGAAAAAAGATGGTAAAACGATTATAATAGCAACACACGACGATTTTTTAATAAAACTTGCAAATCGCGTCATAAATTTTGAAGATGGTAAGATAATAAGTGAAGAGTAGTTAGGATTTTGGATTTTGAATTAAATATTATTTAACATTGGTGAGTTAATAATAAGTTTAGATTTTGCCTTAAAAGACTTCTTTAGAAAAAGGGAGGTCACTTTCCCTTACGTAGTAATAATTGCTTTAGTTATTGCGCTCACAATTTTCTTAACGTATTTTACATCTTCAATGGGCTTAAATAGATTTTTAACGTATCAGTACGAAAATGAATTTTATTTTAAAGGAGGTATAAGCTTAGTCTTTACAGATTTTACGATTCTAATACTGAGCCTTATAGTTATTTTGGCTTTTATTATTGTTATAATCGTGACAAGCACACTAGTTATTAATAAAAAACGTGATATTGCTATTATGAAAGCCTTAGGAACGCTACCAAGGAGATTATATAACTTTTATTTAACCGAAGTATATGTAGTGTTTATCGTTGGTTTCTTGATAGGGTTAATAATCGGTTTTGTTTCATACGGTATCTTCGCGTTTATTGCATCGCTTTTAGGAATTGTAACCTCTTTTCAAATTGATTTAATTTATACTCCAATATTGTTTTTCTCGTGTTTAGGGGGGATTTATTTCGTGCCCGGCGTAATTTTAAGGAAATTAGGAAATAAAAATACCATAAAATTATTTTCAAAGGATATACCCTATAATTACGACGCTTCAAGAGGATATACGTTAGTTCCAAAATGGTTGTCCTCAATAGGATTTAACTTTAAAATTTCCGTTATTAACACAATCAGGAGAAAAGGGGAATTTAAGAGGTACTTTATAGTTTTTTCTGTAATTTCTTTAGTAATTTTTACTTTAGGATTAGGGAATATCGTTTTGAGCAATTCCTCCCAAGAATGGATAGGAAAGTCTCAAGGTGAAGATATCATCGCTATTGGTCATAGAGACATTATTCAAAACTACACTTTGATGTACAGTATGTTTTCTAATCCGGACATTATTATAAATGAAAATAGCCTTGATTTTTTAAATCCAAATTACATGTTTAACCTTTCTGATATTGAAGAAATAAGTAGTATTACTGAAGTTGAGAACATAGATCAGCGTTTGTTAAATTTTTTTAATTTAACTGAACTTGATGGGTATCATTACCTAACAGATGGAGGTTATTTAGTAGCAGGTCAACAACGTTCAGGGGTTTTCCCGATTGTAGGCGTTAATATTAGCGAAATGATACAAAATTTTGAATTGGAAGGAGAATATTTTGTTCCGGAAGATTCTGTAAACATGATAATTGGAGACGGATTAGGTTATAATTTTTTTGATTATCCATTATCACAGAGTTTGAGAGTTGAGGAATTAGGATTAGGTCATACCTTTCACATTTCCGGGGTTGTCCTAGATAGTTTTTACAGCGGCTTTGCGGGATATGTAGATTTAGAGGTTATGCAAGAAGATTTGAATTTTACTGAGCAGAATATTAATCTCCTTTTGTTAAAAATAAGACCAGGCGAATATAATAATGTCATAGACAACATTGAATTAATTATTAGTGGAAATCTTGGAGATAATTTCACTTATATAAACCTAAATCAAACTTTCGACGAAAATTTACAATATTTAAATAATTTAACTCTATATCCCGCTTTTTTAATTATTGCTATGGCCATCATTTCAATTCTTTCTTTATATAATTATCAAAAAGGTAGCATTATAGAAAAAGCTAAAGATTTCCTAATAATGAAGGCTATTGGCTCGAAATATAAAAATATTAAGAAAATCCTTTTCTTGGAAGCTCTCTATGTAATTATACCATCACTTTTTTTGAGTTTAGGTATAGGAATGATATTAAATTCGCTCGTTTTATTTCAAAGAGTATCTTTACCACATATCTCAATGCCTTTCACTATTATAGGCCTACTTTTTGTCGCTTTCTTAACTTTTAATTATTTAAGTCTTTATCCAATATTGAAAAAAATTAAGAAATTTACCATCAAAGACTTCGATATATATTAATCATTTTTTTGAAAGAAAAAGATTAAAAAAGTAGAATTTAGAATTATATTATACATAATTTAATTTTTTCTAAATAAATAGTAAGGTGCGAAGATGACAGAAGAAGATAACTTACGCAAGAGAATTAACGAGTTACAGTTAGAATTGAACAAAAAAGATAATGAAATTGGTCTTTACTTAGATAAAATTGATGGCTTTGAAGAAGAAGTTATGAGATACGAGGAAATGTTCGATGAAAAGGCTCCGAAAAAAAAGATGAAAAAGGCGAAAGAAGAAAAATTAAATATTGAATTAGATGCTAAGGATAGAGAAGTACGAGAGCTAAAAAATCGAATGGGTTTTTTAAGAAAAGAAAAAATGGAATTACAAAAAAAGCACGATAACTTTTTGAGAACAGCTGATTCTTCTGTTATTAGCGTAGAAGAGCTAAGAGAAAAGGATAAAGCACCACTTAATATTTTGCTTCATGAATTACAAGATAAATTAAATAAACAAGAATCTTTAATTAGGCGGTTGAAGAATAAAGATCTTGGAAGCGACGAATATAACGAAAAAATGAGTGAAAAGGACGAAAAAATTGAATTATTAAATGATAAAATTATGGATTTAACGGAAAAGATCGAGAATAGCTCTTCTCAAATAGGAACTAACCATGTTGATAATAATAATACGAAAAATCTACTACAAGAGCTGCAAAAAAAACTTAATAAAGCAAAAAGACAAAATGAAGAATTAAAAAAGGTTATAACTAAACACGAGAAAAAAGAAAAAGACAAGAAAAGTAAAGCAGAACCAGAACCAATTGCTTTAAAAGAAGTTGTAGAAGAATTACAAAGCGAATTAAGTAAATCAAAAGTACAAATAGCAAATCTTCAAGGACAAATTAAAGAAGGGCAAAATGAGGAAGATACTCTTGATAGCATCCCTCAAGGAGAAATTGAAGGTAAATTGAAAATTCAAAGAGAAATGGCAAGCTTTTTGCAAAAACAATTAGCTGAATCAAAAAACGCGTTAAAAACGAAAGAAGAAGCAATTACTACGATTAAGAACGAAGCTATAAGAATTAAAAGAAAATACGAAGATTTAGACAACCAACTCAAACTAAAAGATCAAAAATTAAATAAAATAGAAACAGAGTTAGATAGTTTAAGAATTCAGATTCAAACTCAGGGAAATACAACACAAACAATAAACCCAGGTATTAATTTAAGGTTTAAAGAGCTCGAAAGTTTGGTTGACGATTTGAGCAAACAAAACATTGAACAACGGCTTGAAATCTCGCAGTTAAGAAAAACTAAATAATTAATATTAAATGAACTTCGATGGAATTAATAATCCTAGGTTCTTCCGCGGCGATTCCTGTTCGCGAAAGGAACCTTCCTTCAACAGCTCTTAAATATAAAAACGAACTCTTTCTATTTGATTGTGGGGAAGACCTCCAAAGAAGGCTAATTGAAGCGGGTTTAAAGTTTAATAAACCTTTAAAAATATTAATTTCGCATTTTCATGGAGATCATATCATAGGTCTTCCAGGGCTTTTATTTAGGTTTGGTTTAATTGAAAGAACGGCTCCCGTTACTATATTTGGACCTCGGAATTTGTTTCTTTATTTATTTGTCCATAGAAAAATTCTCGGACTAAAAGCAAATTATCCGATTAAAATCGTTGAAATTGATAACGACAACAAAAAACTAATAGAATTCGAAGGCTTAGATTCTGAAATCTCTAAAAGAGAACTGAATTTTGAAGATAATGTCATTTTTGATGGAAAAAGGTATGTTCTCAAATATGCTTTAGTGGAACATTCAGTGTTAACTTACGCCTATTCGTTTATAGAAAAACCTCGTAATGGAAAATTTAATCCAGAAAGGGCAGAAGAACTTGGAATTCCTAAAAGTAATCTATGGAAAACTCTTCAAGAAGGAGATATTATTGAATATGAAGGAAAAACAATTGATCCTTTAAAAGAAGGGATAGTTGGTCCAAAGAGACCCGGTCGAAAAGTGACATACTCGGGTGACACAATCCCTTGTAAAAACTTGATTGAATTAGGAAGAGATTCTGATGTTTTAATTCATGAAGCAACTTTTTCGAAAGAGTTGTCTGATCTCGCACTTGAAAAGAAACATTCCACTTCTGTTGACGCAGCTAACGATGCTAAAAAAATGAACGCTAAACAATTAATTTTAACCCATATTTCATCGAGGTATCAAGAGGACGCTAACCAATTGCTGCAAGAAGCAGAACTGATATTCCCTAATACTATTTTAGCAAAGGACTTAATGAGAATCTCTTTACAGTAGGAATAGATAGATAAAATAAGTAACCAAAAAGAAATTTATTTTCCTCCAGCTATATGAGGAAGAATTATAATGTCTGATTTCTCATCTAAAACCGTATCCTCGCTAGCTTTCTTGCCATCAACGAGGATCCCAAAGTATTTACCTTCAAGGTTTAACTCTTTAAGGAGGTCTTTAACTAACATCTTTCTCTTCGGGGTATAATTCTCAATAATACCAGTTTCTAAAAGATCAGCAATCTGTTTCAATTTTAAACCACATCTAATTTTAATTTATTGATTTTAACTATTATAAATAAAACCTTTCAACTATTTATAATTAATTCTGAAATCAAAAAAATAGTAAGATTCAATAAAATAGGCTTTTAACTTAATGGCTATAATGGGGTTCTAGGTTTGTGTCCGATATAATAGATTTTATTATTACAAAACCAAAAACTTTTCCATTTTCCATAAAAATTTTATGTGTCAAAAAATTTTATTGCATAAATCTAATTATTAGTTATATTATTTATAGGGTTGATTTTAGATTCTTCAAGAGGACACCTTTAGCGATTACGGCGATTACCTCGAAAAAATAAGAGAGGCTTTAGTGGAACTTGGAAATCTTAAGGACGAGAAGAAAAAAACCCAAATAATTCAAAAAATTCAAAATGATTCTATTATAATGGCGAATGAAACCGCTGAATCAGGAGAATTTTTTGAAGCTGGTGAACTTCTTTTTTCCGTAACGGAATTATTAGAAAGCATAGTCTCTTTTCAGTCAACCAAATTAAATAAATTAACTATTAAATTCTGGGAAAAACAGATAAGTTCCTTTAAGCTTCAAGGAAAATTGCATGAGGTTGCTGAAACTTTCTTAAAAATTGCTGAACTCTACGAAAAGCTTAACGATTCTAAATTATATAAAAAAAATCTTTTAAATAGCATCAATTTTTTAAAGCAGGAAAGTAAAATATTAAAGGATTTCGATGATATTAGGAAGCTCGCTCAAAATTACGAAAACATCGCTGAGTTGTATTTAAAAACCCAAGATATTAAAAATGCAAAAAAATATTACTTAAATGTTATAAATATAGCAAAGGATTATCATTATTTTGATTTGCTCTCGTATTCTTATAAGCAAATTGCGTCGTGTTACCAAGAATTAGACGAGATAAATAAATCAAATGATATAATTTACGACGGAATCGAGTTTTTTTCAAACCTTTTTCAGACTTTTGAACAAAAAAATGATAATCTAGCAATTTCTCAAATTTCACAAGTATTAAAATCGCTCTATCAACTCATAAATGAAGAAGAACAATTCATTAGTTATTCAAAAAAAGAAGCTGGAGCATATATTAATTTAGCAGAAAGACTAAGACTAGAGAAAAACGAGGGGAATTATCACAAAATAGCAACGTATTATCGTGGTGCGGCGTTATGTTATCAAGAAATCAACAACAATTTAATTGAATCGGCTTCTTGTTTTGTTTTAGCTGGAAACTACTCTGAAAAGGTTAAGGATTTTAACGAAGCTGCTACAAATTTCTTTAATGCTGCGGTGACTTTTAAAAAATTAAACAATTTAGAGATGACCTACAAGCACTATGTAAAAGCAGGAGATAACTACTGGAAAACTGAGAATGTAAACGATTCAACGGAGAGTTATTTAAACGCCTACGATATAGCAGTTGAAGGAGGCTTAGAATACAATAGATTTGGCATTTTCAATCAAATTATTAGAGGCTTAAACATAATAGCTAAAGAGGGATTGAAAAATAAACAATTTTATACTGCAGCTACTCTGATTATGGAAAGCATTAAATTCTATCAACAACTTGATACCGCTAAAGATTTTCTTGTTAACGAAATGGTGAAAAATGTCTACAGGTATTACTATAGAGCCGCTAATTTAAAAAAAATCCGCCATTCTCACATAGTCCAATCTTATGTTCTAGCAGCCATTTCTTCGATTCTTAATGGTAAACCTAATAAAGCGTTAGATATCATTTCTGAAATCGAATTTGAGGGAAATACGGTAAATAAATACAAAGAGTTAGTTAAATTGATTATAGAGTGGGCATCAGAGGGAAAAGAAGTCGAATTAAAAAATTTCCCATATGATTTACAAAGAATCGTTCAAAATTCAGAGGACATAAAATACCTTCTGAAATTGTTTAAAGGATACAAATTCCCCTCCTAAATTGACTAATTTTTACACTTTTCTATAAAAATAGAAACAATATAAATAAATAGGTCATAGTTTATTTTAATTATAAGATCATTTTAACATCTATACAATTATTTTAGGTATAAGTTTGATTTTGATTTACA
>JAHQWH010000226.1 GCA_029856105.1 Promethearchaeia archaeon | reverse complement strand
TTGTGATTGCAGTATATTATACGCTTATATATGTAAAACTTCGGGAAAAGTAGCCGTGATAAGCATACTAATTAATAATAAAAAATTTTATTTAAAATGAAAATTAAAAAAGAGAAAAATAAGATGGGCTGATTTATTTAAAGGTCGGTCTTTTATCTTGCCAAGGAGATATGTCTTCGAAAGCTTTTGAAACTTGGAGTACAGTTAATTCATCAAATCTCTTTCCCACAATTTGCATTCCAATAGGTAAACCGTCACTAGACCAACCACAAGGAACTGAGGCTGCTGGATGACCGCTTATATTGAATGGATATGTAAATGATAGCCAACCTAAAAGTGAAACTCTTTTTTCATTTATAATTATATCTGATTTCAATGCTTCTCTATCATAAATTCCAGATTTACCTATTTCAAACGCAGGGCACGCAACAGTTGGAGTTATAATTATGTCAAAATCTTTAAAAAGTCTGGAAATATTAATATATATCATTTCTCTTTGGACTTCTGCCATTTTTAGGTCTGCTAAGGAAAAATTTAATCCAATATTAATAATCTCTACAAAATCAGGATCCATTTTATCTTTCCATTTATCCAAAAAAGGTTGAAATGTGTAACTAAATCCCGACGCCCAAAAAGTCCAGAATAGCGATTCAGGATTTTTTACTTTAATCTTACTTTTTTCAATTGACCAGTTTAACCGTTCAAATTTTTGAATAGCATCTAAAACGGATTTTTCAACTTCAGGATCGAGTGCTTCCGCGAATCCTAAATCTAAGGAATACCCAATTCTTAATTTTCTAGGTTTTTCATCAAGTTTTTCTAAATAACTGTAATTTGGTTTAGGTAAAGAATATCGATCCGAAAAGTGCTCTCCTACCAATACATCTAATAATAATGCAGCATCCTTGACAAACCTAACAATTGGTCCTTTATGAACGAATGTGCCAAGATAACCTAATAATAACATATTACTTTGAGGAACACGACCAAAAGTAGGTTTAAGTCCATAAGTACCACAAAAACTACTAGGTACTCTAATAGACCCTCCACCATCTGAGCCTATTGCTAATGGACTCAATCCAGATGCTACAGCTGCTGCAGCCCCTCCACTAGATCCTCCAGGAGTTCTTTCCAAATTCCAAGGATTTTTGGTGACCCCAAAAATTAAATTATCTGTTTCTCCCTTGAATCCATAAGCTGGAGTATTTGTTTTGCCTAAAATCACAGTACCAGCCTCTCTAGCTCTTTTAACTATTATATCATCTCTTCGCGGTTTATTATTCTCAAAAATTTTACTACCAAATGTGGTTCGTATTCCTTTTACTTCAGTTTCATCCTTTATAGAAATTGGAATTCCATTCAAGGTTCCTAATTTTATACCTTCCTTTACTCTTTTATCTGCTTCTTTTGCCATCTCTCTTGCTAATTCCAGCGTCGGAGTACAATAAGCATTAATTATTGGGTTTATCTTTTCAATTCTTTCTATGATTGTCTCTAAAATTTCTTGAGATGTTAACTCTTGTGTTTTAATTTTTTCTGCCATATCACAAGCGGACATAAAACAGATATCTTCTTTATTCATATTTTTCGCCTAAATTTATCTTAATTTATTAGTTCAAATTATGCCGACTTTATATTTAAAACATAAATTATTGATGAATTTATGTAAAAAAAAGTGTGATTAATAAATAAAAATATTTTTTTATTTTAACTTTCTTTGAACGCTCTTTCTCTTAATTTTCTTCTAAATATTTTTCCTACACTAGTTCTTGGTAAAACATTTAAAAACTCGATTTTACGAGGATACTTATATCCTGCTAACCGTTCTTTGGCCCATTCAAGAATATCTCGCTCAGTAACTTTTCCATCTTTGAATTCTGGTTTTAACACCACGTATGCTTTTATTGTTTCGCCAATATTTGGATCAGGAGCGGATACAACGCCAGCTTCTAAAATAGCTGGGTGTTCGTATAATTTTTCTTCGACTTCACGAGGCATAACCTTGTATCCTTTATATTTAATGATATCTTTAGTACGACCTTCGATATAGAAATATCCTCGTTCATCCATTCTTGCGAGGTCTCCTGTCCTTAACCAACCATCTATTATAGCTTTATTCGTCTCTTCGGGGCTTTTCCAGTATCCTTTCATCACTTGAGGTCCTTTTATCAATAATTCTCCAATCTCGTTCGGTTTAAGTTCTTCTAAGGTTTCGGGATTAACAATCTTAGCGTCCGTATCAATAATGGGTACGCCTATGCTCTCTGATCGAATTTCTGGCATCCAATTAGCTGCCAAATGTGTAATTGGTGATGTTTCTGTTAAGCCAAAACCTTGACCTACTTTGGTACCAACAGTTTTTTCCCATTTTTTAGCCAATTCAGGAGCCAATGCCGCTGAACCTGAGTTTGCTTCCTCAAGGCTGGAAAGATCTCGCTCTGTAAAATCTGGGTTGTTAATTAACATTTGAAACATAACAGGAACTCCAATATAATTAGTAACTCGATAATATTCAATTGCTTCTAGAATATCAGAGGCGTTGAAAGAGGGAAACATCACAAGCATTGCCGCTCCAAAAGAAGCTGCTATCAAAACTAGAAAACCAAAAGAATGACATAAAGGAATGACCGATAAATTAACAGTTTTACCGAAAGTGCTTTCATTTTCTTCAGTTTCTCCTGCCATTAACAGAGTTGAAAGCGCGCAAGAAACAAAATTAGTATGAGTTAACATTACTCCTTTTGGTAATCCAGTAGTACCCCCAGTAAACAATAAAGCTGCTAGATCGTTTGAAGGATCAATTTCTACATCTGGTTGGATTGGGGCTACACCTTCTATAAATTCCTCGAAGGTTGTATTACCTTCTTTAGCTGCTTCAGCTTGTAGTAATATTACATTATCTAATTTTATTTTCTTTTGAACCTTTTTTATCGTTCTAAAGTTCGCTTTATGCACAAATACAGTATTCATATTTCCAGATTCCTTAACAATGTGAGCTACGTCGTTTTCTTTAAGTAACGGATTGATTGGAATTACTATGGCTCCAGTTTCCATTATACCCAAAACGCAAAATAAAAATTCAGGACAATTGCCCGTCATAATCCCAACAGGATCTCCCTTCTTTACACCCAATTGTACCAAAGCGTTCGCTAATCTGTCAGAAATATAGATTAATTCGCGATATGTGTATTTTTTATCAGTTGCTTTGTGATAAACACACACATTATTAGGAAATTCTTTAGCTGCTAATTTAATAAATTCGTGAACCGGAATAGGGTCGAATTTTATCGATTTTGGAATGTTTGGTTCCCTAAACTGTAACCATGGACGATCGTGATTTTCGAGATAAGGAGATTCATTTTCATAATCGTAAATAGGTTCCCAATCTGAATAATCTTTCATTTAAAACACAAAATTAATTTTATAGAATAGTATTATAAACAATTTTATTCTAAGAATATAAAAATCTATTTGTTTAACATAGAAAAAATATCTTTAACCTAAATTAGAATATTAAGAAATATTAATTTTTTAAAAAGTTTAGAATTATATCGTTAACTTCTGAGGCTCTTGAAAGCGTCATAAAATGACCTGCTTCATTTATAACTTTTAATTTGCTGTTAGGAATTTTTCTATGCATTTCAGTCATAACAGAAACGGAGTTTGCCGATCGTGAGACGCTGCTATCAGAAGCGTCTCGTTTTTAATTTCATGTAAACTTTCTATAGTGTAATGTGTTTTCATAGCCTCTGCTTAATTTATTACATCTTGGGGTCTTGATGGATTAATCGTGCTTTCTCTGATTAAATCTTCCATAGAAAAAAAGTCAAAAAACTTTTTGTTTGGATTAGATTCCATCTCTTTTCTGAACTTTACGTGAAAGACCCAAGGCGATTTTTGCTTAAAAGCCTTGAGTGGATCGTGTTTAATCGTCTCAATCTCTTCAAGACGCCCTTTTTTGGGAATTTCAACCCAATCTGTATCAATTCGACCGAAATTTGTAGCGATCAAGATTAATTTTTCGACTTTTTCGGGGTATTTTAGCACAAAATGTTGGGCAATCATTCCACCAAATGAGCGACCTACTACATGAACTTTTTCAATGCCAATAAAGTCCATTAAGCCCTTCACATCTTCGGCTAGCATTTTCATGGTGTATGGAATATTAGGCCGATCAGACTCTCCAGTTCCTCGGAGGTTAAATGTGATGGCTTGAAATTGTTTACTTATGTCTACTACTTGAGTTTTCCATATTTTTTTTTTGCGCCATATCCATGTATAAAGATAATAGAAAAACCTGTTCCGTAAATTTGATATGACAATTTTACGCTGTCAATCTTTGCGAACTTCATAATCAAAGTTTCTATTTTTTGATATTTATGTTTTAGTATCAAATTAAAAAAAAAAGAATTAAAGTTTAATTACTACGAGTTTTCTCTCGTTTTTGATCGTGTAATTCTTCAAGCTTAACCTTTATTTCTTCATATTTTTCTTTTGTAAGTGGGAATTTTCTAATTGCTATTAATCCTATTATTAACGCAACAGCTGGAAAAATGAACATTAAACTTCTAAGTCCAAAAATAGTGTATTCAGTCGTTCCTACCGGGTCAAACGTTGCCCATCCAACGCTATTGAAAACAACATTAATGCTAAGAATTACTAAAATCGTAGATAATTTGGTTAGCAAAGCGTTTATGCCGTAATAACCTCCATCTCGTCTTGTACCCGTTGTTAATTCGTCTTCGTCAATTATTGCAGCAAGAAGGATGTCTCCAAAATATATTGCCCCTGAAATTCCTATTCCCACAAAAATAAACGCGATAAAAGCAGTTTCTTTATTGAAAATAAACATAAAGGGTGCTAACGAAATTATGAAAACTACCATAGATATCATTACTCCTTTTTTCATTCCTACCTTACCAATAATAAAGCGCCAAAGTGCCATAAAACACGCGGCTGAAATAAAAGCTAATCCTAACAATATTCCTAATAGCATTGCATCATCTATTCCTAAAACAGATTTCCCATAGAGTGGCGCGACCATTGGAAGCATACCTACGACGTACCAATATGCGACATTCATTATAATAAATATCCTAAAAGATTTATTTTTCAGCGAGAATTTAAGGGAAGTAATTATTGATGGTGCTGTTTTGTAATCCTCGGAAAATTCTGTTCTTTCTTTTATTCCAAATTTTATCATAATAATTGCTCCTACGAAGATTATAATACTCATAACTATTCCAGCGTACATAAATTCAGTTATATAAGCACTGTCTGTTAAATCAGGAATAATAAATGTCGGTAATAAAAAAGCAAAAAGTAAACCAAGTACGGTAAATATTTGTTTGACGGCGCTAGCTTTTGCCCTATTGCGTAGTCCTTGAAACATCTCTGGAAATAAGGCGCAATAGTTTAGATCGTACATAGTATAGAATGTATCAAATAATGCCATAACAACAAGAAAATATATGAATGAGGCGATCGCTGAATCAGTGGGTGGGGTCCATAATAATACTATTATTATGCATAATGGGATAATAGATGTAATTATGTAAGGAGTTCTTCTACCCCATTTAGTTTTCGTTCGGTCTGATAATGCTCCTAATAGCGGGTCGTTTATAGCATTCCAAATAGACCATAATATAAATCCAAGCGTAATGAGATTAACATCTAAACCCACTACAGCGTAGTAAAAAGTGAAAACGTAAATTGAAAACATTTGAGAGGCGATAGCATCAGAAAATTGTCCAATACCAAATAATATCCCTTTTTTTTTGGAATATTTATCTAACTCTTCATTACTCATATTTTATTCACTAAGTTTTTTTAAAAATTTTAAAATGTAAATTAAATATACTTTGAACTAAGTTTTATATATAGCTTTTTAATCACCTTTTTTTAAAAATTGCCTAGCATATATAGCTTTATTAACATCTTAATGCAATATTTGTTCATCTGATTTGTTAAAATAAAAAATTGTTAAAATTAAAAGGGAAATGTATGTCAAATAATAATCTTGAGCAAATAACGGAAGCAACTTCAAAGGGCGATTATAAAAGTATCGGGAAGTTAGTAAGAAAAGCTTCTCGACAAGGATATTCTCGCGAAGACATTATACAAGCCTTATCAGCTGGTCTTTCTGATGTAAGTAAAAAATATAAAATTAAAGGGATGTATCTTGACGACATTATAAAATCGGCTGGCGCTTTTGAAGTAGGGATACAGTCGTTAGGTTTATCTGACGAACCTAAAGAGCCTGAAAAGAAGATAGTTTTAGGAGTCATGGGTGGTCCGTGGACGATTGGCACTAATATAGTATCAGCAAATCTTAAAGCTAACGGGTTTGAAGTAATCAACGCGGGGTCGGATGTTTCTCCCGAGAAAATTGCGCAAGTAGTTAAAGAATCTAACGCTAGAATAGTAGCGTCAGCGATTTATCTTATGCAATCAAAAGGTCAAGTCGAAAAATTAGAAAACGAATTGTGGAAGCTTGGAGTACGTCACAAAATCAGGACAATTTTGAGCGGACCGGCGGGTTCTCCAGCAATGGCTGCGAAATACAATGTTGATGCATACGTTAAAGATGTAAATGAATTGTTGAAAACGGCAAAAGAATATTCTAAAGATTTAAAAGATGAAATGACTTCGTACGATCGCGTTATGACGTCTGTAAAGCATAAAGAACCAGATAGAGTTCCATTTATGCCCTTTGCGCAGACATTCACAGCAAAATTTGCTGAGATTCCATTTTCGGCATATGTAAGTAAAGCAGAGAAATTTGTAGAAGGGCAAATAAAAGCATATAAAGCTTTTGGATGGGACGCTTTATGTTTTTCTTCAGATGTAGGAATATATGCTGGCGCTTTAGGTGCAAAAGTCGATTTTCCTTACGACGACGTCCCTCGAGTTGTAAAACCAATACTTAACCACTCAACTATGTATAAAGATTTTCAAAAATTAAAAATGCCAGACTTAACGAAAGCTGGAAGGTTAACAGAGTCAATTAAAGCAATAGAGTTAGCTAAAAAGGAGGTTGGGGACGAAGTTCCAATAATTGGTTGGACAGAAGGAGCATTTCAAGGGGTTACGTTGTTATCTGGAGCGGATCCCCTCTCTATCTTCTATGTTTTGGATCACGTTGACGAATTTAAAGAAATTTTAGATTGGTATGCGGATTTCGAAATTGAGGTCGCGAAAGCGATGTACGACGCGGGGGCAGACATTATCGGTGTAGGGGAAACTGCCGCTTATTTTATGTCTCCCACATTTTTTAAGCAATTTTGCTTAGAACCCGAAAAAAGAGCGTGCCGTGCCATTAAAAAGCTTGGGATGATACCCCTAATTCATTGTTGTGGTTACGTCCCTCAATGCGTACACTTTTCCAAAGAAACTAATCCTGGAGGGGCAATTCAATTTGATTATCAAGTCGATCTAGCTTGGGCTAAAGAACTTTTACGCGAAGAAGTAACGATAATGGGCAACCTAAATTACAATAAACATACAGTTGCTGATCCAAAACAAGTTTCAGAAGACTGCACTAAAAAATTAAAAATTGCTGCTGAAGGAGGCGGATATTGGTTAGCATTTGGTTGTGAAATTCCCCGTGAATTACCCGTAGACAATATGAAGGCTATTATGAGGACGCTAAAAACATCCGGAAAATATCCAATTCAATAAAAATTTATTTTTTTAGTTTCTTTGCATTTAGAGATATTACATTCCCTACTTGTAATATACGAATATTTAAATCATTATAATAGCGTATGGTTTATATTATTATAAATAATAATTATTCAATTAAATCGAGAAAAAAAAAGTTAATTTTTGTCAAGCTGATTTGAATGGTAGACTACACGAAAATCCTGCAAAATCTCGAGTTCGTAAACATCAGTACAGATGAATTTACTATATTTGAGTGGAAACCCCCAAGATCATTAAAAAGTTATATTTTAGATTTAAATATTGTTAAACAAAATCCTGTAAGTAATATTTTCTTTCACATATTTAGAGGAAATATGAAAATTGTCCATATACGGTTAATTGATTTAATATATACCGCGGGTTCTAATACAAAGATTCAATTTCAATTGTTAGAAGCTTTAATAGAACAAGTTTCAAAAGTTTTTAACGAAACTTATGATATTGATTCCTACATCAAATATGGAAATTTTTCTACGACTGTGTTCAATTCGTTTAAAGAGGAGATTGATAAAATAATTAAAAACTTTAATTCACTCGATTTGGTCAATGAAATTATGGTCCCCTGCCGAGTATGTAATACGGTACTTTCAATTACAGTTAAAAGAAGCTTTATTGAAAACTCTGATTCATATCCTGTACCAATAGTCTATAACCATAAGGGACATGCGATTCTTTGTTTCATAGATAAAAATTACGCCGTTAGAGGCGTAGAATTAGTAAATACAACGGGGTAAAACCGTTTGAGTCTAATTTAATATTCATCTACATTGTTTGTACAGAAATATTTAACAAAATTTATCAGAATTACATCATATAATTAAAAAATTATAATTCCTAAGAATTAATATGGCAGAAGAAGAGAAGAAATCTCACGACGATTTTTTTTTTGAGGATATTATAAAAAAAACTAAAACCGGCGTAACATTTCCAAAAGAATTAAGGGAAGCTCTATTTAACGAAGATGAAGAGTTTTTCTTTAAAATCCTTGTTCCAAATGAGAAAAACAAAATTATTCTCGAATTTTTATCTGAAGAAGAAGCAAAGATTCAGTTAGAAAAATATAAAGAGCGTAAATCGAGAACTCCCAAACCGGTTCAAACAAAAATAGTAGAAAAAAAAGGAGTTGAAAAAGTAGGTCCAAATTGGGGCGAATATTTTGTTTACGATTTTAAAAATAGAGAAAAAGTTGAACCCATCTTAGAATCTGCATTTTATAAATTCGCCGAAACGCCTATTAACCTGGAAGATGCTATGGGCAGAATCAAATATGCGTTAGTCTCGTTTCTAACAGCTACTAAAACAGATAATGCAAAGCTTTATTTTTCTGTAATTAAACTCCTAATTGATGTTGCTGAAAGATTTAACCAACCAAACCTAATTGATTGGATTTTTGATAAAATCGTTCCAAATATCGAAAGCAAATTTCTCTACGAGCAAGCACTTCTCGAACTGTTAGAAATAAGTTTAAAAATCAAACGTTACGAAAAAGCAGAACTATTTTTATTTTATGTATTGAAGAATATCGATGGTTACGCCCGTTCGGAACTCTACAATATTTTCAATTCATTCAACCAATTAGTTAAAAAAATACGCTATATTGAGAGAACTGAAAAAATTGATATATTATTGAAAGAAAAATTGTTAGAATATGGATCTGGAATCGAGGATAACGATTATAAAATACAAATTGTAGAATTCCTCGAAGATTTAAAATATATAGAACTTGCTTACCAACTCGCTAAGGATATTCAAAAAGGTTTACCACCTGATAGCTTAAAAATAGAGACTATAAGAGCAATAGTGAAAAGATTATATGTAGCTCCAATAAGCGAGAATAAACCAAATTCAAGCATTAATCTTGATGCAGTTGATGACGAAGAAGAAGAATAAAAATTAGCACAATAAAATATCTCTCTAGAAAGAGTGGATAGAAGAAGATATTCGAAATAACTTGAGAATTTGCTTGTAACATAAAGAAGAAAACTTGATTTCTAATGACCTTGAACAATTCTATATAAATATAACTAAAAATGAGGATAATGATATTTCTAATAGATAAAGTGAAAAACTTAAAGAAGATTTAGTTATTTTGATTAAGAAATAAAGAGAAAAAGTATCTGAAATTATTCTTGGATAAAACTTTTGCAGCATTTAATAAAAAAGTAAATCCTACGGAATCGGTGTTATATTATATCATTTATAATTTTTTTAAGCTGCGAAACCTAAAATTGAGATATTAATTGATTTCAATATAATATAAGGGCCACTTCTTTAAAATTCCCTTCGGTATTTTTCCATTTCTAACATTATTCAGCATTTCTGATCTTGTTGCTAAAAAGTCAATAGTTTTATCATTTACTATTTTTATTTTGATTTGGTTATTATTAATTGCGGTTTTAAGACCATCGTGTTGTGAGCAATTAAAAATGAATTTTTTCACAAAATCAAGATCCGCACATTTTGAGTTTATATCTTGAGGCAAGATTAATTTAAGAACAGAATCATTTGTCTTAGTTAATAAAAAGCACTCAAAATTAGACGAGCAGTGTGAATTTAGACAATTCAATAATTTACGAGGATTATAGATTTCAAAATGATCAAAGATAAAATATTCACCCGCATAAGTAGTATAATGATTAGATAAAGGAATTTTGTTTGATATCAAAAGGGGATATTTCAATTCAAATTTTGCTCGTAAAATCCTACCTTCAATTTGAGGAAGACCTTTTTGGGTTTTAATTTTTATAATATCTCCAAGATCAATATTAATTAGAAATTGTTCATTATTTAAACGAGAAACTAAGAGTTTTCCTATTTTATTTTCTGTTCGAGAAATCAAATCTTTTTTTCCTTTATATTCTAAGACATCTAAAGTTAAAGGAAATAAATACATGCTATTTTTACGCGAAACATGAAAATCACCTAAACTCGAAGCAATGGGGCCAACTTCAGAAGCTACATATAAATTTGTAAACTTTTCTTCTCCTTTCTTCCAGCGCATGAATTTTCTAATCAACATCCAATCTTGTTCTGAAAGAGAACTTATACTAAAGATTATTGTAGCCTCCTTCAATTTTTTGGAGAGTTTTTCTTGGATTATTTTTGATGCCTTTTTCATACCTTCTCGTTTAATTAAATTTTTAATATCATTATCGCTGGAGTTAAATTTCTCTTTGAATTTTAGGTTTGATTTGGACAATCCTTTTTGCAACCTCTCAATATCAGCCCATCCTAATATTGTTATAGCTGGAGCTGATATAACAGATATGTCTTCCATAGATAAAATTTTAGAAATAATATCCAAATCCTTAGACTTCTTATATTCATAAAGTAAATAAGAATTAGGTTTAATGCTAGACAACATAGTTCTTTGCGAAAATTCTGAAGAATAAAGAGAAAGATATTGCCTATCATTAAAGATTTTTATGCCGTCCAGATTAGTTCTTGATGGTACAAATATAACAGCAGAATTTTCTGAGTTTAAACCACTTGATTCAAATATAGCTTGCATTCCTGGAATCCAGTATTTAATTACAATATCTTTTGACATATGAAACCATTTTAATGCATTAATATTACTATTTGTAGTTCCAGATGTATGGCACAATACTATTGCATCAGAAGAACTATAATTTTTTATAAATGAATTAATATCAATTGAGAATGCTTTAGAATCAAGATTCTTTTTTTCAATGATCTCTGAAAAGGAAGAAAAGCCGGAATTTTTTAATAAGTAATTTTCATATTCTTCTATGGTTGACAATTTTAACCAACTTTTCCAATCCGTCGAAGTTACATCAATCAAGAAGCTATTAAATATTTTTTGGGTCTCTTTATCAAAATCGAATACTTTATTCATTAATTGAATTATAAAAAAAGGAAATAAAAAGAATATTATTATAAATTTAAAATTATACCATAAAGCCCAGTTTCTGGATCCTGAAACAATGGTATTTCTGGAGGGAAATATGTAAAAAACACAAAAATAATTCCAAGTAAAATTATAGCTATAGCAGATATGATCATGTCCCATTTAGGTGTCTTTTTAAATTTTAATAACTTGTAATTAACTAAATAACCTAATACTACGCCAATTATAAAACTGAGAATATCAACAAACAATATTTCTGTTCCTAATGTTGCAGTATAGGAATAGAATGAAATTAAAATTGTAGTTTCAGCGATACTAATAGCAATTAGTTTCGAAAGAACAAAATTATTTACCTCTCTTTTTAATAAAAGATATTCTATTATTGAAAAGAATACTAAAGGCCAAAATACTAGCTTTAAATGTTCCCAGACGCTTTCATTTACAGGAGTTATTGCTCCAAGTGGTAACCATTGATTAGACCATTCAAAAACAAAATGAAATATAGAACCAATTATAATAACAAATAAAACTCCTAAAATCTCTAAAGATTGTAATTTTGTCTTCATATTAACACCTTAAGTAATAGAAATAAAAATTTAATAGTAAATTATAGGTCCAATAAATTTTAAGAAAAACTTAAATCTTGGATCTATAAATAAAATAAAATAATTGATATTTGTACCTATAAAATTTTATAAAATGGGACAAATTAAAGCTTATTTTTAGTTAGTGTTTAGAACACAATTTTTATTATTATTAATCTTTTTTTTTAAAACATATTTAATATATTATTTGAGCTAGTAATTAATGAAAGCCGCTATATTTGACAGAAAAAGCAGTTGAGATTAGGAATGTGCCCTTTCCAATATTTAAAGAATCCAAAGTCTTAATAAAAATAAAATCTCTCTTGGAGAATGTGAATCTCATCTATTATAATTATTATTATATTTTTGAGTCGAGTACTTATACGTTCCATTTGAGTATATATATCTGATTCATCAAATATGTTGTTGAAAGAATATTGAATACTTTCAAATACTTGATTGAATTGATAATAAATTAAAAAATGAGACGATTAAAATTTAATTTTGATGCATTTTATGATGAAGAAGATGAATAGAAATTAGTAGATTTTTAAAAAATTTATTCTTCGCCATTTTCTGTTTCTTTTTCAAGGTCTTTTATTTTATCTTCCGCTTTTTTAAGTTCGTCGTCTATAATTTTTTTCTCTTTTTCTTCGATTTTCTTTTGATGTAATTCGATTTCTACTTGCGATAATTCGCTTTCTTTTTCTATTAGTTCTTCTTTGAGCTTTAAGGTTTTCTCTTTCTCTGTAATAGCCAACTCTTCAATCTCGCGTTCTTTAAGTTCTAATTCCAGTTTTTTTTTTTTAATTTCTAAATCTTTCTTTTTCAGAAGGATTTCTTTATCGAGAATTTCAGATTCTTCTTTTTTTAATTGTTTTTTTACTTTTTTAGGGATTTCTTCTGTTTCAATATCAGGTTGTTCTTTACTCTCTTGTTCAATGAGATCTTCTTTTAATTTTAGCGTTTTTTCCTTTTCTTGAATAATTTTTTTTTCTATTTCTTTTTCTTTCTCTTCTAATTCTAACTTTTTCTTTTTAATTTCTATTTCTTTTTTCTTTAGTTCGAGTTCCTTATCGATTATGTCTGACTCTTCTTTTTCTATTAATTCCTCATCTGTAATCTCTCTTTTCTCACTCTCTTCTACTAATTCATCGATCCTCTCAATTGTAACAACTGATTTTAGCACATTGTCCACAATTCTTTTTAATTCATCGTTTTCTGGATTTTCTTTAACATTTTGAGTAATCATTTTGGTGACTAAGGATGGATTATTTCCACCTATAATTTTTAACGCTTGAACTGCTTTCTCAACTACGAATTCTTTTTCATCAGTTAAAGCTTTAGCGATCTTTCCAATCAACGATTCGTCCTCGATGTATTCTTCTCCTCCCGCCATAAAAATTATGAGCTGTAGAACGGCTTCTCTAACGTTTGGGTCTTCAGAACTTAACAAATCTTCACTATAGGGAAGAAAAATAGAACATTCTTGCTCACACATCGTCTTCAAGAGCAAAAGAAAGCTATATCTTAAGACAGAATCGCGTTTTGAGAGATTCTCTAATAAAGATGGGATGTCAATAACTAATTGCTCTATTAGAGATCTTAAGACGGTTTGTCCACCATGGAGCGACAAAAGCATTTCGATTATATCTTCAAGTCTTTCTATATTATTTTCTTGAGTTGAATCTCCAAGATAGAGTGCAATAATTTTAACTGCATCGTCTATTCTACCATCTTTCACGAAATCTTTTATCTTGGTAATTTCGGGATTTTTTTGATCTTTTTCGCTCATTTTAACCAACTTAAAACTATTTTTTTTTGACTTATATAATTTTTATTCATTAAATATGTAGTATATAGAAATCGTTGTACAACCGATAAAGAATGTTAAATATTAATCTTAAATCTCGATATCGTAATAACATGCGTTTAGATCGATTGAAGATGCCCTCAGATTCTATGCCAATATGTAATCTTATTGCCAAATTTTTCTTTTTATCTAAATATATGTTTATTTCTTTAGAAAATTGACTTAACGTATCAAGTTCACTAGGGAAAACATTCCATATGTATTTATCTCGTTTAGAGTCTTCTTCTGTAGGTTCTGTAGGGCTAATTTTTTGAAGTGCCTCTTTTGGAATAATGGTTTTAATCTCAACGCAGTCATTTGGGATTAATTTTAACTTTATTTCTGGAAAATAAATTCGTGCGAAGAGTTTGCATAATCCTAGTAAGAGTTCTAAATCTGTAATGTTTTCTCTATTAGCGTTGCAGAGAGCGTAATTCTCCTTAATAAAAGCAACATGAATCCTTTCATCGTATTTGAATAACATAAAACTTTTATCATCGGTTAATAGATATTGAAAGTGCTCATCTCTATTATTTATTCTATCGTCAAAAATTTTATTGGTTTCTTTAAAATCTTTTTTAGAAAAGAATTTGTTGAGTTTTCTATAATCACCGTGGAAAAAAACATCAAAGAAATCTATTAAATACAAATACGCATCGTTTGGCTTGTAGATTACCGTTTTATTCCTAAAATCCCGAAAAACTATATCCTTGTGAACACCGTAACAGAATTCAGGTTGATCTTCAATTCCTAGACCGTTCAAGAGTCTTAGCGCAAGTAAAAACCGATGATAACACATTGGGTTTAATACATTTCGGATTCGATCTTTTGAACAAATATCACATAAGTCATCAATCCTTTCTCTAAGAAGATTGAATAATTCAGATTTATGTTTAGGATTTGAATTATTCTTGAGAAAATTTTCAACGTGATTTTGTTCCAAGGGCATTATCGAGATTTTAAATTATTGAATAAAGAATGCTATTACCACTATGTAATATAGTATATACTTCTTATATTTTATTGTTGTCATATAATCAAATTTGATGTTTTAATTATAATTTAAAAAAGATTTGGTGCGATATTATTTAAAATTTAACATGTTTGTATTTAATCTTCGATAACTTTTTACTATATACCACTTCTGAATAATTATATATTCACTTATGTTAAAATCTAAATATCATTATTCTCCTAAGAAATAAAAAAAAGATCCTAAAAATTAAAATTAATCGAATGTAATGTAAACTATATTAGGAAGTGTTATCTAATAATTATTAAGATTGATAAAAAGGTTTCCTTAAAAATATAAAGACTGGAAGAGGAAGAAATTGCTTCGACAAATTCACATTTTTCATATGAATGAGTGCATTTACAATCATACATACGCTTTAGCTTTAGCAGAAGATGAGTTGAATAACGTAACAAAGATTATTCAATCCTTCATCGAAATGCCAATACCCGGTAAAATATTTCATCGACCGGTATCAGAACACTTTCAAATATTTCACAAATCAGAGGGGAATGTACTATTCTTATTTATAACCGACTTGGTAGACAGTCTTGATTATGTCGGTCCCACGATAGAGAATACGGCTAAAAATTTTAAAGAATTGTTCCCAAACCCGATAGATATAAAAAATTCAAGTGAAAATAAGCGAGAATTTGTAGACTTTTTAAGAGAACAGCAATACGAATTACACTCAAAAATTACAATAATAGGTCCAACTCATTCAGGAAAAACTTTGCTTTATACTATGCTGAGAGGTGGTAAGGAGCGCGCAATCATGAATTTTGCTAGAACTTCTGAGTATATGGTTGACAACCTGAAATTTGATATTTGGGATTTTGCCCTTAATGATAACTTCTCGCTCATGTGGTCAAAATTTATAAAAGGCTCCGATTTGGTCATCCTACTATTTGATTTATCAAATTACCATTTACGAGTGATTAATCACTTCCTAAACTTGCAAAAGCAAGAAAGCAAATTCTCAAAATTACTGATTCTCGGAACTAAGCGCGACTTAGTTGAAGATGAAGATATTAAACTCATAAAGAACGAATTAGACATTCCACATTTCGAAGAAATTTCTTTAATCGAAGCGAACATTAAAGAAAAAATCAAATCTTTAATTGCTAAAATGCTGAGTTTAAAAAAACTATTACCTCATTATTTTACAGAATTGTTGAATGAAGCAGAAAATCTAAAAAGAGAGGGAAACTTAATACTCGCTATTTCTAAGTATAAAGAATTGATAAAAATATGTAACAACTATCAAGATTTTACTTACATAAACAAGCTCAAGAAAAATTTAGATGAGTTACAAAAAAAAGTAGCCGAGCAAGCTGAACTAAGAAAAAAAGCAGATAAGAAAATGAAATTTGAAATCCCGGGAAAAATTCAGTTCTCTAAAAGTATTAAAGTACAACCTTTACCTTCAAGTAAATCAGATGTAAAAGCGCCACCATCAGCAGAAGTACCAAAAACTACTTATAGAGCTCAAAAATCGCAAAAAATAGAGAAAAAGGCTGAGGATTTAATGTTATTTTCAAAATCTGATTCTACGGTTGAGTCAAAAGAAGCTGAATTGGACAAAGAAGATATCACGCTTGATATAAATTTGGTTATTCCTGAAGAAAAACGACCTATACTTGAAGAGAGAAAGATTGGTGAGGAATTATCAAGCACGCTTCAAAGGACGATCGAAAAGAAAGGTAGTTCGCTAAGCTTAGAGTTATGCCTACAATTGATAACCGAGCTACAAAAAACCATGGCAAGACCTCTTACTATAGAGGATGTCGAATTCGCAGCTGAAATATTTGTGAAACACGACTCTGTATAGGCGTTATTTATTAAATTTTGAGCTAATTCTTTAAAAATAAAAGAAATCTTTGAATAAATCGTAATAAAAGTTGCCAATAAAGATATAGCTTAAACTGAGACAAATAATTATAATTAAAAGGATCATAATAGGCATAAAATCAATTGAACGTATATTTTTCGCACTATCCCTTTGTATATATTGAGGTTCATTCTGGTTATATAAGTGATTGAAATTTATAGATATAAAAATAAGAACCATTATTAAAAATAGAACATAAACCGTTAGGACAAAACTTGCTGTCAATGAATATAAAGAATTAGAAGTAATTTCATAACTAAATAGTATAGGTAAAGTATTATTTAAAAACAAAAAGCCTAATAAAACAATAATAATTAAACCCGAAACTAATAAAGCCGTACCAAACTTTCTATACTCGTTCTTAAAGCCACCTAATAACTTCATGTTATCTTCGTCAGTATTAATTGTGACGGGATAGAAAGTAAAAAAAATTAACATTTTAACCGAAAAAATAGTCAGTAAGAAATAAATTATAGAATTTAGAAAAATCTCATTTAAAGGAGTAGTTAGTAGATTAGAAAACACAACGAATATTAAAACCATGTTAAAATCTAATACAACCGAATATCCAAATATTTTTTTAATAGAATATGTATTTCCATCTATGTGGGTAAATAATTCTATTATAATATAAACCATAGATAATATTATCCCCAGAATTAAAAGAGTCATTAGCGCAAAACTGACTAACAACGACTCGTAACTTAAGACATTAAGAATTCTAATCGCAATAAAAGAGATAATGTAAATAAAAATTGTAAAAAGAAGCAAGTTAGCGTATGAATTATCTTGAAAATAATTTTTCAAATGAAATATTGAGAAAGGAACCAAACCACATAATAAACCAATTCCTAAGAATAAAGTGACTGAGATAAAATTATTGAGCTCTTCGGAGATTTGAATTCCATTTATTACGTCTAATTCTAGACTTCCAGTTGCTAAATAAATTAAAATTGTTGCTCCTATCAAGCAAATTGCGCTGATGATTAGAACAATAAAATAGAATTTTAACAATTCTAACTCTTTTTTGAAATTATCGATGAAGAAGATTACGCCAAAAATTAGAGAGAGGAACAGAAACCATAAAACGGTGGACATTATATTTGTCGTTAAAACGATTCCAATTAACCCAAATATAATGATTAGCACAAGAAAATCATATAAACTTTTATTTGGAGAATCTTTTAGTTGATTATTAGAAAACTGGGTTGCAATTAAACCAAAAATAAGTATCAGTTCGATTGTTATGTATGTACCTTTTAAATTTGAACCATTAAAATAATAAAAAATGTGCATTACACACAAAAATGAATTAAGAACTAAATTGAAAAACAATAATCCAAAAATCACCTGTTTCCTTTTAACATCACTTTGTAAGATATATGCGACAAAAGCCCCAAAGAAAAGGACATACATAGGGATTAAAGGTGCTAAAGCTGTAATTATGTTTGTTATATTAATCCCCCCCATTTATGGCGTTTTCATTTGAAGAATTAGAGTTTTCAGTATTTTCATTTATACTTTTATCTAATTTTAAGAACGAATCTTTCTCTTTTTTGACTAACACATATGGTTTAAGTAATGCTACTAATATATAACAAAACAAAGCAACTATAGTTATTAAAATAATAAAGTTAAATATAGGAAATCGAATAAACGAGTTTATAAAAATAAGAGCAGAAATAAGCAAAATTTGAATTACTAAATTTCTGTTTTCTTTTTTTCCCCTAATGATAAGTATAAGAACAATTAATATGTATATTCCAACAAAAGAAATAACTATCAAATTCTCTGAGTCGTAAGACACTGATTTTTCACGTTAACTTTAATTATTTGAAAGAGATTAATAAATAATTTATCACTTAATTTAAAAACTTTAATTAATACAGATTCTGAACTCTTAAAAAATTATTTTTTTGATAAAACAGAAATTTTTTTTGGTTACATTGATATAAGTCGTATATATCAAATTAAAAAATATATAAAACTAACTTATCTAAGATGAATCCTATAAAAGAACTTAAAAAAGAATTTACCGAAATAACTCGTCTTAATTATATCCGTGCTTTATTAGGATGGGACGAACAGGTTAATTTACCTCACGGAGCGTTTGAGGGGAGAGGCGCGCAAAACGCACTCATGAGCAAAATTGTGCACGAACGATTAATTTCCGAAAAAATTAGAAATTTAATAAAAAAAGCTGAGAAACTAAATGATTTAAATTTAATTGATGCTGCCACTTTACGTGAAGCCAAAAGAGCATATGAGCTGGAAGTTAAATTACCAACTGAATTAGTGGAAGAAATCGCAAAAACCGCTTCTATTGGCCATAGTAAATGGGTGGAAGCGAGGAAAAAAGACGATTTTTCAATTTTTCAACCTCTTTTAGAAAAGATGACTGGTTTGCAAATAGAAGTCGCTAATAAATTGGAGACCCACCCGGACCCATACTCTACTCTAATTGATCTTTACGAACCAGGTGCGACATACAATTGGATTGCTAACATTTTTAATGAATCAAAACCAAAACTAATCAAAATTATTAAAAAATTAGACTCTTCAAGCGATAAACCTGATTTTTCAATTATCACGCAAAAATGGAACCCTGATGAGCAGTGGAAATTTAGTATTGAAGTTATTAAAAAACTAAATTTTGATCTCGAACATGGCCGTCAAGACAAATCAGCACATCCGTTTACAACATCTTTATCGTCGACTGATACGCGAATTACTACGCGAATTAATGAAGATTTCTTCTCAGCATGCCTTTTTGGAACTATTCACGAATGTGGGCACGGTCTTTATGAAATGGGATTTAAGGAAAATATTCACGACACCATTTTAGCAGGTGGATGTTCGATGGGTATCCACGAATCTCAATCTCGCATGTGGGAAAACATGGTTGGACGCAGTAAAGAGTTTTGGAAATTCTGGTATCCTAAACTGGAAAAAAGGTTTCCAAAAAATTTGAAGAGGAAAAATATGGAAGATTTTTATCGTAGTATTAATACGGTGCAACCTTCATTGATCCGTGTAGAAGCCGATGAAGTTACTTACGGTATGCACATTATTCTCAGATTTGAAATGGAAAAAGACATTATAGAAGGAAAAGTACAGGTTAGTGAACTACCCAATTTATGGAACGAAAAAATGGAAAGCCTATTGGGGGTCACTCCACCAAGTGATGCCGATGGCGTGTTGCAAGACGTACATTGGAGCTCTGGATATTTCGGTTATTTTCCTACATACTTTTTGGGTAATTTATATGGCGCCCAGATTTATAGAGACGCTCTTAAAAAAAATCCGTCCCTACCTGAGGAATACGAAAAGGGAAACTTTTCAAACTTACTTACTTACTTACGAGAAAATGTACACCAATACGGTAAAATTTATCAAGCAAACGAATTAATTAAAAGAATTACAGGGGAAGATTTAAATCCAAACTATTTTATAGAATACATAGAAAAGAAGTTTTATCCTATTTATGGATTCTAATTTCTTTTTCAATTTCTTTTTATTTATTTTTTTATTCATGATTTTAAGGACTAATTAATTTTTAATTACCATAAATCTTTTATTTAAAAAATAATACAATTCTTTAATTATATTGGTGTAAAACGAGATGTTATTACGAGTTAAGAAATTCTCAGAAAAACTACTGCTCCCTCTCGCTAAAAAGTTAACCAAAATACCGGCAAACGTAATAACATTAATAGGACTTTTTTTCTCATTATTAACTTTTTTTGGATTTATCTTCCAAAACATAATTTTTATAATAATTTGTTTATTTCTCGTCGAATTCTTTGATCAGTTAGATGGGGTAATTGCACGACTTCAAGGGCCAACAACATTAGGGGCGTTTTTAGATTCTACTTTGGATCGAATTGGAGATTTCTTTATTTTTTTTGGAATTATATTTGGGGGCTATACCGAAGTGTATATTGGATTTATAACTATTTTTGGAGCTTTTATGACTTCTTATACTAGAGCTAAAATTGAAACTTTAGGCGTACCAAACTTATACGGCGTAGGACTATTGGAGAGAACGGATAGAATCCCAATTATTTTAATAGGTTCGATTTTGCAAATCTGGTTTCCCACCGCTATCTGGTGGACCATGATTATTCTTGCTATTGGGACTAATATTACAGTAATTCAACGAATTGTTTACGCTTTCAAGAAGTTTTCAGCAAAAAATAATAATGAGTAGTTTTCGATTGAGCATATTTAAATAAACCTCTTGTTATATTCTATTAAATTGTCAAATATTTTTTATCAAGTGAGCAATTATGATTGTCTCTGAGATAAACATCAAACTTACTATCGTAGGACTTTGGGGCATTGGTAAAACCTCAGTAGTGAATAGTTTTGTAGGTAAAGAATTCCCCTCGATGTACATCCCAACTATAGGGTCTAATATTGCAAGAAAAGAGTATAAGTTAAATGATATTCATATTAGGTTGAATATTTGGGATATTGGGGGCCAAAGAAGCTTTAACCCCCTGAATCCAGTGTTTTTCAGTAATTTAGATGTAGCTTTTTTGATTTTTGACTTAAGCAATCCGAAAGAAACGTTACAAGAAATCAAAAAAACATATCTAAAGAACTTATCTAATTTTTCTCCTGATTGTATCACCTATTTAATTGGAAACAAATCAGATTTGATAAAACCAGAAGAATTTGAGATTCTCTTAAACAATATACGCCAATACCAAATCGAAGGTTATCCCATTATTTTCGTATCAGCGAAGTCTCAAGATAATATTTCTGAGGTATTTTCTTTGGTTGTATTAGACTATCTGAAAAAGTTAGAAGAAGAAAGCAATGATATACAATTTAAAAGAGTTTCCGAGCAATTTCTTGACTTGATTAAGAAAAATGACAAAGAATTGCAAGAATTAATTATTAATTTAGAAGAAATCGATCCAAGTAAGCTTCATAGAATTATAACTCCTAAAATTATAAAGAAAAATATAAAATCTTCTGAAAATGATATAGTCACTCTTAAAGAAATCAATGATCTTAAAAAAATTAGCGAAAGCGACATCGATGTTAACCAAATTAAGGAAAATATTGTTAATGCGTTCGGTAATAACATAGCGATGATTTCAGATATAATTAATAAATTAAAAAAAAGTCCAATTGATTCACTTATAGTTAATATAGACAAAACATTAGATGATCTAACAAATTTTAAAGAAGATTTCAAATTAAAACTCGACTCGATTTTAGAGCTACAATCAATCGAAGATGTTAGTAATACTAAAGCTGAAAAAGTCATAAAGGGTGGTCAAAATTCCTAAAAAAGATAAACTAGAAGAAATCTCCCCTAAGGATTTTCAAAATCTAATTGAGCAAACAAAAAAATTAAACGACTCAATCAATTCTTTGAAAAACATGCCAAAAAGAGTAAAAAATTTAGAAGAACGATTTGATAAAGCTCAAGATAAAATAGATTCGGTAAAAAAAAACTCTGAAACTATTCAAAATTTAACAAATCAAATAATTAAATTAGAGACTTCTTTAAAATCTGCAAATGAAATAATTACAGCAATAAAAAAAGACATCTCCCTTAATCAAGAAAGGATGGAGCAAACAATTAAAACACAAGAAGAAATCATAATGGATATGATTAATAAATTTAACGAACAACTACTAATACATAAATCTCAGATGCAAGAAGATGTTGAAACTCTTAAAACCCAACAGGATGTTTTGAAAATATCATACACGGTAAACGAAAAAAAACTCATGGATAAAATTAATATTTCGATAACCAAATCTTTAAGGAAACTAATTCAAGGAAAAGAAAGCGAATTGCTTATGAAAATTTGGGTTGACGAATTTAAAGAAATTATTGAAAATTTCGAAAATTTAAAGAAATTGAAACCAAAAGAGTTTTCAATAAGATTAACTGAGATCGCAGATACAATAGATATATTCAAGCAAAAAATTAAAGGATAGTAATAAAATAAAGATTTTTGGTGTTAATGTTATAAGAGTCTATTTTCTCAACCTAGGCGGAGGTACAAAGACTCTTCTCATACCTTCTAAGAGTGAGATTGCGTCTTCTGGACAAAAATGAGCGCAAACTCCACATCCAATGCAGAACTCGGATCTAACTCGTGCGATATTATTATCGTCCAATTCAATAGCATTTACAGAGCAATATTCTACGCATGTTCCGCATCCCACGCATAAATCTTCGTTTACCTGTGCTAGATAGTTGGTTGAATTAATCATAGCGGCTAACCCTAATTTCCACCATTCGATCGTCCCACAACAATCGTTACAGCAATTACATATGCTAGTCTCGTCTTTGTTTATATCGGAATGTGGATGAAAAGCTTTATGCACTAAACCATCCTCCTCAGACGCTTTCATTATTTTTAACGCTTCTTCTTTTGAGATTAAGCGAGCAAACCCTTGCTCACTCACGTATTTTGCCGATTTTCCGAAAGTAAAGCAATTTTCTCTAAGATCTGTTTGCTTACATGGTTTTCCTAGTAGATCTCTATGGTGCCTACAAAAGCAATGCCCTACTGCGATAACATCAAATTTCTCAATGATTTCTTCGATTTTTTGATTAGGTAAAATTATTTCTTCAGGAACTTCTATAGCTTCATTGATGGAGATGTTTATTTCAGCTCCTTGAACGCTTTTGTTTAGATTCGGTACGGTTCTATCGATTGGAAGCATTTTCTCAAAAACAGGTAAGACCACATCGTAATTTCCTTGAATAAAATCTGCAATTTCGTCAAAGTAGATTTCAAACATTTTTGCTATTTTCTTTTCGGTTTCAGAAAATTCGATTTTTTTCATAAAAAGGTATTCAAAAACTCCGACCATTACTATTGGCATTAATCTATAGACCATTAAACCTTTAGAGCTCGGTTGATTAAAAATAAATCCTTTTTTAGCTAAAGGATTAATAAACGACAAGATTTGAGCTTCTGACAGCTTACTACTCTTTGTTAGCTGCTCCATTGTTTGAGAGGTTTTTCTCTTAAAAGCGTTGATAAATTCTAATTCTTCCTCTGTAAGGAGTAGCTTTAAAATTTCAATCAACGTATCGTTAACCGGAAAAGGGAGCGAGCCTGCCTTTATAATTATATTTGCTGCTTTTTTATATTTTTCTTCTGACATTTTTATCAATACAGGTTAAAATGTTATTTTAATCATTGAAAACTTTTTTTTCTTTAAAGTTTATTTAAAGTTTATATGTTTCAAAATCGAATAAAGATCATTTTTTATTTAATATATATCAAAAAAATTGGACTATGAATTTTATATATAATAAGATTTATTTAATTTTTATAAGAAATATTAATTTTTAAAAATGTTTTAAAATAACATAAACAGATAAATATTATAATTATCTAAACAAAATTAAAAAAAAAGGATTATAAAAATGTCAGAATCAGATTTTAACATTAGTTTAAAAGGAAACGTAGACGCGATTTACGCAAGTTTAGGTACACGTAAAGAATTCTATATCACCGTTCAAAATCTTACTGAAAATTATATGCCCCAAGTAAAAGTAAGATTAACCATGCCACCCCAGGTTAGGTTAGTAGTTAAATCAGAATGGTATGGTGGAATTGCAAAGCATTATAGTAAAAATCGTCTATTTACAATATTAGTTAAAGAAAATGGCGTTTACGATATTACTGCTACACTCACGACTAAGAAGGGCCATAATATCACGTTCCCATTTATAGTTCAAGCTGGAACGGCTCAAGCACCTACAAAAACTATATCATTACTTTCAAAACCAATTGTTGATAAACCTGTTTCCAAGGTAAGTTGCCCTTATTGTCAAACAGAAATAAGCGAAGACGCAAAATTTTGCCCTCACTGTGGATCGAACGTAGAAGAAAAACTAAAACAGGAAAAAGATTTGGTAGCTAAGCATTGTGCAAATTGTGGAGCAGAATTGTTAGATGAAGCAAAATTTTGTGCAAAATGTGGTCAAAAAGTTTTATGATATAATCAGATATTTGCAGATATTCTTAGGAAATCTTTATATTTATGGACATCTTAGCATTCGTGAACAGCATATCTAATTCAAATTAGTTCAATTAGAAATCTTTGTTTTTTTTTAATAGAGATAGTTTCTGAAAGGGAGATTTCTATGCTTGAATTTTTGAGTATTAATTTTGCGTTTATTATTTTATCCTCCTTTTCAGGGCTTAATATTTTGCAATATTTGATTTTATCAGGTTTGAGTTTTTCTATGGATTTCAGATGAATTGAATTAAGATTAAGGTTTCCATAAGAGACACATAAAGTAAAATTTAATCTTCTTTCACTTAATTTTTGATTCACTTTGCCCCAAGCAGTATTAGTAATAAAAAACGATTGAAAATCCGATAGATTTATTCTCGGTGCGAGTATTAACTGTTTAAGTTCTACAGAATAAGAGATTCCCGTTAACGCGTGAAGTAAAGTCCACGATGACATTGCCCTTACGTAGTGATCGCCACATTCCACTTCGTTCCAAGGATTTCTATGTGAGCCATCGTATCTTTTCCTAATTGAACTAATAATCTTTAAACCATCATCAATACGGTTTGTATAAATACATAGTGCGGCGATTTCATATTCAAGTCCCGTCCAAACTTCATCTGTGTAATATGTTGGAACTGTAGGTTTATTTCCATAAGGCCAAGTACAATTTAATAATCCAGAGTCCGTAGGTGATGCGAATATTCGTGGAGTTTGAGTTATTCCTTCTAACGATTCTTTAAAATTGTATTTCATTATAGACTCTATTGCCTTATTAACGTGTTCAACGGGTAGAATATATCCAAAACCTAAGTGAAATGCCCACCATTGGCCAATTAATTGGTCAGAGAAACAACCAACTCCATATTGATATTCTTTTATTTTGGTTGCGTCATATTTTTGGATATAATATTTTCCATTCCAACATTCTTTTTCAAGAATTTTACGACCAGAATCAAATATTCCTTTACTTTTTTTAGCCCAGTCTCGTAGATTTAATTTTGTAGCGATTTGTTCACATGCAAGAAGTGCTACTAAATAAAGCGACCCTATAAAAGAATTAATGCCATAAAGAGAGCAATCGTATGTATTGGGTTGAGCACAAGAAATTGTGCCATCTAAATTATTGTCGTAATCTTTAAGTATATACTCCATTAGTTTTTGGATATTAGGCCAGGATTCCTCTAGGAATTTTAAATCGCCAGAGATTAGAAAATCTCGATAAATCTTCAAAATCATTCCAAACATTCCGTCTATAGCAGGGGGGACATCTCCTGGGTCAGGAATCATTTCAAATTGTGGCAAGTACAAGGGAATAACAGCACGATGAGGTAAATAACCTAATTTATGCTGCGTTTTGAACTCCGTCCCACGCATTGTTCTTTCGAGCGTAGGGAATAGATGTGCTAGGCTAAATTCATAATTCCAAACATGTGTACAATTTAGAGGGCAACTTCCTCCAGATCTATTTCCCGTAGAAACTCCGTTGCATCCCTCAAACCCGTAAAAAGATCCATCTCTTGTCCAAAAACAAGTTGGAGTCCTAATTGTTGAAAGTGTTGCTGAAATTGAAGTCAAAACTTCGGAAGGGAGTGTACTATAAAAGAAATTTTCGTGAAACCTAAATGTGTTGTCTAATAGAGAGGACCAATTATCTCTCACGTATTCAATAACTTTTATTGAATTGCTAAACCACTCGTTATATTGATTTCCAATCCAGTATTCCGTTTTCGTATCGGGAAATAAAGCCCTATTCAAACGCCAATCCATAAGGCGATTAGGAAAGTTCCAAGCCAAATAAAACGTGATTAATACTTTTTCATCGGGTTTTAAGATTCTTTTCGCAGCAAGGCTTCCCGCATATGTTTTTCCGATTTTACTCATATCATCCTCACTTGGTTCCATTAAAACTCCTTTTTGCGAAAATTGAGACCAGAAGTTTTCCAAATCTTCCCATTGAGTTGATACCATAGCATCAGGTTGATCAATAGCTAGTGTTAAATCACCGTATCGTTTATCGGTTTTAAGAAGTAATTTTGATTTCATATGAATAGCATTCCAATTACCTACATGTTTGTGGAGGTTTAAATTACCCCCAAATAGAGTGTTAGAATCGCCCCTTAATGTTTTTAGTCCATCCCATCCAATAAAATTTAATAAATTTCCCAAAACAATTACTTCAATATTATCTTTAGAAATGTTCTTAACTTGAAATTGGAATATTATTACTGGTAATCCAGAATTTTTTGGATCTAAAGGTATAAAGGGATTAAAGGCTTTCAAATTAATCTCAATAGGGAGCAGAGAATCCTTAAATTGCAAAAATGAAATGGGGTATTCACCGTCAAATTGAATGTTCTCAACTTCAGGTAGCTTATTAAGTAAATTTTTCATTTCTTTACTAATTACGTGGTCCCCAATGGATTTAGCCGGTATAAAATTAAGTTCTTCATGAGGTTTGGAACTAATCAATGCGCGCGTAATTACCTTTCCGTCTGAAACGTTTAATTGGCGCGTTCTTACAGCAAAAAAGCAATTTGGTACAAATGAGCGATGATTTATATTATTATTAATTTGCCATTGCTTTAAAAGTCCATCTCCTCCAATAGCAATAGATCCCGTACCTATTCCTCCCAGAGGCATGGCTGAACATCTTAGTTTTTTACCGATTAGAGTGAGAATCCCTTTAGGTATCATAATGATTATATCATCCTAATTTTAATTTTATTTAACTTAATTCCTATATTAAAGTTTATACTTTTTAAGCGAGTTTTAAGTTAACCAGACTTTATAATCTTTGATTAATAATTATTTTAAAATTAATATTAAAACAAATTAAATTATATATTATCTTTGATAGGTATTAATACGTAATAGAAATTCTATTCATTTTTGTTGGTAAATAATGGTTAAAGTATTAATTATTGGACATGGAGCAAGAGAACACGTAATAGGAGAGACTTTAGTAAGGGATGGTGCCACTCTATACGCGTTCATGAGTTCTAAAAATGCGGGATTAGAAGACCTAAGCCAAGGAAGAATACAGATTCACTCTGAAAGTGACTTTAAGGAAATTATAGATTATTCTAAAGAAAATAGTATAGATTTTGCTGTTATTGGTCCAGAGGCACCTTTAGTTGTCGGAATAGTCGATGCTTTAGAAAAGAATGGAATACCCTGCGTAGGACCTGGAATTGAGGCTGCTCAATTAGAAGGATCAAAAGTATTTACTCGAGCTCTTCTGGAAAAATATAAAATCGCATCGAATATCAAAAGTAAAAGTTTCAAATCTATGGAGAACTTAGAAAGATATCTTAAAGATTTAGGCTTAGAAAACATCGTAGTTAAGCCAGATGGTCTAACTGGAGGAAAAGGTGTAAAAGTTTATGGTGACCATCTTTTTTCGAAACAAGATATTTTAGATTATTGTCAATCAATAGTTAAACAAAAATCGCCATTTCTAATTGAAGAAAAAATCGAAGGAGAAGAATTCACGCTTCAGACATTCGTTGACGGGAAAAATGTCGTTGGTACTCCTTTAGTTCAAGATCATAAGAGAGCTTACGAAGACGATACTGGTCCGAATACGGGAGGTATGGGAAGTTACTCTATGAAGAACCATCTAATGCCATTTATCACTCAAAATGATGTGGATGAAGCTCTCGAAGATATGAAGAAGGTTGTAGCCGCAGTTAAAGCAGAGACGGGTGTTGAATATAAAGGATTTTTATACGGAGGGTACATGAAAACGGTAAATGGCATTAAATTAATTGAATTTAATTCTCGGTTGGGAGATCCTGAAGCAATGAACATGTTGCCTATATTAAAAACTGATTTCATTAATATTTGTATGGGAATAATAAATGGCAACTTAAAATCCAATATTGAATTTGAGAACAAGGCTACGGTATGTAAATATTTAGCTCCCGAAGGATATCCCGGCGCTCCTAAGAAAGATGAACTGGTAAAAATCGATAAAAATAAGTTGAAACAGATTGGTGCGAAATATTATTACGCTTCGATTTACCGAAAAGGTGACGATATTTATACTACAACATCAAGAGCTATAGGAGTGGTTGGCATTGCGAACGATTTAGAAAGTGCGGAAAAGATTGCTGAACAAGGAATTGGATGTATAAGTGGAAAACTATTTTATAGAAAAGATGTTGGAACCTTAAAGTTATTGCAAAAAAGAATAGATCACATGAATTCTCTTTTGAAATAATATCAAAATATGCATATGTGCATATTTATTATATGGAACATATTGAATATTAAATTTAATCTTGAGGTTTAAAAATGGATAAAATAATGAAATTAGAAATACATGGCTCAATTTTATTGGTTACAGGTATGATATTGGTTTTAGTTTGGTCTTATTTTAAGTTGGAATGGTGGTCTTCTGTGTTTGGTTATCTAGCTTTATTCTTTTTAATTGAAGCAATCTGGCATTATTGTACTGCCGATTATAAAAGAATTAAAAAAGAAAATTGATGGAGAATCGATCATTTTTTTTTTCCAGAATTTTAATCACGAAAAATTATACAAAATACTGAAAAAAGAGACGAGTCTAGAGTCTTCAGATATTAAAAAATCTTATACAAAGGAGAATTTTTTCGTCATATCTAATTAAGGGAGAAAGCATGAAATCGATATTTAATCGCTTGATAAGTGTCACAACCAAACCTGAGAATTGTTATTGCAAAAAAGAATAGATCACATGAATTCTCTACTAAAATAATACCTTTTTTAACTATCCTTCTGCTTCCATCCTGTAAAATCTTTTCCTTTATCTTTAGAATATTGCTCTAAAGCAATTTGTATTTTTTTTCTCGATTTCACTTTAAAATCTTTTCCTGACTCAAATTCATAGCTACGTTCTTCATTTCTTCCTTTAAAAATTAAGTTAAAGTATACAAATCTAGGACCATAAATATTTCCGCCTCCTGTTGGTATTGTTGTCATTGAGTCTCGTCTGGTAATTTCGAGAGAATCAAATTCAGACCATTTAATTTGAAAGGCAGGCTTATGAGGAACAATTATTTCAATAAAATCTTTAGTAATTGTAAATCTCCTAGACTTTGAAAGCCCTTTAAAATAACTTTTTGCCCAAACTATAAACCCTATTGTTAGTGGCCAAATTATTACAATTGAAATACATCCATATAGGCCATATTCAGATATAATTCCAACAGTTATTAAGATCATAAAAGCGACAAAAATTATGATGCATATTATACTTCCATAGAGATCTACTTTTAAATTTTCAATAATTTGAAACTCAATAGAACTATTTCCTTCAAATTGAAATCCACATTCAATGCAATATGTATTTTTAATATTATTTACTTTACCACAATTTGGACAGCTTATTTGCGAACTCATTATTATCACTCTTAAACAAAATAATTTTGAATTTCAATATAAAATTATACATAATTAATTTATAAGTTTTTTCTTTGATGTATTACTGCAAAAAAGAATAGATCACATGAATTCCATCATACACGGAATAAAATAAGCTATTACTAACCTTTTTTTTAATTATATTTTATAAAGATTACATTCTAATATTTGTAGCTCTTATTTTAAATAGGATTATGGATTGGAATGCTAGAAACGCTAATTATAATAACTTAATCAAACAATTATTTCACGAAAAAGAAGCCGAAAAAAGAGCTGAAGCTGCAAGACAACTTGGGTTTTTAAAAGATGGAAGGGCCGTCAATTTATTGTGTCGAGCGTTAAATATCGAAGATGAACCGATGGTTGTTAATCGAATTATAGAAGCCTTAGGACAAATAGCAGATGGAAGAGCAACGCTAAGAATATTACAGAAATTAAAAGAAGAAATTGAAAAACCAGAAATAGAGTTGGATAAGTTAAAAGTGATTTTTATCATCGAAAGTTTTGCTAAAATAAAAGATAAAAGGGCTTTAGAATACATAGGACATTTTCTTAAATCGTCTGACGACAAATTACGACAACTTACTGAAAATACTTTTGATAAAATCGAACCGGATTGGCGTAGAATCGTTGAAAAAGCTCGCAGAGAAAGATCAATTCAAGATATTTTTAAAGTTAATATGTAGCTAACTCTATATCTATAAAAAAATAATAAGTACTTAATAAAAAGTTATTTTAATCTCTTGTTATTCAATTTATCTAATTTCTCTTGTACTAATAATATCACATTAAGATAGGCAATTTAATTTGACTCCAAAAAATGTATGCTGTTGGGATCTAGAAGGTCCTATAAGTACACTGGACTTTGCTGCTGAATTAGGCCGCTTATTAAGTAAAAAAACCAAGTTTGATTTACAAAAATTTAATATGGGCGAATTTTTTGAGATGATTTCTATTTATGACGATTACCTTATCGATTTTCCTGGCGTAAAAAAAAGGTTAAACATACCAAATTATCAACCAGGGGACACTTTGAGATTAATGGCTCCATTATATATGTCTTGTTTTTCTGATAAAGAATTAGTTAAACTAGCTAATAATAATCTTGGTTTATTACCCGGTTGTAAAGATTTAATGAAAGTATTACACAAAAATTGGGATATATTCGTTATTTCTACGAGTTATCGTCATTTTGCGCACAACATAGCAAAAAGCTTGAATATTCCGCTTGATCACATCTATTGCACAGATTTAAATATTAAAGAAGCAAATAAAACTATTTATAATATTGAAGGAGACCTAAAAAACTTAGTTAACATCATATTCCAAAACTACATAGATAACGATAAAAATTTGGATTTAGTTATAGAAGATTTAAATAATTTTTTTTGGAATAATAAAGAATCTGATTATGTTAAAGCGATGAACTTTATTGAAGTTAGGGGCGGTAAAAGAAAAGAAATGGCAGTTGAAAGAATCTCTAGAATTACACAAGTTCCAATATCTGAAATGGTAGCGCTTGGAGACTCGATTACTGATATTAATATGCTCCAAAGATTAAAAGACGAAGGAGGAATTGCGGTTTCCTTTAATGGCAATCGATTTACTGTAGATAGATCAAATGTTGCGATTACTACACCAAACAATTTAGGAACTTTAGCAATTTTCGAATCTAAAAATAACATTGAAAATTTTCTCGATTCTTGGGAAAAGCTTTATAGTAGCTTTAAAAATAACCCTGAAAAAATACCGAGTAAATTAATATCAAAAGAAGTTAAAAATTATTTTATTAAGTACAAATTTGTACCCGAAATTGAGAATTTATCTAATAAAACTAAAAAACAGCTCGATCTAATAATTTTAAAACAAGAAAAATTCAGAAAAAAAGTCCGAGGATGGGCAGGAAACTTAGCATAAAACGGAAACGGTAATTGGAAATAAACCCATTTTATCAAGATTTATCTCGGAAATTTTTATCGTAGAATCTCTTTCCTTTTAATAAATCTATCAAAAAGAGACTATAATGGAAATATTGCTTAATAATAAACTTTAAAAGGATAATTACGAAAAAAGAACCGATAGCTAATATTAAATTGGTTGGATAGGGACTACCGAATGAAAATAAAACTGGCGTATAAAAAAGTAAAGCCTCCCAAATTCTTTTGTTATAATATTCATCGAATTTCTTTATTTTTAAGCTTTCATAACAACTACAGCAAATTAAGGGCATTTTCATTCGAAATTTTTCCTCTAAATAAATTTTTTGCATGATGGTTAACATGCGATCGATTTTATTACCGCAAAAATTGCATTCAAAGCGAGTTCTGTTGATTCTATCGAATTCAATTTTATCTATATCAGCCTTAGGAAAATAACAATCGTCGTTTTTGTAATGTAAACAAGTCTTACAAGTTAATTGGGTTTCCATCTGCATGTCTTCAAATGTGGTCTTCTCAGGTTTAATTAATTGAGGATAATCTGAATGAGATTGACATATAACTCTACCTTTCTCGTCGATTTCAAAAGAAGGTTCAATAAATGTCATGATGTAATTTTTATTTCCTTTCTATAATTTCAGATTAGAAAAATCTCTTTTATATTTTTACTAAAAGGTTAACATTATTAGAAATATTTACTAAAATATAACATAAGTATTTAGTTTCTACTATCTTAAAGAGGTTTTTACGAAATATGGCATCAGTTTCCGATTTTGGAGATATTCTTATAGAAAATTTTGATGATTTAATTTTTATTTTAAATGAAAACTTTGAATGTGAATACGTTAATGAAGAAGTCCATTTGAAGAAATTAGGCTACTCCTGTTTAGCTCAAAAAATATTAGATAATTTTTATTACGCCGATTTAGATCGTGGTTTGAATTTTCTTCAAAACATCTTAAAAGCGGGAAAAGCAAGCGAGCAGATAAGGATTCGTCAAGATGAAGGATATGTTTATTACGAATTAAAAGGAAAACGATTTATTAGCGACACTGAAAAAGCTAAAATATTAATAATTTCTCGAGACATCTCTAAATTTAAACAAAAAGAAGAAGACTGGTTTAAGCGGGAATCTAACTTAAGGAGATTAGCAGAAACCATGCCAGAGCTTCGATTCTGGAAACTATTGCAAACTAAAGATGAAAAAACATCGTTTCAAAGATCGCGTGAGATGTTAGACTCTGTTATCGATAATATCCCTCAATTAATTTATTGGAAAGATAAAAATCTAACATATCTGGGTTGTAACCAAAATTTTGCTTTAGTAAATAATATTGAAGATCCTGATTTTATTGTCGGAAAAACTGATGAAGATGAAAACTTACCATGGGCAAAAGCTAACTTAAAATCTGTTCAAGAAAATGAAAAAAGAGTTATGAAAAATAATCAAAGTGAAGAGAAGATTGAATCGTGGATGTTAAGCGATGGAAGCAAAGCGTGGTTTGAGATAAATCGAGTACCGCTTCATAATCTCGAAGGGGATATCGTAGGAGGAATTTTATGCACTTATAACAATATCACTAATAGAATGAAAGCTGAGCAAAAGATAAAAGAATCCGAAATTAAATATAGGAACATATTAGAAAACATTAAAGAAGGATATTATGAAGTTGATTTAAAAGGAAATTTTACATTTTTAAATGAATCCTTTTGCGAAATGGGGGGTTATTCAAAAGAAGAATTACTTGGGAAAAGTTATCAAAATATGTCAGATGAATTCAATAGGAAAAAAGTGCTTAACTTCTATAACCAAGTTTATAAAACAGAGGTAGGGCAACGCAATTTCCAGTTTGAGTTTTTTCACAAAAATGGCCAAAAAATCGTAGTAAATTCATCAGGATATTTGAAATACGATGCTAAAGGTGCTAAATCTGGTTTTTTTGGAATGGTGCAAAACTTTACCGAGAAAATTGTTTTAGAAGAAAAACTTAAACGCTCAGAAGAAAGATACGAATTGATATCAGAGAATGCTTATGATTTGATTAGTATTTTAAATCAAAACCTTCAATTTGAATACGTAAACGAACAACCGTGGCAAAGGACATTAGGTTATACCTATAAGGAAATTATTGGAAAATCAGTTCTAGCAATAATTCATCCTGACGATAAAAAAATTGCGATTAAAACGATGGTTGAAGGTCTCGATACGGGCAAAGGCGTTTTAGAGGTAAGAATTAAACATAAAAATAATCGTTGGATATGGATAGAAGTTAAAGGAAACACTTTTAAAGATAAAGATGGTAAGATTAAAGGAATAATTATCGGAAGGGATATTACAGAACGCAAAGAAGCCGATAAAAGAATTAAAGAATCAGAAGAAAAATACCACACAATTTTTAATGCCAGCCCTAATTTAGTATATCTCACTGATTTAAAAGGAAACATATTAGATGCCAATCAAGCATTTCTAGAGAAAACAAAAATTAGTTTAAACGATGCAAAAAATAAACAAGTTCTAGATTTTTTTGCTGGAGAAAATCTCGAAGATTTAAAGGCTAAAATTAATGAACTGAGAGCAGGTAAAATAATAAAAGATCTTGAAACTACTGCAAAAAACACTCTAGGTGAAATTTATGAATATGAGATAAATGCGGTTCCTTTGAAAAAAGACGGAAAAATTAATAGAGCTATAAGTTTTGCCAGAGATATAACCGCCCGTAAACAAGCGGAACAAAACTTAATTATGTCGGAGAAAAAATATCGACACTTGTTTGAAAGCTCTCCGTTTTCCATATGGATAGTGAATTTAAAGGGAGTAATAATTGACTGTAATTCGACTATGAATATATTACTCTCAGAATACAAGAGAGATGACCTTATTGGAAAGAATTTTATAGAATTTTTAACTTTATTCGATCGTCCAGAATATTTTATTCCGCTTTTAAAAAGCAAACTTGAAAGCTTTATCAAGAACGAGAGAGTAAAACCATTGGAATTTAAAATGACTCGCGCAGATAAAGTAGAAAAATGGATTAACATACGAGCGTCTAAAATTAAGTTAGGAAATGAAACTTTGATACAAGTCTTAATTCAGAACATTACAGAAAAGAAAGAAGCTGCCTTAAAATTACAGAAGTCTGAAGAAGAATTAAAAATATTAAATAGAGAACTTGAGAAAATAATTTTTGAAAGAACGAAGGAGTTAAGAGAATCTGAACGGAAATATCGGCATTTATTTGAAAACTCACCGTTCAGTATTGCGCTCTTAAACACTAATGGTAAAATTATTGATATTAATTCTACAACTTCTAAATTGTTCGGTTTTAAAAAAGATGATCTTATAGGTAAGAATTATTTAAAACTTTCAAACATTTTTCCTTCAGAAACAAAACCAGGATTGAGAACGCTTCAAGAACTAGATCGTAAGAGAGACCCGACGAATATCGTGATGAAACCTTCAGCCATACAAATATTTAATAAAGATAACAAAATGATTTGGGTCGAATCTGAATTATCCACTATTGAAATTGGTGGTGAATTAATGATTCAGGCCATAATACAAGATATAAACGATAAAAAAATCGCAGAAGAGAAATTAAAAGAATCCGAGCGAATCTTAAGGCAGCAAAATATAGAACTAAAAGAATTAGATAGATTAAAAACCGATTTTATTAGCATCGCCGCTCACGACTTAAAAACACCGTTAATTTCTGTTGGGGGTTATATCGATTTAATATTATTAAGAGAGAAAGATTTAAAAGATGATATTAAAGAAGATTTAAATCGAGTATTAAGCAACGTAGCTCGTTTGGAAAATTACATAAATCGGTTATTGGATGTAATGAAAATTGATGCGGGCAAAATAGAGATAATTAAGAAAGTCGAGAACATTTACGATATAATAAGAGATTGTCTTTCTGAATTAGAATACCAAATAAATCAAAAAAAAATAGCTATAAACTTAAATGTCTCCGAGGATCTTGAACTAATAGTGGATCGATTTAGAATCGCGCAAGTTTTCTCGAATATATTATCAAATGCCGTGAAATTTTCTCCTAACGATAGTATAATTAACATTAAGGTTTTGGAAGAAAACCAAAATTTTCTTTTTAAAATAAAGGACCACGGAAAAGGGTTAACTCTAAAAGAAATTGAGAAATTATTTGGTAAATTTGTTACAATTGGTCAAGCTACTGAAAGCTATTCTGCTTTTGAGAAAGGGAGTGGATTAGGTCTTTATATTTGTAAAGGAATGATTGAAGTACACGGTGGTAAAATCTGGGTGGAATCAGAAGGAAGGGATAAGGGAGCCGAGATTAGTTTTACCTTACCAAAGTAATAAATTTGAACCCTAATCTGGTTATTGATAGCTAAGTAGTGAAAATAATAAATACATAATAAAAAATTATAATAAGGTAAGTCATCTTATTTCTCTTGAAACTTTTCATTTATAAACAATCAAGCAATTAGTAATTTAAGTTTCTGTTAACTTTTATAATAGAATGAAATTACATTAAGATAAAAGCGAATTTAGCAAAAGAAAAACACTTTAATGACGATTTTAATAATATCGGAAAAAAATAAAGCAGCAAAGGCTATAGCTGAAGCATTAGGTCCTGTAACGATTATAAACAAAACAAAATTCTTGAAAGTATATCGGGTAAATTCTAAAGATATTTACGTTGTTCCTCTTCGAGGACATATTTTAGAGTATAAAAACACCGATCAATTTAAAAGCTGGACGAAATCTAATCCTAGGGAAATAATTACTAATCCAAGTTCGATTGAAAAAGCATCCATAAGTTATGCTAGACCATATATTAGCGCGTTAAAAGAATATGCTAAATTATGCGACGAATGCGTAATCGGTACCGATGCGGATATTGAGGGATGTAACATTGGGCTTTTTGATGCCTTACCGTTTGTAAAGAAAGCTAATAAAGCTATTAAAGTGCGTCAGCTGTGGTTAAGTTCGTTACAAAAAAAAGAGATTGTTTCTAAATATTCTAATTTGATAAATCCCAAGTGGAGTTGGGGTGAAACAGGCGAGGCAAGAGCCATTATTGACGCAGTAATCGGGTTTTCAAGCACGAGAGAGGTCACAAATACGTTTAGACCTTTATTAAACGAGATTAACGCTAAATTTGTGTCGATAGGAAGGGTACAGACGTCTTTGCTCTATTTAATATTCTTAAGGGACCAAGAAATAGAGCGATTTGTACCTGAACCATATTGGACAATAGAAGCGAATTTAAGCCATAAAACCCATATAATAAAAGCCTTCCACGATAAGAACCCTTTTATTAAAGAGAAAGAACTTGAAGCAAAAAATATCCATCAGAAAATAAGAAATGAAAAAATTGCTGTAGTTTTGAGTACTAGTAAAAATACTAATGTTATAAACCCTCCGACGCCTTTAAATACTTCGAAGGCGCTAGTTTTATTAACTAGGAGGCTAAAGATTAGCGCAAATGCTGCCATGAACGCCATGAACGCGCTCTACTTAAATAAGATAATTTCTTATCCTAGGACTGATAGCGATAAATACCAAGCAAACTTTAACCATACTCAATACTTAGATAAGCTCAAACTTCACACTAACTATGGAACTTACACTTTAAAATTGCTAACTAAAAAACGCCTAATGCCTACAATTGGGAAAGTTGACGCCGGAGATCATCCTCCCATTACTCCTTTAGAGAGCTTGGAACAAAATAGTTCTAAATTTGAAAATAACATTCAAAAAAGAGTTTACGACTTGTTAGCTCGACATTATTTAGCTCTTTTCGGAGAACAAGCAGAAGAATCGAGGACAATTTTAAAAATATCAATAAAAGTAGAACCATTTACATCGCGGTTGGTTTCGTTAGTCTCAAGTGGTTTTTACGAAATCGCACCCTTTTTAAAGAAAAGCTATCAACCAACGATAGAAATCGAAGCAAAACAACTTCCAATTAAAAATATTCAATTAAACGCTAAGGAAACTCAGCCCCCCCCAAAATATTCTGATACTACTCTTTTGAAATTAATGGAGAGAGAACATTTAGGAACCAAATCGACTCGTCCAACTATAATTAAAATTCTTATAGATCGAAAATTAATCTTGCGAACTAACAAAAATCATTTCAAAACTACGGAGTGGGGCAAATTTATAATAATAGAGTTAATAAAAGTATGGCTGCCCTTCTTAAAACCTGAATTTACGCGATTTGTGGAAAAATTACTCGAAGACATAAAGGAACAAAGAAAGACTAAAGAAGAAGTGATAAAAATTGTTAAAAAAATTTTTCTTGAATTGTTTGATAAATTTCTTAACAACAGAAATGCTATTACTTTAAGATTTGATAGCGTTAAAACAAATTTAAAAACGGCAATGCAACAGGAGTTTAAACAAAAAAAGTTTCCACAAACTACTGCTAATTGCCCAACCTGTAAAAAATATCCAATGAAGCTAATTACGACCTCACAAAAGAAAAGATTTCTCGTATGTTCAGATACAAATTGCAAAACTTACCTTTCCGTTCCCAAAACGGGTAGAATTACTATATTAAAAGCCTCATTCTGCTCAATATGTGGTTTTAATACTTTTAAAATCGTGAAACGAAAGAACGGTAAACCTTTACCGTATTATATTTGTCCAAAATGTTGGAACGATAGCTTTAAGAACGCTTCTGTTTTTAATGGGTTTTGTTCTAATTGCGAAACTCATAAAATTTTAAATGAACAGTGCGTGAAAAGATAAGCATCAAAAAAAAGAATAAGGATAAAAAGATTTTACTACTACTAATCCATTTTGAAATTATATTTGTTATAAGCAGCTCGAGTTAGACCTACGTAATTGTCAGAAATTTTGTAAAATAGTTTTCCATTCACGACTTTCTTCTCAACATAGTCGTTTTTTAAACTGTTATTTAAAGAATGGATCATCGTTCCAAGAGTAACGGCACCCATGTATCTTTGTTGTTTTTTTGCGATCCTTATTAAATCTAATTCCGAATGCCAAACGCCATCAATTAGCCCGATTAATATTTCTTTTTTGATAGGGGCTTTAATTTCTTTAATTTTATTAAACAATTGAGAGTAATCTGGTTTGTAATATTTTTTCAGGATTTTAGTTTGTTCAAAACTATTATTTGGAGGACCTAATTCCATATTTAAAAACACCACTTAAGATTATATTATACTAAGATATAATACCCAAGTAATAGTTTTAATAAATTGTAATACGCTTGTAATACGCTTATCATAAAAATACAATTAAAAAAGAGTACAGACTATCTTGAACTATCGACTATAAAAGATTCTCAGGAATACCATCTTTAAAATATTTTGCACGCGTTACCCAATTACTTTGAAATTCAGGAATGGTAGCTAAGATTGAACCACCAACCCAAACAGAGAATACTCGTTCCCTAGGTGCTATTATTTTGATAATTTGGTTCTTTTTTTTCCTCCGTGCTAATTCAAATTCTAATTCTTGATACATTCTAGATTTGAAATTCGGAAATAGAGACGATCCTCCCGATAAAAAAATGTTGTTCAATAAGTCTGCTCGGATATCGACGTCACACATGTCGATTACATCCATAATAGCCTCTGTTAAAGAATCTTCTTCCAATTCTAATGATGGATTAAAAAAAAGCTCAGGCACGGCAAATCTTTCTTTACTCAAAGAAATGGTAGAACCATCCGGTAAAGAATACTCTTTTTCATACTGTTCAGCTCTTTTTAAATCTTCTTTATAATCGAGCGAGACGAAGCAAGCTTTTTCTTTGAGGGCTCTTACCAGTTCTTTTCTAATTGAAGAGTCAGCTGAAAAGCCACTTTCACCTAATATTTTTTCCATATACTTGGTTAAAGTTCTTCCACCAATCTCAAGTATCCTTACTGCATGATCTAACTTGTATCCCTCGTAAATTGGCACTATTCTCGTGATACTATCCCCTATTTCAACCACTAACCCTGTTTGAAATCCTCCCGCGTATAAAGTAAGCATAGAGTCTAAAACGGGATAAAACGCGTTGCACTGGTAGTTTTCTAAAAATAATTCAAATAGCCGTTTTATATCCCCGTGTGGAAACAATGGGTGGACGGCGAATAAAACGTTGACTAAACTTGGATCAACTCTCAAATTGTAGAAAATGTAATCAATTATTTTTTCAAACGACAGCCAGTCCTGGATTATTCCTTTATCAATTGGATAAAAAACTTTATACAAGCCTATTGATTGGATTTCGTCTCCTACATAATATTCGTCTTGTTTAATACCCGCGTATTCGTAATCGATCTGTCTATACTTAGGTTTTCCTACTATCGTAAAAAAGATTTGAGTTGGCATATCTTCCCCAGCATACCCGGCCTTAGTCGAGAACTGCCCAATATCCAAAACAACAGTAAGATTGCCCATTATTTCTATTATTATACAATATTTAATTAATATAACTTTATTTGAATTCTCCAATTAACCTATCTATTTTTACACTAATAAAATCTTCAAAGGAGTGTATTCTGTCATAGGAATATAAGCTTCTCCATACTTTGAATTAATTTCGTTACCTCGTAAAATTGACGTATCTTCTGCCCAATCCAAAACTCGCTCTAACACTTCTTTCTGAGATTTATAAACTCGATTAAAAATTTCTTTCTTTTCTACCCAATATTTTTCAATATTGACTATTATAAAGACAGAACCTTCTATATATTGAAATTTACAAGAAGGAGATTCGTAATAATACGCTCCTAGCGGAGTCCAGTTCCTCTCGTGTCCTCCATAAGCTTTTCCCGTCGAACAATGATAAATAGCTTCTCTTGTAATTAAAGATAATGTTCTATGAACTCTATGAAAATCCGAGAAGTGAGGTAATAGAATCACTTGAGGGCGGATGTCTCTAATAAGATTTGTCACTTCAGAGATAATTTCTCTTTTAACCTCCAAATCAGAGTATCCTAATTCGATAACTCTACATTTTAAAGCAGTTCGGACTAAATCAAGTTCTTGCTTTCGCTGTTCTAAGATATCTTCCTTGTGGGCCGTTTTAGCGTATCCACCCAACCCACTTGTAGCTACTACAACAATGATTTCAGAGCCTAATGCTTGATATTTAAGAATTGTTCCACCACATGAAACAATTTCGTCATCTGGGTGACCCGCAAATACCATTAAACGTTTAGGAACAACAATAGGAATTTCATTTTCAGTTACAAGAAAATCTTTTCTCTCCACAAGTAATGTCTTCTTGTTTTAGGATTAAAAATTTTGCGTATTATAGTGGTTAGAATAAAAAATTATGAGAAATTAATTGTTTTTATTCGCCTCTCATTATTTTCTTCAGGCGATTTAACTCTTCTAACATTTCATCACGTAAAGAACTCAAGCCGCCTCCTGCGCTAGGTGCTGCTACGGGCACTGCGGGTCGAGGGGGGGCACCTGCTACGGGCGCGGCGGGAGGTGCAGGTCTTTTAGCAAATGATGGTGCTTGAACAACTCCCGCATTAGGAGCTTGTGGAGGTCCACCAGATGTTGGAGGTAATTTTGGAGCGGGTGGTAGATTAGCACGCTTAGGAGGGGCGCCGCCCACTGGAGCCCTTGGAGGGCCACCCTTTACGGGTCTCTTTGGAGGTCCTCCAGCTACTGGAGCTGTTGGAGGACTCCTTTTTCCTGGTTTCTTGGGAGGGACACCAATTGCAGGAGCTAAGCTAGCTGTAGTAGCAGCGGGTGCTTGTTGAACGGGTCCGGAACTACCGCTAAGTAAACTAAATAATGTGCTCGCAGCAGCAGTCTTTGCCGTTCCACTTGCTGGAGCAACAATTTGTTTAGAGGAACTACTAACAGTTTGAACCTCTGGTTTTAATGAAACATCTTTCAAATCCTTTAACGCTTTATTTAACGATTTTATAAAATCGTTTATTCCGCTAACTGTGTCTTCTAGATCGTCACTTAATGATTGTAAACCTTTTTTCATAAAATTAACGACGCGCTCTATCTTTTTGTATTCCTTAGAAACCAATATTCAATCATTCCTCTAATTTTTTTCTATTATAAGTAGAATAATTTATTATTATTAAAGTAGTAATTGTATTATATTAATTTATATTTTTATTTTTAATTTTTTATAATACTTGAATATAGGTATATCGAAAAAATATAAATGATTGAACTTTCTTTTGTTAGATTTATTTATTCGATTTTCTTGAACTCTATAAAAAAAAAACAATTAAAAGTGTCAAATCTTATAATATTATATATCATATTTCATTTGAAAATTTAATAATTATTATTTAATAATGCATAGGTGTTAAAGTATTCCAAAGCGAGAACTCTTTATTAAACGAGTTTATGAAATTGTAAATGAGTTAAAAATTCCATTGATCGATGAGCGGGTTTACGATAAAGTCACTTTTAGTGGTAGTGCGGCCATAGCGAAGGTTGTGTTTAAATTTGAGGAAGACGAATCTGTAATTCGTGGATTCTTAGGTTTGGCTGAATACTTTCATACTGTGGTGATAAAAACCAAAGACCAATTCTTTATACCACACGCAAACATTCTCTTTCAATTGATCAGCTCATAAATCTTTATTTTTTTTACTTTTCTTTTATAATGGATAGAAGTTAGCCAATTAGCTTAATATTTTTTATTGCTAATCTAGAAGTTTATATAGCTCATTTATTATATGTTTTATAAAAAGTTTTTTTACTCAACTATAAAAATTAATAATTTGTGTGGTAAAAATGAAAAGAAAAGAGAAATTAGCTTTCGCATTATTGAGTACATTGATCCTTTTATCATTTGTAAATACTTCTATGGCAGCTCCTCCTAGTTATGTAGGAGTGGCAAAAGGAGACGAATTTGTATGGGTCCCTTCAGTTAATATGGTAAATGTAAATACAACTGCTATTGCGTTAATTGGCGAAGAAAATTGGACAATTGCATATAACATGCTTGTAGAACTGTATGAAAATGACACAGGAATGGATTTAGGTTCTTTTGCAGGAGCTGGCATAAAAGCTGTCGTCAAAAATGTTTCTGATGAGATAACATTCGCACCCGGAATATTTGGATCAAGTTTAACCATGGATATTTATACATCTGCAGGACATAACAATTGGACATCGGTTGCTAATAGTACAGCAGTAACGATATACGATCCTAATAGCTTAAACGAAACTACCATAATGGCTGGTTTTGGTGGAGTACCTTTAATAATGGCTAAAGGGTTTAATTATACCATGTTTACCAATTGGGTGAGTACAAACATTGCTGCTGATCCGTATTTGAATGGGAACATAACCGTTCAAACTCAAGGGACTGGATTCAAGGTTACGCTTAAAACGAGCTATTTAGAAGCCTCGATAAATATGACCGAAATGCCTTTTAATTTTACATTGAGTGATGTTGAATTCAATGTTAGATGGAACAGTAATGGTGTTTTTGAATATGGTTCGTTAGTATATGGTGGTTTAGTACTTGTATCCATCCAATTAGTACCAAGTAATGACTTAATACCTGGATATGAAATAGTCACTATTATAGGCGTCTCGATTGTAACCGTTCTCGCGATAGTTTACATAAAACGAAAGAAGCATATTTAAAATTTAAAATTTTAACTTTTTTTTATTTTATTATTATCAAATATAAAAATTGAGTAATATGGACTTTTTTAATTCCTTGATTTTTTTACTTATTCTTTTAATGCTTCTAGTCTCAATTAAAGCAGATTTCTTTTTTATAATATTTGGTTTAGTTATTTTATTCTACGTCGTTATTTCACTGTTTCTCATGGGCCCATATGAAATCCTTTTTTCGGTCGTATCTTTTATCTTTTTAAATCCTATTGGTTTTACGATTATATTTATACCTTTAATAATAAATTACATCTATAGATTCTTAAGTAAGTACTTTAAGTCTATAAGGGATTTAGAAAGGAATTAATCGGTTCTATTTAATTTAAAGATTCCTATGGAAAGCATGAGAAATGCAATTATCGATGATATTCCAATATTGGTTAAGAGTATATACAGAAATCCTAGAGAATAATCAACAACAATAGGCAATAAAGGAATGTTAATAAATAGCGAAATAAGTAATGAAATAAATTGTAAGACAAAAATAAAATAGATTTTAAAGTATATTTGTTTCCCACGTTCGTCAAAAAAAGGTCTAATGCACTGTAATCCAACTACTTGGATAAGAACTATGAAACAATAAATAAAATATATACAGAAAAAAAGAACAACATTGTAGATATTGAAAGCAAATAATAAAGTGAAAAAAATCGTTAAAATAATATCGTAAAATAATATTAAAAACGCCATTTGGTATAAAAAGGCAAATATTGAAGCATGGACGCCTCTTATTGACTTTTTATAGAGATAAAGAATGTTTTTTGAATCAAATATGACACTAATCCCCATCATCATACCAAAGATTAAACCACCCATCCACGCTATAATGATAATTACTAATACGCTAAAATATTCTACTGGTATTGAAACAATTCCAAGTAATGGAAACTCTTCTATTTCTGTAATTGGATTATCTAAAGATAGAGAAATGAAAAGCCCCAATACGCCAGTAAATGCAACTGAATAGATTAGTTTTGTAATATTTTCTTTTTTTCTTAAGAAATTTTTAAATTGAACCATTACCAATACTTTGTATTTTTTTAAGGTAATCTTCTTTATAAATTTTAAAATAAATCCTTCTGTTTTAACAACCAATAGTTTCTTTTCAGATTGAAGATCAATGCTATAAAATTTTTCAGCTTTTTTGTATGAAAAATAGAGTATGAGCATAGGAATTCCGATTGCTAATCCTACGCTTAACCATATATTTATTACGTAAGATTCAATAAGCAATGGATTAACAAGATATAAAATTATATTTGAATACCAAAAAGAAGGGAAAATCGATATCCAATTTTTAAGAACCGGATCCTCATAAACAAAATAAAATATATAGTGGAATAGATAAAAGGAAATGATTACAATAAATGAAAGCAATAGAAGTACAGAATTACTTGAATCTTTAATTTTTTTGTTTGATGATAATTTAAATTCAATCCAATTAGCTATAATGGTTCCAATTATTAAACTAAAGTTCATCATTAAAAAGATTACTAAATAGATAATAAGGTAATGTAGGATTGTCAATTGGGGGTTTGCTTGCCCTAATAAGCTTACTACCGCAGGTCCTATTGCTAAAACAATTAGAAAATAAAATGGCAACTGCCCAACAAATTCTCCAAGGAAGATATCACCCGATTTTGCTGGTGAAGCTAATATTACATCTTTAACTCCAATTTCCGATTTTCTAAAAAGTAAAAAAATGGGATATAGTATCATCATTACAAAAATAGTCGTTAAAGAAACTTCAATTACAAAATGAAGAACAAATTCAAGAACACCTGAAAGTGCTAGTAAAAAGTCTGGTAATATAGCATCAAAAATCACAGGTCCCAAATATGTTGCCCAAAAAATGAAGATAGCATAAATTATGACGAAAAATAAGTTTCTATGAGATCTAAATTTAGCTGTTTTTATTCTAATCTCATTTTTTGCTATTATTATCCAAAGGCTCATAATTTTCCTTCTTAACTTTTGGTATAATTTATTTTAGGTATCAAGAGTTTTCATCTCCATGCTAAGTAATCTTTATTATCAACGGGTTTCATTATTTTTATATATGCATCTTCTAAATTACTAGCATTTACCGAATCTATCACCTCTTTTGGACTTCCTTCAATTATTAAAACCCCTTTATCAATAATTCCAATAACGTCACATAGTTCTTTAGCAATATCGAGTAAGTGAGTACAAATAAAGAGGGTTTTATTTGCCTTTTTTACTAAATCTAAAATAATATTTTTAACAATTCTAGCTGCAATAGGATCTAAATTTGCTGTAGGCTCATCAAAAAATAGAATTTTGGGATCGTGTATTAATGTAGCACATAAACAGACTTTCTGTTTCATTCCTCTAGAATATCCTTCTAAAAGATGATTTTCTCTTTTTTTTAAATCAAATATTTTTAAGAATTCATCAATTCGCGAGTTGATTAAATTTTTAGGTAAGTTATATAATTCACCTACAAATTCTAAAAATTCCCTTGCGGTTAATTTTTCATATATACTTGGCGATTCTGATAAAAACCCACAATTTAATTTTACTTTCTGTCTTTGCGATACGATGTTAAACCCCATAACTTCAGCATCTCCAGATGAAGGTTTTATTATTGAATTTAACATCTTAACAGTTGTAGTTTTGCCTGCTCCATTTGGACCTAGTAATCCGTAAGTTGTTCCATAAGGGATTTTTAAGTTTATATTATTTACAGCGCATAATTTTCCATAATTCTTCGTAAGATTTTTAGTATATATTGCTAGATTCTTCGACATGATTAATTCTAATCGTTAATTTGAATGTTTTATTATAATCTTTCATATTTAATTTTAATTTACTAAAATTAAATTTAAGTTGATTAATTTAAACAAACTTTTGTATTTCATTAATATTAAAAATCCTTAACCTATAATCCATTTAGACTTTTTTATCTAAATCTTTAAACTTTTGTTAAACTAATTAGGAGTTGTGATTTATGAATTTTCAAGAACTTAAAAGTTCATACCTAAAAGAGACAGTTCCTCTGAAAAAAATACAATTAATCGAATCGGTGTCTCTGCATTTTAAAAAAGAAGGGCTAGAATTTCTATTATCTCAGTATAAAAGCGAAAGCGATGGAAAAGTAAGAAAAAAAATAATCGATGTTGCCGGGAAAAATATAAACGACATTTCCATCCAATTATTAATCAAAGCTCTTACAGACAATAATATTGAGTCAAGAAAAGCATCTGTGATAGCTTTGGGAAAAGCAAAAGCAACCATAGCCTTAAACCCTTTGTTAGACATGCTTCAGAACCCCTCTTTAGAGATCAAAGGGATCGTGCTTGCTTCTATTATTAAAATTGGGAAAGAAAATAACCTTGATTCAATATTAGAGTACATAAACGAAGGAAATATTCATATTAAAAGATCGATCCCATATATATTAGGAAAGATTGGCAGTGAAGAGTGCATTGAGAACTTAAAAGAATTAGTAAAACACGAAGACTCATTAATCCGTAAGAATTCAATCAAAGGGTTAGAAAATTTACTTCAATTAAAAGACGCAAAGTTTATTCTGAACGCTTTAAGCGACGAAGACTTACGCGTAAAAAAATCAGCAATCAAAGCATTAGGCACTATAAAAAGTAAAAGGGCTATTCCACATTTAATTAAATTTTTAGAAGAAAAAAATCCTGAAATTCGAAAATTATCTGTGCGAACTTTATTCTCAATTTTTTCAAACCAACCACCATACGATAAAATCTACGAAATTTTAAACCAACGAAATATTATCTCTAGAAGGGAAGCGATAAAATTGTTGAGCTTATTAGAGGATAAGAATTCTATCGATTATCTTATAAGAACATTTAACAGTAAAGACGCGAAATTGCGAAGGTTAGCGTATAAAGCAATTTTAAATATTTATAATGATACTATTCCAACTCAAATTATCGAGGGTTTGAACGCGAAAGAATGGAAAATTAGGAGTTTTTGTGCAAGGGTTATCGGAGAAATTGGTGACGAAAATTTAATCGAACCGCTTTTTAGTTTATTAAATGATAATGATAATAATGTAAGGGACGCAGTAATTGAAGCGTTATCAAAGTTTGGGAACGAAAAGGTAATTGAAAGCGCAAAAATTTTAACAAACGATTTAAACTGGAAAACAAGAAGAGCAGCAGTTAAACTTTTAATAAAAATTGGTAATGATAAGTCTACCGAATCTTTAATTGGATTAATGGGAGATAAAGATATATTTATCCGAAGTTGGATCGCGATGTCATTAGGAAAACTGGAAAATATTAGCGATATAACTCCCTTTATAACACTGTTAGAAGACAAAGACCCTAAGATGCGGATTGCTGTGGCAAAAGCTTTGGGTCAAATAGGAGATAAAGAAGCTTTAAAATGGTTAGCTAAATCGCTATGGGACGACGATTGGAAAGTGAAGAAAGAAATTGAGTTTGCCCTTAACTCGATCGACCCTAATTGGTTTGAATTAATTTAATTGAGTTTATTATCTTTTTATTATTAACAAGATTGTACAATTTCTTAATTCATGCTTTTTGTGCAAGAATTTTTAAACTTAAGTTTCCATATTAAAGCTTAGTAAGTATTTTTAACAAAAATCTAAAACAATTAAGAGTTGAAATTTATGAATAATTTTAGAACAAAAAAACACGCAATCTTAGTTTTGCTTATAGGATTAACTATAGCTATAAATTTGAGCTTTCTGGTTACGACGATTAAAGCTGGACCATATGTCCCAGAAGAACACGCAAATAACGGTTGGCATTGGGGCGTAGATGTTGGAGAGGAACTTTATTGGGAAATTGAGATTGTAATGACAAACGCGTCAAGCGGAGAGGTTACCATGATGTTTAGAGACATTTTTATTTATAACATAACCTATATTGAAAATGTTACTATAGATTATTTAGGTTTAAACGAATTTTCCCGGGTAAACGCTGCTCAATGTTATTATAATCTTACAACCGACGAATTAGAACCGTATGGTTCTCCCGAGGAATTCGCTCTTTTTGGATATAATAATTCAGATTCCATTCATCATAAATACCGAGCATGGATGAGTGCAGCTCCATACATACTTCCCTTAAATGGATCAAACAATTTAGAAGTCGATGTACTAGCAGATATCCTTAACGAATCGTTATATAACCCTCTTTCTATGGGACCATTCAATCAATTTGATAGTTATTCATCCAATACGGGGGATGATAGCATTACATTTACAAATACGACTGATGATTTTTATGTCTATGTGGAATTTGGTTCAACAAATGGCGTTGCAGAATATGCTGATGGATATATTATGGTCTACATGCCAGATCCAATGTTATTTAACTTCACAATGCAGAGAGTTTATGATTACGACATCATAGACGAAATTGAATGGGGCGTAAATATTGGAGACACTATACACTACGATTTTACAGAAGAAGGTAATTATTACGATCTCGAATTTTATATTACTGATATTACAGAGATAATGCTCCCGAAAACATATAACAGTTTCTCTGAAGAAACGATTCCAATGATTTTCGAAGTAGTTTATGCTAACATTTCAGAATGGGACGGAACAAAATATTCTTTAGAAGATTCTGATATTCCTATTGGGATTGCAAATAATTTTTATCCCCAGTATTTTGGATCTGGATCCTCGATGTTCAACTTACTCGTTCCCAATAATACACTTAGAGAAGACATAGAATTTATGTGGAACCTTGACACCTTACATATCATGGAAATGCCATTTACTGAGGTTATTTTACTTGAGAATGGTAATTTTGAATTTATAATGCAAAATTCTTCGAGTAATTCTATAGTTAAAATTGTAATGGAAAAATCAACTGGAATAACTCAATCATTTTTAATGCAGGATGGTTCAGATTTAATATATTACGAGATAAAAAACATGACGTTAGTCGAATGGGATGTTGAAATAGGCGATGTTATTTATTATAAACAAAATTCTCGAGACGGTGAGATATATTTGAGAGCAACAATTATCGCTACTTATGGTGAATTCGCTAATTTGACAGAATGGGAACAGGATAGCGGTGGACTCTTCATGACAATACCTGGACAACCTGAATTGCAATTCTTTAAGGTAGTCATTGCTGATTTTGAAGAATTTGATGAAGAAACAGGAACTTGGCAATATAAAGGAGACGATTTGTTCCTTGAAGCAAATACATATTGGCCGATCTCACCTACCGCTATGTTTGGGGGCACATCTCCTCCATTATTTATACCTCTAGGTTTTACGGGAGAAGATTTTGAGGATCTCTTAAGAATGTTAAGCAGCGTGTTTGATGAGATGACATTCACTGAAGGTCGCGCTAATCTTAGAAATTCAACGCTTGACAAAGAATATGATACATATATAGACATATCTACAGGTCAAATAACATTTATGGGAGGCTGGATGAACATGCCTGGTGGAGACGACACTGATTGGATGTATATGACATTATATCCAATGCATAACGAAACGCTCCATTCTGGAACAAACAGTATTTCCGTCAACAGTGATGCTGTAAGTGAAATAGCAGTAAATAATATTGAAATCATTACTAACAATACCGGTATAGAAGTAATAAATGCGCTTTTAGCTTATAATCCTACAAATACTTCGATCACCAATGGAACGGTCCTTTATTATAACGATCTTTTAATTAGCAACAGTACGGGATTAGAGAACTTAACATTCTACATAAAATTTGATGATACTTTTGACCTAAATAACTATAACCTTACCTTTTGGGCATGGAACATGAGTGGTAATAACCAATGGGAAGCAGCTCCTCCGGAAGCAGCGGATATGTTTGTTTATGATTACGCTGATAATTCTTTGACTATCAAATTTCCAGTAGAAGGTAGCTCAGGTGCGATCTCAATTATTATGGCGATGTCATACGTATATATAGGCAGCGATACAACTCCGGGAGGTATCCCCGGATACCCTCTATTACTAACTCTTGGAATTCTCTCAATGAGTACGATCGGTTTAGTAATGATTTACCTAAAAAAAACAAAGAAATTTCAATAACCTAATCAATCTTTTTTTTATTTTTTTTTAATATCAATTTAGTTGCAACTAATTTCCTATTTAAAAAAGATAGAATTCTATATTTTTTTACTAAATTGATTAAATTCTTTATTTAGATTTTTATATACTTACAAATTTTAAAGAATCATTCAAAAAATTTTAAATATTTTAGAATCTTAATTAATTATTAAGAATATGAACGAAAGTTTATCTTTAAATTCATCTGACGACGATGATGACATATGGAAGCTCGAGATACAAAAGGTAAAATTGTTAAAGAAACTTTTCCATCTGAGATGGTTTCGATTGTGGGAGACATTTTCGCGGGAATCGTTCTTTCTATTTTAATAGTCTCTTTTGAGAGCTTTCTAATACTTATTCTAATTATTCCTGCTTTGCTTTCGCTAAGGGGAAATTTAAGCGGTCCTTTTATAGCAAGGACTTCGAGAGACTTAATTATTGGAGAGTTTAACTTAAAATCTTGGTTTGAAAATGTAATAGCAACATATGCACTAGCCTTAATAACTGCGATCGCCATTGGAATTCTAAGTATTATTTTAAACTTCTTATTAATTAGACTCTTTATTTTTCATATTGGTTTGTTAATTGTTATACCAATAATTTCTATTTTACTAACATTATCAGTTTCAATTCCTTGTTCTACCCTCCTAAATATCTTCGCGTTTAAGCGCGGTTTAGACCCAAATAACATTGTTAATCCTATAATGACAGCCATTGATGATTTTCTTACTGTTATTAGCTTCTATTTAGCAATTATTATGCTGGGGGTGCCGTAATTTTGGATTACTTCAAAAAGATCTTTAAAGAATCTATAATAATCGTTATTATTAGTTCTATTATGGGTCTTTTTTCCGGCACGCTTTTATCCAATAACGAAAAGATTTTATATTCTTTTCCAATCATTTTGTTAGTTTTACCTTCTTTAAATTCTTTAATAGGTGATATTTCTACGGTTTTAATTTCGCACCTTACTTCTCACTTATATTTAGGTACTTTATCTCCAAAAATACAAGTTTCTGATAGATTAAAGCAAGATTTTTATGGTTTACTTATGACAATTTTATTAAGCCTAGTTGCATTAATAAGCTTAGGTTACTTACTTGGAATAGTAACTGGAATAGAAATTGTAAATCCGTTGTTGATAATATCTATTATAATTATTACTATTTTGATCCTTTTCGGCTTGATGTTTGTGTTATTATTTATTAGTTCCATTTTTATTTTTAAAAAAGGTAAAGATCCCAATAATTTTTTAATCCCCATGGTTACATCTTTAGCAGATTTTCTAACGCCTATGTTTATTATAATTTTTATACAAATATTTATTTAAATATATAAAAACGAGAGTGAGAAATTCAATTAAGCCGCATGAAAAAAAAAGAAAGAAGAAAGAATTCCAATATCAACCTATATCTCTAAAAGATATTTTGAGAGAGATGAAACAAAAGATTGATCTAATGATTGATCTCGCCTATAGCGCGATTAAATTCGGTAGTAAAGAGATAGCAGACGAAACTACTAAAATCGAAAAGCGTATCCATGAGTTAACTTTTCTATTAAATTTACAAATTACTCAAACACAAACTGGGGGGTTTAAAGAAGCCAAGAGATTAGAGCCAATTGTTGTAATGGGTTATTCAATTGATAAAATGTCGGACGCTCTTGCTGATATCGCCCGTGTAGTTTACATAAATAGCGATATATCTGACTTTACACAACTCTTTTGGGACGAAGTTCCTGAACCAATAGTAAAAATAAATGTTAAAGAATATTGCAGACTCATAGGTATGAATCGCCAAGATATACATTTTAGATCACAACATGGAGTCGACTTAATTGCTATAAAAAGAAACGAAAATTGGTTATTTGATAAGAATGACATAATTGAAAAAGGAGACATCTTAATTATTAAAGGCGAGCTTGAACCGATTAAAGAATTGAAGAAATTAACTCTTGACGAAGAGGAGATTTGTTTCGATATTGATGAGGAAGAAAAGGAACCTGAATTTGATCTCACAAACCCTGAAATATTTGAGGAGATTCAAGAACTTAAAGGAGATTATGTAATAATCACAGATATTTCTGAAACAATGATAGAATTGGCACTTGCAGCATTGTTCTTTAACAGCTATGAATTAGCTGAAGATGTAATCGAAATGGAAGCCTTAATGGATGGGCTTAATATAAATTTCGAGAAGAATCTTCTAGATTTTGCGCATTTAGTTGGTAGTCCAAGGAATCTGACGGGAATTATGCGCATAGTTTTTTCATGCGAATTAATAGCCGATGCTGCGGCTCACTTAGCTGAAACCATCTTAGAAGGGTTTGAACCACACGTAATTATTCAGAAAGCGATTAAAGAAACAGCTGAGATTGTAGTTCGAGAAACACTGTCTGCAGATTCTTACTTTAAAAGCAAAACATACGATGAATTACAAGATCAACGATATAAACGAGGGTTCCATATAATTGCTCTAAAAAGAAAAGACAAATGGATATATAGTTTCAAATCAGATTTTGTTTTTGAAGTAGGTGATTTACTAATTAGTTTAGGACCTAAAGAGAGCGTAGAGCAATGGAGAAGATGTGTACGTCCAGAATCTTCGAAAGGAGAATAAAAAGAGGTGAAAATATGAATTACGATAAAGGAAGCGAAAGGTTTTTAAATACAATTCTTGAAATAGCAAATCAGATTATAAAAAATTCTAAAACAATTAACGCTTCACATGTTTTAAAATTAATTGATTTGATTACTCAAGTTAATTCTAACGATGGAACGATTTTTATTTATGGGGCTGGGCGGTCTGGCTTTATTGGTCGTTGTTTTGCTCAAAGATTAATGCATTTAGGAGTTAATTCTTGTTTTGTCTCCGATGCGATTACTCATCGTTACAGTAAAGAAGATTTACTTATTATAATAAGTGGAAGTGGTGAAACAACTTCTCCCGTTGCTATAGCGCGAAAAGCAAAAGAAATAGGTGGAAAAATCGCGGTCCTAACAAATAATCCTGAAAGCACTATAGGAAAAATATCAAATATTATAATTAAAATTGAAGGTAAAAGTAAGGATAAGGCGATTTCTCAGGAAACACTTGCACCTTACACAACTCTATTCGACATCTCAACGCTAACAGTATTAGATTCAATTGGAGCTACATTAATGGAATTATTGGGAGTCACTGAGAAAGATATCGATAAGCGTCATGCTTCGATTGAATAATTGAATAAATTTTATTAGTGTATTTTATGAACGAGTATATTAAGATAAGAAATATCTCAAAATGGAAAGGAAAAGGCGCGTTTGCTAAGAAAGATATTAAAAAGAATACTATAATTGATGTAGCAAATGTAATTTTAATTCCCAATAAGGAGTATAAGAAAATTAAAAAAACTGTCCTATATGATTATTGCTATATTTGGGAAGATCCCAAGCACAAACCAGAATTTGATAATGCTATAACGCTCAGTATATCTCAGTTCATTAATCACTCTTTTGAACCTAACATTAAATATTTATATGATTATGAAATAAAAGCAATAGAGTTCTCTGCTATTAGAGAGATTAAAGAAGGTGAGGAACTCACAGTAAATTATAATGGTCTGGTTAACGATAAAAGTCCTGTATGGTTTAATGTTCTTGATTAATCAAAGATATTTTATTTTACTAAGGATCTAAGAACTTTCAAATTCATAATATCCTCTTTCATATCTTTGCCTTTTGGCGTCTCCAGAATTCCGGGATGATCTCTAAATCTATCATCATTTAACAAGAATCCAAAGGTTTCCTTGCCAATCTTTCCTTGTCCTATGTGAGTATGACGATCAACTCTAGAACCTAAATCTTTTTCAGTGTCGTTCAAATGAAAAGCAAATAGATACTTCAATCCAATAATATCGTCAAACTCATTCCACATTTCGTCATATTTTTTCTTGGTAGTAAAGTCGTAGCCTGCTGCAAATGAATGGGCTGTATCAAAACAAACTCCAATTCTACTTTTATCATTAATTTTATCTATAATCGTAGCTAAGTGATAAAATTTATTACCTAAACCCTTACCTTGCCCAGCGGTAGTTTCTAACAAAATTATAACTTTTGAACCTTTAGTTTCAACCATCAATTGATTTAATTGATTAGTAATCTGAGTTAACGCTTCTTTTTTGGAGATTTCATTTTTATCGCTTATAGGAATAACTCCAGGATGTATGTTTTCGTATTCGATACTGAGTTGATCAGCTTTAATAAGCTCATCTAGCATAGCATTATAAGATTTTTCCAATTTTTCATTATCGATACTTGCTAAATTTATTAAATAACTATTGTGAGAGATGACAGGCCAAATCTCTTCTTTTAATTCTTCCTTTTTTTTAAGAAAATCGTCGATATCGCTTTGGACTAAAGGTTTTGCCGCCCAAGAGCGCACACTTCTTATAAATACTTGAATAGATTCGCATCCAAGCTCCTTTCCCCTTTCAAGAGCCATGTACTTACCTCCTGTAACGCTCATGTGAGCACCTAACCTCATTTCAATCACATCTACAAATTAATGATTTACTAATAAAATTAATAATAATTTTAAAACAAAAAGAGGTAATAAATTCTTTTAATTAATGTTTTGTATTGGTAATTTCGAAGTCTAATTTATCTATTATCTCAATTAAGTCGATAACTTCAAAATTCATATCGAATTTATCGTTTGCGTCGCTCAAATTCGTTCTACAAAAGGGACATACTGACGATATAACGGATGCTCCCGTCGTATTTGCTTCCTCTAGCCTTTCCTTTGAGATCTCAACTGACCACTCTGGATAACCTATTTTTACGCCACCTCCAGCGCCACAACACCAAGCGTTTTCCCGATTTCTTTTCATTTCTACAAGTTTAATTCCTGGAATTTGTTTGTACACTTCTCTTGGAACTTCGTAGATACCCATGTGTCTTCCAAGGTGGCAGGGGTCGTGATAAGTTACTGTTTTGTTGTATTCTGATTGAAACTTTAATTTTCCGTCGTCTAATAGCTCCTTAACTAATTCTACTGTATGATATATCTGAAAATTGTAATCAGCACCATATTTTAACCAATCCTTTTTTAACGTACGATAACAGCCCGCACATGATGTAATGACCTTTGACGCGCCCGCATTGTTTATTTGAGTAATATTAAAATTAATGAAGTCTTTAACAGAATTAATTTGACCAGTTCGCATTACGGGGCTACAACAACAATGTTCGTCGATTAAAGTAAAATCGATATTAGCTTTCTTCAAGAATCTCAAAGTAGCGTCTCTTAAATTCTTTTGACGATAATTAGATGTACATCCGATATAATAAACCCATTCTGCTTTATCTGGTAAATCGTATTCTTTCTTCAAATCTTCATTATCTGAATTTTGTTCGCCATATGGATTGTACATCTCAGGGTTATCTGTGCGTTCAATTAAAGCCTTTTGCCTCTCAGGACAAAAACCCTTTTCCACTGCTTCTGCCCGAGCAGCTTCTATAATGTCTACCAGAAGATCGTTAAATTTATCAAATCTGCAATTTTCAGAACAATTTCCGCAAGTAGGGCACGCGTAAAGAACATTGGCTACATCTTGACTCCACGAGATTTCACCAGTTATCAATCCGTAAATTAACCACAACCTTCCACCTGTGGAATAAGTCTCAAATCGGAATTTTTTGTAGCTAGGACAATTAAAATCGGAATAATCATAGGTAAATTTACAATATCCACATCTGAAGCACCTATGAACTATGTCTTTCCAATCTTGTTCAACTTTTAAAGTCATTTATTTAACCTCCCAATTTCCTGGATTCATAATCCCATTTGGGTCTAATAAATTTTTAATGCTTTTTAGAAGTTTCTTGTAATTAGGGTCCATCTTTTCTAGTATTAGTTGTTGCCCTACTATTTCTGCTTTCCATGGAATTCCTCCAATTTCAAGCACAGCTTTATCTGTATCGTGTAATGCCTCTCGCGCGTTTTTCATATCTTCTGGATCTGCCCGATTAAAAGAATAGGATATAAAAAACATCGCAGAATGACCTTGTCCTATAAGTCTAGCGCCCAAGGTAGGTACGATTCCGTGTTTTAAAGAAATATCTATGCCAATTTGAATTATTTCCGGGATTAATTGGAGCGGTATGAAGGCCCCAACGTATTCAAAGCCACCTCCCTTCCTAAAGTCTGCCGCTTTCGCTGCAAATTGTGGTTTTTCGAGAAATATATCTTCAATTCTTTTTGGAACTTTCATGTATCTAGACTTTGCTTTGCGATACATTTTCTTAAGGATTTTTGTTTTATTATTTAATTCTTCTTCTGATTCACCAGTGATATAAACGATAATAAATGTATAGCCTTTCATCCAATCGGGTTTATCTTGAATCCCTAGTAAAATATCTTCGGCTACATCCGTAAATGTTATGTTTGAAATTAATTCTGGGAGTACATTTGGGTCTTTACATAATCCAAATACTATATCTCGCATCTTGGGTTTTGGAAATAGTTTAATAGAGAGTTTTGTAACAATTCCTAAGGTACCAAATGAGCTAGTAAATAAACCTATAAAATCTGGAATGGGTCCTCTCGTAAACCAATAATCTGAAACCGCACAAGAGCCTAATTTGTATAGTCCTCCATCAGGGAGTACAACTTCTAATCCATTAATCATAGCGCCGTGATCTCCAAATTTTTGAGATAAGTAACCAGAACCATGAATTAACGCATTACCCGCAATTGTAACTGAAGGAGGTGCATCAGGAATTGGGGGTTGTAGCTTTGGATGATTTTCATTTAAATACGCTAAAAGTTGGCCTGAAGTTACACCCGCTTCTACAAGGGCAAACCGACTTAATTCGTTAACTTCAATTATTTTATTCATGCGTTTCATATCCATAACTATGCCTCCTTTTACGGGAATTACAAGTCCACTTAACGTTAAACCACCACCCATCGGAACTATTGGAACTTTTTCTCGATTTGCTAGTTTCATTATATCTTGGACTTCTTTAGATGTATTTGGCATTACTACAAAATCTGCAGGGCGGGGGATTGATGCTCCCGGATCTTGGGAGTAAATATATAAATCTCCCGAACTATTCGAAGCAAAATCTTTCCCAACAATATCTTCCAATTCTTTTAAAATGTTTTTATCATTCAAGATTTATAGCTCGTTGCTAGTAATTATTAATTCTTTTTATTTAATTTGAATAAGAATTCAAATATTTTAGTATTAATTCAGAATACTTTTTTTTCTATTTAAGTTTTTAATTTATGAGAGTTTAAAAGAAATTTCAGAATGTTAATTAGAGAACTAATTATAATTAAAATATGAGTATTCAAGGTAAAAAAGAAGGAAAATGTAGACTAGAAGGTAGTTTCATGCTTTTGTTAGTTATTATTATATCAATATCTTTTGATTATTTTATTCTTAACAATCCCTTCTTGTATCTACTCTTTATTTTTATTTGTATTCCTCCTTTTATATTGAGTATTTTCTTAAAATTAGAACAAGATTTTATCGTTAAATATTCGTCGAAGATCTTATTAATAATAGCAACAATAATTATAAGTCTCATCATAACAGCTATTTATTTTATTTCATCTTTGATGATTTTATTCGTTTTAGTTGTTAGTTCTAACCTCTTACTTGTTAGTTGTTGGCACTTTTCGTTATCGCTCTATAAGAAACACAGAATAATCTTCATCTTTAGTGGTTTAGGGTACTGCATTATAAAATTATTTTTATGGTTTGCCTATTTTATTTTGAATATATTTACTTATTCGTTGTTATTTCATTACTTAATTGTTAATATTTTATTACCATTAATCCTCGCTTTAATAGGAATACTGTTAATAATAGTAGCAGAATTAAGTATGAAAAAAAAAGGATTACTGAACTATATTTAAAAAAAGAATTATTCCCTCAATTTATCCCAGAATGATTTCAAATCTTCTTTAGAAAAAGTGTATTTTAAACCAGTAGGTTCTGATGGCTCTTGTCTGAAAAATTCGGGTACGTCATTCGTACTATTCGTGATGCCTGCTTTTTCGTTAAATTTAATTTCCGTTTTTAATATGTTTTTCCCAATATCGATTACATCGTCTCTCGTTAAATTAAGGTCATACATAGCATTAATCGCATGGGCAATAAGCTCCATGTTTTCGTAACTGGGACCAATAAAATAACAACAACCCATCGAATCCATGACAATCGTATACAATTGTAGTTCGTATGATAAGTCGAATTTACCCTCGTTCTCAGTTAATTCACCGTAATCTTTAGCCTGGTTTGCATTTCTACCCGCTATTGCTGCTCCAGCGGTGTGGTCAGCGCCCTGTGGTGAAGTGGCGAATGTTACCCCCATTCCCTTAAACACTCTTGGATCGTAACCAGAAATACCTTGGCCTTTTACTTGAGGAATTCTTTTTGCATTTAATTTTTCGCCAATATTCTTAACTCCATTTCCATACAGTTTTCCTAATTCCGTATTATTCCTTATTTCCTTATCCAAGATTTCAAAGACTTTTTGAGCGTTGCCCCATTCAATTTTTCCACAATCCATAGCAACCCCCACAGAACCACCAAATTCTATCGTGTCAACACCATTATCATCGCATAAACGGTCAATCCTAGCCAAACTATCTAGATCATCAATCATTAGATTAGAACCATTTAACGCCATTGTTTCGTATTCAAGACTCGAAGTTAAGTGATTGCCATCCTTATCCACAACTAAATTAGAGCATTTTATTACGCAGTTAGGAGAACACGCCAATCGATTTTTTCCCCCTCGAGCCATTATAAGCTCATGGAGTTTTTCTCCAGTGATATTTGCGATTTTATCAAATGAACCCATTCGAAAGTTTTTGGTAGGAATTCCGCGATATTCACTCATTGCTCTCATCATTAAAGGCGTACCAAAGGTTGAAAACACTTCTTTAGTTTTTGCCAAATTTTTTGCAAATGGCGTTGAAGTTTCTCTAAATTTTTTTAAATCGTGAATTTTGACTTTTGATTCTTTTGTGGGTTTAATTACTATAGCTTTAATTCCTTTAGAACCCATTACTGCCCCTAAACCACCACGTGCGGCGTGCCTGCTAGGATATCCTTCTAAATCGTTAGCTGCAATAGTAGCTGATTTCATCATAAATTCACCAGCAGGTCCAACGGAATAAATACCTATGTTTTCCCCGAACTTTTCTTTTAAGTTTCGATGAAGCTTGTAGTTTCCTAATCCTTTATATTCTTTGCCTTGTAGTAATTCAATTCCATCGTCGGTAATTAAAACGATTTTTAGCTCGGGGGATTTATTTTGCAATACTAACGCCCTTATTCCATGCCTAGCGAGCATCATTGCACCTCTACCTCCGACATTCGCTTCTTTAATACCATTGGTTAAAGGACTTTTACCCCCTGCTGAAGTACGAGCAGAATTTGGGAATGGACTTCCAGCAAGTGTACCATTTGATAAAATAAACCTGTTTTCTGGTCCAAGTGGATCGCATTTCGGTGGAACCTCGTCGTGAACGATTTGGGATGTCAATCCACGACCTCCTAAAAGAAGATATTTTGAATCACTAGTTATTTCTTCGTAATCAATTTCGTTCGAATTAACATCGATTCTTACAATTTTCATAAGTAAAGTAAAATTCGAAATTATTTTATCTTTACTTACAAATTAATAAAATAAAAAAAGAAAGATTTTTAAAAATTTAATTAAAATTTGTTGTAATGTACTATCTTTTCGAGCGGTTTACGCTCCTCAACATCCCCCTTCTGTTTTACAGGATATCCTAATGGGGTTAAAGCTAGGACTCTATATTTTTTTGGTATTTCAAGGATGTCTCTTATTTTAACTTCGTCAAACCAACCAATCCAACAAGTAGCCAAACCTTCCGCTGTTGCGGCTAAGATTAGATGTTCGAAGCAAATTCCACAATCTAATGGAAAATATTTTATACCATTTGCGTTTGCTCCTGATCCTGATTCGGAGATTACGCCTACAACAAATATTGGGGCTGCGGCAAACTTTTGTGCTTGTCCAACGGCCTTCCATATCTTTCTCACAACTTCTGAGTCTTTAACAACAATATAATGCATACCTTGCTTATTTGCCCAAGTTGGAGCCAATCTCGCTGCTTCCAAGATACGAGTAATTTTCTCTTCTTCAGGCATTTCAGGCTTATAAACCCTGTAACTTCTTCTTTTTCTCACAACTTCGTAAAAATCCATTTATACACCAACTCTAATATAATTTAAAAGAAATTATTGGTTATACAGTTTTTTTAAAAATTTAATAATTTATCTTATTTTAATTTTTGAACTTAAAACTTTAAAGTGTTATCCTTATTAATAATAAAAGGAGAAGAAATGACTAAAACATTATATTCTGCTTCCCATTACGTTCCCCTTTTATCACTTCTACAATTTTGAAGACAAAGATTTAAATTTATGACTTGGATATTATGATATTATTAGTATTATTAAAGTCGTAATATGATCTAATTTTTGTATTAAATTTGCGTTAGATGGCAATTTTATCAATAAATTTTTGTGATGTATAATATGAATAGTAATTACCGTGATCTAATAAAAACTAAGAATGCAGATCAAGATAATTTGTCCTCTACAAGTAGTATTAAGTGTTGTGATAATCCATCTATTGAAGAACGTGATGGGAATAAAGTATGTCTTAACTGTGGTATGATTGCAGAACGAACTTACGTAGGGAATGAGCGAAGGGCATATACTGTGGAAGAAATACAGAATAGAAGAAGAACAGAGCCCCGTTGGAGGGATTTTGGCCCTCGAACAATGCTTCCTACCACAAAGACAGACTCAAAAGGAAAATCAATAGGTCCTAAAGAGCAAGCTTTATTTTCTCGCTTATCAAAAATTCAAAATTCTTTAATATCAAGTATTGAAAGGAACTTCTGGGAAGCAAAACCTAAGTTGAAGATGCTCACCTCAAAATTAAACATTCCAGAATATATTTCAGAAACGGCATGGAAGATTTATAGTATTGTAGCTAAAAAGAAGCTAACAATGGGAAGATCTATTAATGGGTTTATAGCAGGTTCTTTATACGCCGCGATAAGGGTTCACGATTTCCCTCGATTATTAGACGAAGTCTGTGAAGCGTCCCTCACGCCGCGAAGAACGGTACATAGAAGCCTTTCAATGATTATTCGCGAAATTCTACCCGAATTGGGCCTAAGATATCAGCCAATTACGGCAGAGAAGCTTGTTTTTCGATTTGGGAACGAGTTAGACTTACCCATGAAAGTTCAAAAAGTAGCTATAGAAATGTTGAGAACCGCATCTAAAAATGGGTTAGCGCGAACTGGAAAAGATCCAAAAGGTTTAGCCGCGGCTTGTATTTATATCGCAGCTAAAGACGGAGCGATTAAAAAAACTCAATCCTTGGTAGCCGATGTAGCAAAGATCACTGAGGTAACTCTACGAAGTAGGGCAAAACAAATCAAAGAGAAATTAAATTAACTTGATCTCTTAAATTGTTTTATCTTTTTTTATTTTTTTTATACTTTTTCTTTTAAATACATCCAATATTTTATCCTATAAACTTTGTAAATTATGATTGTAGGAGAAATAATATGATACATGAACATTATATCTGCAAAAATTGTATTTTGATTGACGGTTCTTTTGGAATTAAGTTAAATTCTGAAGGAATTTGTAATTACTGTGAAAATCCAACTTACAGAACTACAAATTGGTGGAAGACTCAAATAACTGAGAAAATGAAGGAAACTGGTTTAAAGGATTGGAATTCTACCATTGAACTTATGCGTTCACGCCAAGAAGAGAATAAGTACGATTGTATTGTGGGTTATTCGGGAGGAAAGGATTCGACTGCTCTTTTATATACAGTGGTACACGATTATGGGTTTAACCCGCTCGCAGTAACTATTGACTCAGGGTTTATCCCAGATACTGCTTTCGAAAACATGAAAGATACTCTCAAAAAGATAAGCGTAGATCACATTATAATCGATGGTGCGAAAGAAACATTTAGGAAATTATATCAATGGGTATTTACGAATCAAGATTCAAATGATTTGACCTTGACAAGAAATTTATGCGATAGTTGTGGTGATTTAGTTCATAGCTTAGTTGTACGAGAGGCGATGGAACGCGAAATAGCTATTATTCTATTCGGATACTCCCCCGACGAGATTAGAAGGTATTTTTACGAAATTCCACAACACGAAATAGAGCACGATTGGAAACCAAGCTTTATTAATAGAGAGTCCTTTACAGAAGAAGATAGAAAGCGTTACTTTACGCCTGAAGATTTCGAAAATCACACCGTTCCTCGAATAATATTGCCATATCATGTAATAGATTATAACGAGGAAGACATAATTCAGCTAATAGAATCCAAGAATTTAGTAAAGAAAGGGAACTCAAATACTCTCAAGACTAGCTGTCATGTTATCGCCGCCGCTCTTTTCTACGATTTGAATCGATTTGGGGCTCTTCCATACGCCCTACAATTCGCTGAATTGATCCGTCAAGACCCGAGCATTAGGAAAAAATGGTTAATCACTCTGAAGCGCCTAACTCCGATGATTCGAGATGGAAAATTCAACGAATCGGGAGTAAATTTTACTTTAGAAAAAATTGGATTAAGTAAAGAAGGACTCCTTTCGAATGTGCGAAAACAAATTAATCAAGATCCTAACCGAGAGAAAATCACAAGAAACTTAGGTTTGTTTTAAAATTAGGTTTTTTATTTCTTTTGTTAAACTATCCTATTTTCTTTTTTTTTTGATTATTTAATTACAAAAAAAAGAGAATAAATTAAGGATTTTCGTAAGTTACTATTGTTCTTGAGAGGCTTTTTCATTTTGAATAAGGAGCATCCATTGAAGACCAATTGCGCCAAAAATCAAGCCAGAAATCAAAATACTACATACAACAACAATAAAATAAACCCACATTATAGCTCCGATTACAGGTGTAATAGTAGGCGAATATAAAGCGTTTTGAAATGTTGGGTTTAAACCCGTACTCACTATATTGTTACCCAATAAAACAATAAAGCTCATTTTGATAAAACCGCCAATTACAAAAAACAAACCAATAAGTAGCAAAAACTTGGCTAGATTATAATTTTCAATGATTTGTTTCTTTGCAACTCTGTATATTGAAAGTGTCAAGGCGATGAATGCGCAAATTACGCATAATAAAAATATCCACAAAAGTGGTGCGTGAATAGACATATACCCTGATTGAAATATTAAGTAAAAAATTGTTAATTGACCATCTAAATCCATATTAATTGCTGTACTAAAAATAATAAGATCAAGCAGTTCGACTATTGAAATTATAGAGAAACTGATGCTAAAAATTGACAACCATTTTAAAATGACTTTACGTTCCATTTTAATCACTCATTAATTTCTTTAAAATATTAAAATCTTTTATATAATATTTAATTTGATGGTTTTTTATAAAAAGTTATAAATTAAAAACTAATATTTTTTTTGAACTATATAATAATTTATTGATCTTTTTTGAACGATAAAAAAAAAAATGGTAAGGAATTAACCGCTTGTACCCATAAAAACGTAAAGCAAGAGAGTGGGTATTTTGTATGCCAAGATTGTGGTATAATCTTAGAAGATTATGTTGCTTTTGAAACATCCTCTCCTTCAAACTATTTTTCTGATTCCCGATTAGAATATGAAAGAAAAATTCGAACAAGTAATTCAAAAGCAATTCAGGACCCAAAGACTAAAAAACGATACGATCAAATCAATACTTTAAAGATATGGTTTCGGGACTATCAAAGCAACTTTTCTGAACAGAAAAAGACGATTGACTTGTTAAAGGGTTATGGCATTGGCCTAAATATAGATTCTGTAAAATATCAAGAAATTAAAGCAAAATATTTGCTATATAACAAACATCATCGACAAACATACGAAAATATGGTCATTATCTTTCTTGCAATAGTATGGATGGAGATAAAAGAAACTACAAACGTGAGAATTGAAGAATTTATTAAAAGAACAAGAGAATTAGGACATAAAATAAACAAAAAGATGCTTTCTAACGCTATGTTAAAGGTCAAAAGAACAGAAAAAAGGCTGGAAATTGCCGAAAGTGGTTCTAACTTAGAAGAACAAATAAAAAATAAAATTAAAATCTTGTTCCAAAAAGATTTGAATAACATATTATTTAAAGATGTCAAACAACATCTTACCAATAAAACTGAATACAATCAATTAAAATTAGATATGCAGTTAAAAGTCAATGAAATCTTAAACAAAATTACTTACATCCAAATTCAAAGCTTGAATTACAAAGCATTTACAGCGGGTTTAATCTATTACATTGGCCAATCCTTAGAGAATCGCAAGATTTTTACTCAAAGTATCGTTGAACGCACCAGTCGATTCTCAAGCACGACAATTAGAAAAAAATATAATGAATTAAAGGAGATTTTAGGGGACCCGCAAGAGTTAGACCTTTAATTTTTTACTCATTTAAAGAATTGTGGAAAGAATGCATAATTAATAAGGTTTAAATCAATATTTTTTATTATTATTCAATTATTCAATTAAAAAAGTATTATTTAGAGAAATGAATTTAATCCAAGTTCGTTCTGAAGAATTACTAACTCAATCAATAGATGAATTAATTACAAAATTTCAAACAGATCCGAATAATGGTTTGAAGTCTTCAGAAATAGAGAGTAGATATCTTAAATATGGTTATAACGAGTTGCCTAAAATTAAGAAGTCTTTATGGAAAATTTATTTGGCTCCAATTTTTAATTTTTTAATTATTATTCTAATTATATCAGGAACAATTATTTTGATTCTTGGCTCCCCAAGTTCTACGATTATAACTTTTGCTGTAGTCATTATGAATTCGACAACGGTAATTGTTCAACAATTCAGAGCCCAAAAAGCGCTAGAATCCTTAAGAAAAATCGCTGCTTTAAAGACAACGGTTTTGAGGGATGGAGTTCAATTTGAGATTCCTACCAGAGAAATCGTGCCTGGAGACGTTATCTTGTTAAGACAAGGCGATAAAATCGCTGCAGATGCTAGAATTATCGAATTTACCAATTTAACCATAGACGAAGCTCCACTTAGCGGAGAGAGTGAGCCTGTAGAAAAAGGCAAACATCGCCTAGAAAATAACAAAGTTCCACTCCAGAAACGAACTAACATGGTGTTTATGGGGACATACATTCACACAGGTAGGGGAAAAGCCTTAGTGGTTGGAACGGGAAAAAATACGGAGATTGGTAAAATCTCGGATCAATTAAATGAAATGGGTAGCATTGAAGATATCCCATTGACGCGTAAATTGAATAGGTTAGGTTATATCCTTGGATCTATAGTTATTATCAATTTAATAATCTTAATTACCTATAAATTTGTACTTTTAGGGATAGAAGGCAATTTATATGGAGATTTTATTAGCGATGCCTTAATAAGTTCAATTCTAAGGTCAATGAATATCATGCCCATAAACTTACCGCTCCTTACAACGCTTGTCCTCATAACTGGTGTATTAAATATGGCTCAAAGTGGGGTAATTATAAAAAACTTAGCTTCGATTGAATCTCTTGGTCGAGTTTCGGTAATCTGTGCAGACAAAACAGGAACTATCACCAAAAACGAAATGACCGTAGAAAGATTTTGGATAAACAATATAGAATATCATGTTTCAGGTTCGGGTTATGATACCGAGGGAATAATTCTTGAAAATAACAACGAAGTTGAGTTAAAAGATAGTCTTACGTTTCAGAAATTTATAGATTCAATAGTATTAAACAACAATGTTAAATTAATATACGAGGATGTTAAGGTTCGACTAAAAAATGTAAACGAAATGGCCGTAAGAAAAGCTTTAGGGTCACCAACAGAGGCAGCATTATTAGTACTATCTGAAAAAGCGGGATATATTAATTACGATATAAAAGATAAGTACGAAGTTTTGAAAGAATTTTCATTCAGCTCTGAAATCAAACGGATGACCACTATATGTAAGTCTAAATCAAATCCTAAAGGTAATTTTGCTTTTACTAAAGGAGCTCCCGAAAGAATCTTAGACATTTCAAACAAAATCGAAGTCAACGGCGAAATAAAGATGTTAGACGAAGATATAAAAGAAGAGCTTTTAAAAAAAATCCAGTTGCGAGCCAACCAAGGATACCGAACTTTAGCTGTTGCCTATAAGAATATTGAGAAAATTAAAGATTTAAACAGTTTAAATAGAGAAAAAACTGAATCCAATCTAATTTTTTTGAGTTTTATTTCAATTTTAGACCCACCACGCCCAGACGTAAGATCTGCTGTGGAAGAGAGCGAATCTGGGGGTATAAAAACCGTTATGATCACTGGAGACCACCCCGCTACTGCTAAAACGATTGCCGCACAAATGAGAATTTATAAAGAGGGAGATTTAGTAGTAGAAGGAGCCGATATTTCCAATTTAGACGATAGCGATTTCAATAATGTTTCAGTTTTTGCAAGAGTCGATCCTTCTGACAAAGAAATAATAGTAGAAAAATATCAATCACAAGATCACATATGTGCTATGACTGGGGATGGGATCAACGACTCTTTAGCGTTAAAGCTTGCTAATGCCGGTATAGCTATGGGTATTACGGGGACAGATGTAGCGAAAGAAACTGCGGACATGGTCATAAGCGACGATAATTTTTCTTCGATTGTCAAGGGAGTAAAGATTGGTCGTGGGCTATTTGCTAAAATTCGCACCATTATATATTTTTTCATCTGTTTAAACATAATGGAAGCAACCATATTTTTTACCTACGAATTCATCCCATTCTTCGATTTATTCAGTTCAGAATGGCAACATATTTATATTTTTGGAATAGTCCACTCACTACCGGCTTTAGCCTTGGTAATCGATAAACATCCCTCGGATGTAATGAAGGAACCACCTAGAGACGAACAACAATTATTAAACAAAAATATGTGGATTATGATGTTAATACAAGCGTTATTAATGGGTTTAGGCCTGGTTTTAGTGCTTCAACTAACCTTAGGGGGAATGATTCCATTAAACGAATGGAACCTTAACCCGAATATTAGCTATATTCCGATTGGAGCTACTCCCAACGAATTAATTGCTCAAAAAGCAAGGACTATGTTCATCACAACGTTATTTATTGTTGAAACGACATTTATCTGGACTTTTAGGCGCCCAAATAAATCTATTTTAAAAAGTTTAAAGGAAGAATTCTGTCTTTCTTTGTTAATTGTAAGTCTATTTACTCTAGCTTTACACATCCTCTATATTGTATTCTCGCACTCGGTAAATTATTACGTGAACGATATATTCGGTTTAAACTTTCAGATCAACTTCTTATTTCTAAGTGGGACAGATTGGATAATGTGCATTTTATTGACATTACCAGGATTAATTGGAATCGAACTTTTGAAGTATTTATTTAGAAAAAAAGATATCATTTTCTAATATTTTTTCATTTAACCAAAAAACACATAAAATAAAAACAATTACTTCTATAGTCTATTTATTATAACTATTTCATTTTTTAATTTAATAATAAAATTTCATAAAAAGTCGCGGGAGAAATCTTAATGGAAGAAATTTATTATAATATGGAATTAGAGCAAATTTACAAAAAGTTTCAGACAAATCCGAATAATGGATTGACGAAAGACGAAGCGCAAAAAAGGTTAGAGCTTTATGGCTTAAACGAAATACCAAAAGCGTCTAAAGGGTTCATCAAAATTTACCTTGCTCCGTTGTTTAATTGGTTAATTGTAATTTACTTAATAGGAGCTCTATTCTTATTTTTGTCCTCTTTCTTTGGTGGCAAAGGTAATATGTCCTTTATTTTATTAACTCTTGGGATTGTTGGTCTTAACTGTATTGTTGCGATTATTCAGCAGTATAGAGCTACGAAAAAATTGAAAGCTTTAAGAGAAATGACCGCACCAACATCCACAGTTATTAGAGATAGCCAAAAAATAGATATACCAACAAAAGAGGTAGTAGTTGGCGATTTATTAGTATTAAAACAAGGCGATAGGATTCCGGCAGACGGAAGATTAATTCAATCTTCCAATTTAGAGGTTAATGAATCGAGTCTTACTGGCGAATCCGAACTTGTAAGAAAGCTTCAAGAAGGTATAGCTTTAGAAAAAGAAGATATTTCAATTGGTGATCGTAAAAATATGACATTTTACGGAACTTTTATCGCGACAGGCAATGCTACAGCAATCTCAGTAAAGACAGGTAAGGACACTGAAATCGGAAAAATATCGCAAGGGTTAGAAGAGGCTGGAACAAGCGAAATCCCTATCCGAGAGAAAATGAACAACTTCGGTAAATGGTTGGGTATAATTGTAATAGGATTTTGGCTTCTTATAATATTGATTGTATGGGGGGCTACTGGTGAATTAGAATTCGTAAAAAGCTTGAATTCTGCTATGGATCTACTTCCAATTAACATCCCTCTTTTAGTAACAATTATTTTACTTACGGGAGTTTTAACAATGGCTCATCATGGCGTTATTGTTAGAAATTTAGCCTCAGTAGATAGTTTGGGCCGAGTTAGTGTAGTTTGCAGCGATAAAACTGGCACGCTAACGAAGAATCAAATGAGCATTCCGATCATTTGGACAAACGGGTCAACCTATAAGGTTACAGGAAGTGGGTATACCCCTGAAGGCGAAATAATATTAATTGACGATCCAAAAAATCCGGTTTATGTGAAACACATTGATGATTTTCCACAGCTTAAATTACTATTAATTTCTGGATTCTTAAACAACAATTCTGCTTTAGTAAAGAATGAGATTGAGATTTCAGGCAGAATCATTCCAAACTGGACCGTCATTGGCTCTCCAACGGAAGGTGCTTTAATGGTTATATTCCAAAAAGGCATGGGCGATTATATCCTCGAAGAATTTGAATATTTTAAAGAATATCCCTTTGATTCGAAAGTAAAACGGATGACTAAAGTTTACAAGAAAGAAGATAAATTTTATTCCTTCACTAAAGGTGCAAGCGAAATCTTAATTCCTTTATGCAATAAAGTCTTGTATAATAACCAAGAATTGGATTTTCTAGGTGAAACTAAAGATAAAGTGATGAAAATAGCAAACAACTATGCTGAAAGAGGATTTAGAATTTTAAGTTTATGTTATAAAAAATTAGATATAATTCCCACCGAAGACGATAGAAGTAGGGAATTGTGTGAATCAGACATGATCTATATTGGTTTTGTAACGATTTTGGATCCCCCTAGAGACGGTGTAAATGAGAGCGTAGAAGAATGCCATGCTGCTGGAGTCGATGTGGTAATGATCACTGGAGACTCACCTGCTACTGCAAGGGCAATTGCTAAGCAAATATCTATAGTTCAAAATGATGACGATATTGTAGTAGAGGGTAAAGATATAAAAAAGAATCGTTCATTTTTCGATTTTAGTAGAATTAAAGTATTTGCTAGGGTATCCCCTAAACACAAACAAGAGATTATAGAAAGATATCAAAATGCTAATCAAGTTGTCGCTATGACGGGAGATGGTGTAAATGATGCACTAGCTCTAAATATGGCAGATGCAGGTATAGCTATGGGCATACAAGGAACTGATGTTGCCAAAGAAGCGAGCGACATGGTAATAAGCGACGATTCTTTTACCTCAATTGTAACAGGAATAGAAGAAGGGCGGGGAATTTTTGCTCGTATTAGGGCAGTTGTATTCTTTTTCATAGCAATTAACGTATTCGAGGGCATCGTCCAATTTATATTATCCGTAATATTAAACTTCCCCTATTTTTTAGACGAAGTTTTCTACTATCAATGGATTTTTCTTGCCATTACAGTTCACCTATTTCCAAGTCTTATACTAACTTTCGATACGACATCTAAAGATGTAATGAAGCAAAAACCTCATAACGAAGAAGAAATTCTTTCTAAAAACACGATTATTTTATTGTTTGCTTTCGGGGCTTTTTTGGCACTCAGCATGATAGTGGTTTACTTTACAACAATTACTGGAATTTATCCAATTTTTCCAGAGAATATAAATTTTGGCGATTGGAACGGAGCTTACCTTTTTTCACCTGAAACTCTGCCTTTATACGACACTGGTGCTTCGTTGAACGAAATAAAAACCCTAACGATGCTAATGGTAACGATTTTCTTCTGCGAGTCGTTCTTGGTGTTTCAAATAAGAAGACCGAATAAATCTTTGATAAAGAGCATAAAAGAAGATAGTACTAAATTCATGTACTTATTAATTGGATTGTTATTCGGTTTATTCCTTGCACTCATGTACATTCCGGGGGTTCAAGTTACCCTTGCTTCGGTGAATTTAAATTTCATGTTTATGTATCTTACTGGGTTGGATTGGCTTGTATGCTTTTTAATCTCGCTAATATGCATAATATCTTTTGAATTAGTTAAATATTTCGCTCGAAAGAAGGGCATCTATTTCTAATTTACTTTTTATTATATAACTTACTGTTTTTATCCGTTTTCCGTTAATTTTTTAAAATTTGTAGAAATCTTAGTATTTATGATAAAAGGAAAGCGAATTAAATTTGCTCCTCTTGATAAAAAACACATCGATATTTTTCTAAAGTGGTTTAACGATCCCGAGATTACGCAATACTTATTGATGTATAAACCATTGACTCGAGATTGGGAAGAAGAATGGTTCGACGCGCTTAAACACAAAGAAAATGAGGTTTATTTTTCAATTCTTTTATTAGAACAGGAGGATCCTCAAAAAATCATTGGAAATTGCGCAATTCAAAATATAGAAGCCAAAAATCGAGCATGTTCGTGTGGTATTACTATTGGAGAAAAAGAATACCAAAACAAAGGTTTGGGAACAGAAGCGATGGAAATGCTCGTAGAGTATAGTTTCAACACATTAAATATGAATAGGATCGAATTAACTGTTTACGAATTTAATACTCGTGCTTACAAATCTTATCAAAATGTTGGATTTGTCGAAGAGGGAAGAAAACGACAAGCAAGATATCATAATGGCAAGTATTACGACGAAATAATAATGGCTATCCTAAGAGAAGACTGGGAAAAGAAAGTGAGGGAATAAACCAAATAATTTTTAGACTTATTTCTAAAATAAATTAATTTTTAAAATAATCAATATTCAAGTCACTAATAACTAATCGCTAATAATTTTAATAAAAGAAATGGTATAATTATATGAATAAATCGATAGTTTCTATTGTTAAATACGAAAAGGGATCGGAATCCGTTCGAAAAGCCGTTGATCTTGCTAATGGGTTCGAAAATCTTGACCCTAGCGCGAAAGTTTTCATAAAGCCTAATTTAGTCTATTGGAATAGGCACTGTGATTTTCCGAAGTGGGGTATGCTAACAACTTCGAGCGTAATGGAAGAGATTTTAATATTGCTGAAAGAACATGGTGTTACTGATATCACCATTGGAGAAGGAATAATTACAGAAGATCCAAAAGATAGGGAAACATCTAAAGATGCCTTCGAAAAGCTTGGATATAATATATTCAAGAAACGGTATGACATTAAAGTATACGATATTTTTGAGCGCCCATTTGAAAAAGTAGAGCTCGCAGAAGGTGTAACCGCAAAAATGAACTCAGATATGCTTCAATCTGACTTTTTAATAGATGTCCCAGTTCTCAAAACACACGCTCAATGTGTTGTCAGTTTAGGGTTAAAAAATTTAAAAGGTTTGATTAACATTCCGTCGCGTAAAAAGTTCCATGGTGACGATCCCAAATATACTCTTCATTATAATGTGTCTAAACTAGCGAACAAAGCACCACCTAGTCTTACAATCATTGATGGGGTTTACACGCTTGAGAGGGGCCCAACTTTTGACGGTAAAGCCCGCAGAAGTGACATAATAGTTGCATCAACTAACATTCTTTCAGCAGATTTAGTTGGTTCGAGTTTATTAGGCATTGACCCTATAGCCGTCCCTCATTTGGTTCAAGCGGCTAAAGATAGAAATTGCCCAATAGATTTATCCGACATTGAAGTAAAAGGAGAGACCATAGAAGACCTTGCCGTTCCTCATGGATGGGAATTCATATACAAAAATAACAATACATTACCTCTCTCTTATGCTAAAGCGGGTATCGGCGGAATAAGTTATCGCAAATACGACGAAACAATGTGTACTTATTGTAGCTTTTTTAATGGCGTTATTTTAATGGCAATTAAAGAAGCGTGGAAAGGTAAGGATTTTGATAATATAGAAATTTTAACGGGGAAAATCATGGAACCATCTCCTGGAATGAATAAGACCATACTTCTTGGACAATGCCAATATAATAAAAATAAGGACCATCCAGATATCAACGAACTTATCGCGATTAAAGGATGCCCTCCTGAAGTTGACGGCATACAAGAAGCGCTGAGACAAGCAGGGATTCGAGCTCCATCTTATATCTTTAAAAACATAAAAATGGCTCCACTGCTATTCTTAGGAAAATATAAGGGAAAGCCTGAATTTGAAGAACATTTTTATCAAATAAATTAAAATTTTTTATATACAAGTTTCTATCTAATTCGTTCTTAATTGAAAAACGAATTACAAAAAAGAAAAAAAGATTTAATATTTTGATTTAATTTTTTTACGCAGTATTAATAGTGAGATAACTCCAACTAAACTGATTAGAATTAAGAGATTATATCCACTTATTTCTGGAATTGATTCAAAATCTACAAGTTGAATGTAGATATTTTGAATATTTTCAGTATTGTCCAAATCGTCGACTGAATAAAATTCAATTTGATGATTTCCTGAACTTAGGCTTGCGAGTGTGAAAGGACTAGAATAATCAATCCAAGTACCATAGTTTATTCTATATTTTATTGAAGAAACTCCACATCCGTCACCATCACTTGCACTTAATGTAAATTGTGTAGAACTGTTTACAATAGTAGTTCCGCTGTGAGGAATAAAATCAATCGAGGATACGGGACATATGATGTCTTTCCAGAATTTAACCATGGAATCATCTTCAAAACCCGTAAAATCTCGAATAAAGAAATTTAGATTTACAGTTCCATTACCTTTTTTTTCCCATTCAGTTTGATCTACTGTACCAGTGAGTCCAGAAAATGAAATATTGATTATACCGTCATCTAAAGTATACCATGAAGCATCAATATTGTCCTCGTTAATCAACACTGCGAAATCTGGTCCATTTACGCCACAAAATTCATTAGATTCGGGATCTGTTATAGATATTACAGGAGGATTTAAATCAATTTCATAATTTAATAAGAGTATATCACCACTTCCAACGCCAAAGCTTTTTGTATATCCCCCTATAAAAAGGTTATTTGACGAATCGAATTTAATATCACGACTTTCATCATCTTCATCAGAACCAAATATTTTTTCCCACTTAATTGAACCAAACTCGTCAAAGATTAGTGTCATAATATCGTAATCTCCTCCACCAAAGCTATTCGTTATGCCAGTAATGTAGATATTACCTAAATTATCGAGTGTTATTCCTTTCGGATCATCATAACCAGTACCTCCCCAAGCATCATCCCATAATAAAGTACCCGAACTATTATACTTTATCAATGCTACATCCCTACCACCAAAGCCTCTATTATCCGAGCCTGCAATAATATATATATTATCTGAGGAATCAATCACTATATCTCTAGGCGAATCATAACCACCAATACCCCAATAACGAGCCCATTGAATCACTCCTGCAGTATCAAATTTCACCAATCCCACATTAGCAGAAGGCCCTCCGTGGCCCCATGTTGATCCGATATAGTAAATGTAATCTGAGGAATCTATGGCAATATTACCGCCCCATTCTCCTTGAACAGTACCCCAGGAGTAATTCCATATTTGATTTCCTGCGTTATCAAATTTTGCTAAGAACCAGTTTGCATTTGGAACAGCTGGACCAAAACTTGATGTAGAGCCACCCATGTAAACAGCTCCAGAAGAATCGAACGCAATTCCACTTCCATATTCAACATAATTACCGCCCCATGTATGATTCCACTGCAAATCTCCAGTATCGTTATATTTTAAAAGAAACGCACATGAATCTCCTGGACCGAAACTTTCAGTTTTTCCAGTGATATAAATATCATCGTAAGAATCTATAGCAATAGAATAGGCTTCTTCTGCTTCATGTCCTCCCCAGGTTACTTTCCATTGTTGAAGTCCAGAAGCATCATATTTGATAAGTATTGCGTCTCTTCCTCCTTTACCAAAAACCTCAGTAAATCCCGTTAAGTAATAATTACCCAATGAATCAAAAGCAATCTTAGAGCATTCATCTCTGCTTTCTCCATCCCAAGTCTTAAACCATTCTGCATCCCCCGTACTGTTGCGTTTAAGGATTAAGGCATTTGATGTGATTGCATCAAAACTATCGATCCTTCCAGCGATATAAGTGTTGTTTGAAGAATCGATGCTGATACGATAAGATTCTTCAATATCAATACCTCCCCATGTTTTATTCCACTGTTGATATCCCAAACTATTAAATTTAATTGATACAATATCACTACTTCCAGAACCAAAACTCTCAGTATAACCAGCAATATATATATTATTAGATGAATCTAATACCAAATCTGCTGAAATATCCGAATCTACACCTCCCCAAGTAAAATTCCAAAGCAGAGTAGGAACACCATCATATTTTGCAATAAAGATATCATAATCTCCAGCTCCATAACTATCTGTCATTCCAGTAATGTAAACATTACCTAAATTATCAAGGGCTATTCCTTTTGGATCATCATAACCAGTACTTCCCCACGCTGTATCCCAAAGTAATGCACCAGCACTATCATATTTAATAAGAGCTACATCTCTACCACCAAAACCTCTATTATCCGAGCCTGCAATAATATAAATATTATCCGAAGTATCAATCACTAAATCTCTTGGTGAATCATATCCACCAATACCCCAATAACGAGCCCATTGAATCGCACCTGCACTGTTGAATTTCACTAATCCCACGTTCGCAGAAGGCCCCCCATGTCCCCATGTTGATCCGGTATAATAAATGTAATCTGAGGAATCTACGGCAATATGACCGCCCCATTCTCCTTGAACAGTACCCCAGGAGTAATTCCATATTTGATTTCCGACATTATCAAATTTTGCTAAGAACCAATTTGCATTTGGTACAGATGGACCAAAACTTGATGTAGAGCCTCCCATGTAAACATCACCAGAAGAATCAAACGCAATTCCACTTCCAGAGTCATCGTATATTCCTCCCCAAATCTTATACCAAATTTCATTACCGTTGTTATCAAGTTTTGCTAAAAAGGCATCAGTTGTTTCTGTTTCATTAATTCTTATATTACCTGTAATGTATATATTATTTGAGCTATCTAGTGCAATGTAATGCGCTTTTGCTATATAACTACCCCCTATTGTCACATATTTCTCATAAAGAAAAGGATCAACTTGTGAAGTACGAGGATTTAGTAATTCCTTAGATTCAATTTCATTATACGGAATGTAAATTGCGAAGTTTAAGAACGAAAAACTGAGTATTACGCTAGCTAAAATAATTCCCAAAATTGAAATTTGTTTTAAATTTTTCATAATCTTACCTTTAGATTATAATTTTCGTTAGATAGGATTTCGCAAAAAATATCCTACATTTAAAACTTATTGCAGACTATTTATACTTTTCTGTAAAACCAATTTTAGGCTAAATAAAACCTAGTTAAAATAAAGAATTCATGAAAATTAACTCAAGGAGAAATTACAAAATTAGAAACGAATATAATAATAAATGCCGCAAATTTAAATTGATAAAATAATGAAACTCTTAAATGTATTGAAGAAGCGTTAAAAATCCAGCCCTAAAGTGAGTTTATTCTTTTAAGTAAAGAAAATGAAAAAAAAATATAGAACTTAAGTTGATACCTTCTTTAATTGATTTACTACTCTAATCTTTACTTAGATAAGCCCAATAATGTATCCCATTTGTTGGGCTAACCCCACCCATGAAAAGCGAGGCACAATTAATAACCTTTCAACCTTGTTGGAGATGTTCGTTAACAAGTTTCTCAAATTTAGATGGTTGAAAA
>JAHQWH010000227.1 GCA_029856105.1 Promethearchaeia archaeon | reverse complement strand
TACATGATCAAGTTTGTGAAGCATTATTTATGTACAATTTAACCGATCCTGACTTAGAAATTTTACCAATACTCGCAAAAGCTAAAGGTGATTGGAACTTTACTGGAGTACTACCTACATATACCGTTGAGTTAAGAGATGATGTATGGTTCCATGATGGTACCAAATTTGATGCTGTTGCCGCTAAATGGAATTTCGACAGATTAGCTGGTTTAATGGCCAATCAATTAGCTAAAGCTGGAGAGCTTTATCAATTTTACGTTAGAACAGATGTTGTTAACATTACTACAGGAGAAACAGCGCCAGTATTTCACAATATTATTAATAAAACGGAAGTCGTGGATGATTATACAATAAAATTCACTTTAAATACGATATATAGTGCCTTCGAAGCTATCTTATCCTTTAATGCGGCATATATGCTTTCACCAGCTTCCACTCCTCTCGATGAACCAATCGACACTGCAAATGGAGACTTGGTTGGTACCGGACCGTTTGTTTATGACGGTTATGAAGCCGGCGTTGAAATATTATTCCACGCAAACGATTTTTACTGGAGATTACGACCTAAGATTGATACATTAATCTTCTCTATTATCACCGACCCTCAAATCAGAAATAATGCTTTATTATCCGGTGATGTTGATATCATAACTGATCCTATGGGTTCTATGTTATCTACATTTGACTCGGATCCAGATATTACGCTCTTTGAAGCTGGACAAGATCTTGGAGTTCAATATCTTGGAATGAATAGCGTTTGGATTAACACAACCTTTAGGAAAGCAATTTCTCAGGCAATAAATTATTCTTTTATAATTGAAGAGCTAAAAGAAGGACAAGCAGTCAGGTTAAAATCACCTATCCCAGAAGGTATAGCATATGCTAACTGGACAAATGATGTAACACTCTTTAATCGTGCTGCAGCCCAAGCTACTATGCAAAGTATGGGATATGGTGTTGGATTCACAACTGATGCTGAATGGAAAGCCGCAACTTTTGCTACGTTTAACTATACTTATAACATTGGTAATGATATGCGGGAAAATATGTATGTTCTTTTGGTGGATAATCTTGATTATATTGGAATAGAAGTAGAAGACGCTGGTACCACGTTTGAACAATTCATCTTAAGTTTGTACGAACTCGCTGGTCTCCACAGAGATTTAAACCAAATGTTCTGGATCGGATGGATTCCCGATTATAATGATCCTAGCAACTATATTAATCCATTATTTACCAACAGATCTGTTGCATCTAATGGTGCTAAATATAATGGATATTTATCCGCAATTGAAGCTGGTAGGGACGCTTTTGACCTAATGGACAACGTACAGCTCTTAATGGAAGAAGCATTATTAGAAACGGACGATCATAAAAGAGAAGTCTATTACGATAGGATTCAAACACTTCTAGTAGAACAAGATATGCCTTGGGCATATGGATACGTCGGTATAGATAATGATGCATGGCTCAAAGACTTAATGGATTTTCCATCAAACGCAATGGGCAGAACTTACTTCTATCCCGTATGGTGGGATATTCCAGCATTATACGAGCAGTAAACAAACCCAAATAACAAAATTTTAATAAATAAATAATTTTTTTTTTTTTATTTCTTTCTTTTTTATTAGCAGTCATCATATTTTGTCAATTTTTATCACTAAATTAGTGATTTTACATGATATTATAAATTAATAACGAACTTAATGAAAATATAAAAAATTAGTTAAGAGTAAATTAAATTTCCCACTTAAATAGAATAAATTTTTTAACTCAGCTTTTTTATTATTACATGGGAAAATGATGATGGAACATTGGCATATTCGAGGACACGTATGATAACCCGTGATTACGTGTGCAAACTTATGCGTACATCCTGAGTTTATTAATCAACAATTTACTGCATCAAAAATGGGCTCTTAATCAAGCTAAGGTAATTCCGTGCGATGAGATTCGAGTCAGTACCCAGCGTGCAGATATGATTATGCCCCAAAAAGGCATAGAAATTATCGCCTAGCACGAGAGAACTTATTTGATTTTATGGAATAACCATTAAATGATAAATTATGTGTTAGTGCACTAGGCTACAATATATGCTGATTTTAAAAAGAATTTGTACTTACTTCAAAAAGAGAAAAGAGTATTCATCATAAAAGACTAACCGTGTCCGCATTAAAGAGTTCTTTCAACTCTTTATTGATTTCTCCTTCCTCTGTTTGAATGTATTGGTTTAAAATTACCGCAATCTTTGGCGAGTACTTGTTCATTATCGCTCTTACAAGCCCTATTTGAATATTTTTATCTGAAGCAACGCATAACACTCCTTTACCTGCTTTTATAGAAAAAATCATCCCTTTAAAATATTCAGTGATTTGTAGGTGAATGTTTCCATAACCGAGGATGTATCCTTGTTCTTCGCCAGCGGTGAACACAGCACCTCCAATTGCTCCAATTTTTTCAACGGAGATATCGTCTTTGGAAGCCTTTAGAATGAATTTAGACTCGCTCACAATAGTTATTCCAGTATCGTCTATGATTATAGCGTATTTTAAACCTGGCGTACTATTAATAATTTCGTTTAATATTTTTTTTAATGTATTTTCGTCCTGAGAATAACTCAATTGGACCTACCATTTATTTTTTTAAGCGATTTAGATATTATCCAATGTGCTTTTTTATTAAAAAGAATTTATTTAAAGTAAACTCTAATTATCCTTTTTAAGTATATATAGTATAAAAATAAAATTCTATCTATAAAAATTTAATTCACTCTAAATAGTTTTATGTTGCGCAACGGATTAAAATAACTCTTGCGAGCTAATCAAAGTTTTTAAGGGTTTTACTCTGTTTTTATTATTTTTCGATTTTTCTAACAAAATAAATAGTTTAAATCTCTTCCCTTTATCGATATCAAACTTGAGTTGAACTAAATTTGGATCGTTTAAGATATCCTTATTCTCCTTATTTTTGGATATTGCCCATAAAGCTAGTTTATTCTCGTGAATCCAAAGTCTTTTTGAGATATCCGAGCCTATTGCGAATCCATTTTTATCGGTTATTACGCCTGCTACAAAATTGGGGAAATTTTTCTTAATCCTGTGTAAGAAATAGTTTACTTCAATTTGATTTATTAATCTAGTATTCTCTTGTTTCATTATACCTGACCTATCAAAATCTTATAATCGATAGAATAAAATTGGAAAAAAAATGTCTTAAATCAATATATTATGAAGGTATTACAAAAAAGAGAGTTTGTACAAAATGAAAAATTACTTTTTCTTTAAACTAATTCCAAGATCTAAATTTTCTATAAGTTCGGAGAAGCGATTTCGAACGGTCACCTCTGTGACTTGACTAACTTTGGCTATTTTTCTTTGAGTTCTCCGTTCTTTAGTGAGAATTGATGCGGTATAAATTGCTGCGGCACATAATCCCGTTGGTCCACGCCCAGAGGTTAGTCCCATTAATTCAGCTTTTTTAATAATTTTCTTTGCCATTTTTTGACAATCTGTAGATAGTTCTAATTCAGATATAAACCGAGTAAGAAAATCTAATGGTTTAGTTGGGTTTAAATTTAGTTCTAATTCTCTTGAGATAAATCTGAAGGATCGTCCTATTTCTTTTTTATCAACACGAGCAACTTCTGCTATCTCGTTTAATGTGCGTGGTACTTTATACCTTCTACAAGCGGCATATAGACTTGCAGCAGCAACGCCTTCAATGCTTCTTCCTCGAATAAGATGAGCTCCAACAGCGTCTCTATAGATTTTTGCAGAACATTCTCGAAGATTTTTCTGAAGATCAAGGTTTGAAGCCATGCGATCTAACTCACTTAAGGCAAAAGTCAAGTTTCTTTCAGTTGCATCTGATACTCTAATCCTACTTTGCCACTTTCTCAAGCGATATATTTGGCCTCTAATCTTAGCAGAAATCTCTTTGCCAAAGATATCCTTATTTTTCCAGTCTATCATTGTGCTTAAGCCCTTGTCGTGGATCATATATGTCATAGGCGCTCCTGTCCTAGTTCTTTTTTTTTTTTGATCTGCATCAAAAGCACGCCATTCAGGACCCTGATCTATATGCTTTTCTGAGTGTACTAAACCACATTCTTGACAAACCAATAAACCTCTATTTTCGTCAAATAGAATATTTTTACCGCATTCACTACAACTAACATCACTTATATTCAAATTATTTTCTTCAAATGCGTTGCTTTGGTTCCAACTTGAAATAATTTACACCTTTTTTGATATTTCTTTTTCTTAAAATAAATATAAAATACTAATGTAATTTAGCATAGAGAGTATCATTTGGATTAAATTTTTTGTTAGGTAATGTATTTATAGAAATAAATGGCAAATTTATAGGACCAAAAATTTCTTTAATATAACCAATTTCTTCGTATTTTTCCGTAAAAACAGATTTATGAAAAATATTTTCAAGGTTTTTGTCCCACCTTTTAGCTCTAAAGATCTGATGTTTCTTAGACTTCCCGAGATAGGATAGATTTAGCTTAATATATTTTTGCAAACGACGACCCTAACTATTATTTAAAATATAGAATAGAAAATTGTTAAATAATATATAAATATACCCTTTATTTAAAAAGGGCTTACAAAAATGATTAATTTATTCCAAATGTACGTTATTTTAAAAATCTTAATAAACGGGAAATGGGTGGGATAGATAAATAAATTATTGATTTTCGACAAAAATACAAAAATTCTGTCCGTTTTTGATTACTTTTAAAAGTGAGTTCAAGAATTTATTTTAATTGTCATCTTAATTGTATTTATTAAATGAAATTTTTCTGCAACTGATATTTTATTAGGCACCCACACGAGTAGCTATCGTCTTTTTTTACTAAACAATTGATATTTTGAGAAATTACAAATTCTTTGAGAGAGTTTATCATAAATTCGTTGCAATCTCTTTTTAAACAATTGTGAATTCCTCTTTTCGAGCCAGCTCCAGAGGGCGATGATATAATCCTAACTGAATCCAAGATAGAATTGTCTTTGCAAGCTTTAATTATACATTTAAATAAAGAATAAAACCAAGGGGGCCGATATCGGTTCTGATACCATAAATATTCCACTAGTGAATTTTTTTGAATGTTGAGAGGGTTGATTGAAATAGTATTAACCTTTAATTCAGCTAATTTTTGAATAGAACTAGCACAATCATCTATTGCTGTTTGTTCATTTAGGAAGGGTGGTTTAAACAATAAATACACTCTCACACCTATATTATTTTCCTTACAAATTTGGACTGCCTTTAAAAAATCTTCGAATTTTAGGCCTTTATTTACGTAAATATTTCTAATGTAATCATTTACCGTTTCCAAACCTATTGCTACTTCGATGTACTTATTTTCTAATATGCCTTTCATTTTTTTAAGCTTCTCACGAGTTATATAATCAACTCGAGATTCTACAACAATTTCTTTTATTTTAGGGATTTCAGCGATTTTTTTATATATATGTTCACGAACATCTGCAGATATTTCGTCGTCATCGAAAAAGCTTCCAGAATTAAAAATCTTGAGGATGAAATCATCTTTGTCGATAGAAATTTCCTTGATTTTTTTTTGTAAGGCATAATCAAATTGGTTGATAATATGATTAGGGTCAATTTCGACAATGGTAGAATCTTGAATATATCCACACATTGAACACCCTCCAGTTTCTCCTAATGCCCAACTACATCCCTTTGTTCTTAATATAATCGTGAACTCCTTTCCTTTTTCCTTGAGCAAACGATCTTCTTTTATCCAAAAACTTACTGGTTTATCTAATCGTTCGTCTTCAAATTTTGACTTTTTTCTAATAGTTTTAGATCTAAGAACTTTGATTTTTTCAATGAGGAAATTATTTTCATTTAATTTTTTCGTAGACATTTGCAATTTTACCTGTTTTTGAATTCTTTATATAATTTGAACCAACTTCTAAGTTCCCTAATCCAATTAAATTCTTTTTATCTTTATCGAAAATAAGCGTAAAATCTTTTGGAACGAGATTTGGACTATAACTTACTATCCCAGGACGAAATAAGGTGTTCCCCTTAATTACTTGACCATCAAAAACTATAAAATTCGTATTTTCACTTAAAGGTAATAGTTTATTAGCTCCTGAAAGATTTAATTCTATTTGTCCTGTATTAAAATTGAGTTTTCCAAGATTCTCATTACTTACTAAGTCAAAAATTTCTATTTGGTGCCTTCTATCATTTTTTCTAGTCCTAATTCCGTTAGAACATATTTTTTCTCCAGAACCAGTTCCAAATTGATAATCCAATATTTTATTAAATTTACGAGTCCAACTCTTTGAGAAATTTTTATTTTTTGGAATAGGTTCTAAGGGTTTAAACGAATCTTTTAGGTCCCTAATACTGTTTTCTAAAGATTTTAGGGATTCAATGGTAGTTAGACTGCTTTTAACTTCCGTGAAGTAGAATTTATTCTTTAGTTTTAATCGAGCGTTATCGATAATTTTTATGTATCCAAGTTCTTTTAAATAACATATAATAGGTATGTCCTTATCATATTTCTCTAATAGTTTAATTAACATATTTGATGCAATTGTTATCTCTTCATTATCCCAATCCCCAGTTACCGAGATGTCATATGAATTTACGGGGTATATATTTTCAAGTTGTCTAGGAATGGTTCCTAAGGGAGAAGTTAAAATTATTTCTTGAAAATCAGGAAAATCGCGAAATTTACGTATGATGCTATGAAATTTTTTATGAGATTTCGAGTCGGAGTAAGGTTTCTTTGCCGAGCAAGGAAGTATGATAATTAATTTTGTCCATGATTCCGGCGTAAAATTTTTCAATAATTTCTCCCGAAATTCTTGGAAATCTGGTCTATAATATGAAGATGGACCAAAACAATTAATGATTTTGTTCGCTTGAGTTATCGGAGTTTCAAGTTTCATCGCGTTAAAGTACTGCTTATCTAAGACTTTTAACATCGATATTATGTTCATGTCGTCAAATGAGGTTTTTTCTACAAAACCTCGAAAATCCTCCGTGCGCAAATACAACTTTATTTTATTCATGTATGTATATGCAGATATAATATTATGAAGAGTTAATTGTTCTATTTTTTCGGAAGAGTATTTGTTTTCTAGGATATGTTTTAATTTCCTTTTGCAAATAGAACACGGACAGGGTAAATATTTCAATTTATAAATGGGAAGTAGATGTTCTATAGTATCGTAGAAATTTTCAGAAGATAAATATAATAGGTAGGAACAATCGATTAAATCTACTCCTAAATAGACTAAAATTGGATATAATTTCGGAATAATTCTACCGGAAGCCATTAAGACTAAATTGTTGTCAAGCTCCTGCTTAATTTGAAAAATTACTTTTAAAATATTTCTATATTTACTAAATACATCAAATAGATCGACTAAATTTATTATTCTAACGTTACTGTTGTCCTTAATTAAAGGAAGATACAGATCAAATAATTCGGGATGCTCAAAAATCTTAATAGATAAACCAAAATCTAAATTCCGATATTGATTTAAGATTTGATTAGCGTTGGTTATAAAATTGATAATTTCGTTTTTAGCGAATTCCTTATTTATGGTTGTTGTAGGAATATTAAAGGGAATTAAAGGTATAATGTTATCCTCTGAAAAAATATCAATATTATTAGCTAAAATTTCTTTAAATTTTTCCATTGAACCATTGTGCTTATAAATAAAGCCGGTATGCTTAAATTTTTCTCGTAAAAATCCAATTTTCAAGTAAAATTCTTTTAAGATCAAAAATACCTCGTGGTCTTCAAATTCCTCAAGAAAACTTATATGGTTCATTAAACTTTTCTTCATTGGAACGAGGATATTAGGTGTCGATATAAACCTTTTAGATTCCTTCGAGCAAATTATTCTTCCTACTCTAGAAAAACCTATTCCTTTAGCTATTAATTCAAAAAAATAATTCATGTTTTTCAATTAAAGATATCATTCAAAGGTATTTAAATTAATTTTTTCCTACTTTTTTAAAATTCAATCAAAAAACTATAGTAAAATCAAAATATTTTAAAGTTTGTGTACAATTTCAACTCATCAAGCACAAAATTAGTATAAGTATCCTCTATATCTTCTGAGTCGTAGAGATTTTTGATAAAACCGCCAAAATCTTCGATTTTTTTTACTCGAACAATCGCTAACAATCCGTATTGTTCGCCCATCCGGAACAGAAACACAATTTCATCCTTCCTTACTAAGCTTAGTGCCAATTCACTGTATTTCGAAGAATCTTTAGGTTTAATTCTTACTATAAATTTCCCTTTAAATCCCACCTCTTTTGGCTTAAAATTTATGGAATAATTAAGTATAGCGCTTGATTCTTCAAGTTTTTTTATTCTATTGTAAATAGTAGATTGTGACAGCTCTACATTATATCTTTTCTTGAAAATTTTGGAAATTTCGTAAGTAGAAATTAATTTTAAATTTTGTTCGTTCTCCATTATTTTCAGAACATTATAATCAATTTGGTCAAGGTTTAGATCTTTTTCCAATTCAGTTGTCGATACATCTATTCCGTAAGTTTTGAACACTTTTATCGCTTCAATTATCTGATATTTCTTAAAATAAGATGTTCCCATTATTTCATCTACTTTAATGAGAACTTTGTTAAACTCATCAGAATCGTTAAACACAAACAGAGCGATGAGCGAGTATTCTCCAAAAATTCCATCTAGCATTTTCATTTGAGGAATTTTTAACAAATCTTCAACGATGTGTGGCTCTTTAGGGTTTGTTTTTATTTCCAAAATCACATATTTTAAATTGGGTCGAATATTAGGGTTGATGTTAATAGTGAAATTTTTAATTGTTCCTTTATCCTTTAACATTTCAAATTTATTTTGAAAAGTTTGTCTAGTAATCCCCAATTCTTTTGAAATTTTTGAAATATTAGGTTTCGATTTTGTATTGACTTTTTTCAATATCTCAAAAGATTTTATATGATTTTTGTTGCTTACCATAATAATTTTTAAGTAATTGATATTTAAAAATATAATTGTTTGTATAAATATTGCATTATTTAGTTTACACTTTTTGACAATCATATTTAAATAATATCATAAAATTATTAGATTAGTATAATGTTAAAATTTATCATTTTTGTGAATAGTGAAATTGAATATGGTTAATTATAAAGTAGCTGATGAAAACCTTGCTGAAAAAGGCAAAGAAGCTCTGTATGTAGCTGAATCTAAAATGCCTGTTACAGCCGAAATTATTCGTAAGAGGTTTTCCAAAGAGAAGCCCTTGAAAGGCATAACAATTGCAGGATGTTTACACATTACTAAAGAAACCGGAAATCTCGCCCGTACTTTGAAAGCAGGGGGTGCTGAAGTTTATTTATGTGGAAGTAATCCGTTATCTACTCAAGATGATGTTGCTGCAGCCTTAGTTCAAGAAGGAATAAATGTTTTTGCGTGGCATGGCAACACAGACGAAGAATTTTATTGGTGTATTCGAGAGTGTCTCAAGGCAAAACCGAATATTTTAATTGACGATGGTGCGGATATGATTGTTACTGCTCATAAGGAGTTTCCAGAGTTGATTGAAAATGGCACGATAATCGCATGTCAAGAAGAAACTACAACTGGGGTTAAGAGATTTAAAGCAATGGATAAACAAGGAATATTGAGAGTCCCACTCTTCCCTGTAAATGATGCGCGATGTAAAAACCAGTTTGATAATGAATTAGGGACAGGACAAGGAATTGTAGCCGCGATCTATGGCATGCATGTTCTCTTCGCAGGAAAAAATGTTGTGATTGCAGGGTTCGGGCATTGCAGCTCAGGAATGGCATTAAGAGCTAGAGGATTAGGGGCTAATGTAATTGTTACTGAAGTTGATGCAATAAAAGCTTTACAAGCCAAATTCGCGGGATATAATGTTATGCCTATTGAAAAAACTCTCCCCATTGCCGATATAATTCTTACAGCAACGGGTTGTAAGCATGTAATTCCGCCATCAAAAGAAATGTTCAATAAACTGAAGGAGGGTGTTATTCTCGGTAATTTGGGCCATTTCGATATTGAGATTCCCACTAAAGAATTGTATGAACATGCTAAGGAAATCAGACCACTAAGGCAAGATGTAGAAGAATTAATATTTCCTGATGGCAAAAGGATATACCTACTTGCTAAAGGAAGATTAGCTAATTTAGTGCTTTCTGAAGGGCATCCTGCTGAAGTAATGGACATGTCTTTTGGTCTACAATCGCTAATGTCTGAGTACATCGTCAAAAACAAAGACTCACTAAATCCAGGAATGGTAGATGTTCCAGTGAATATTGACGATAGAGTGGGCACCCTAAAACTTCAAGCAATGGGTATCGAGATCGACACATTAACCGAGGAGCAGTATAACTACATCCACGGCTACGAAGAAGGAACCTAATTCTTCTTCTTTTTAATTTTTTCAATTTTTCATATTTTATAATAAAATGGTTATGTAATGATAATAAAAAAGGATTCTTTAAAACCTATTGATTTCTCTGGATTAAAGATATATGATTTTACAGAAGGATTAGAAATGAGTTCTTCTTTTGCTGTGATCCAAATGCCTCCAAATTCCCAGCATTCAGAATCTTGGTCTACACGTTCCGATAAGTATTACTACATTATCAATGGAGAAATTCAATTTATTTTGGAAGAAAAGGAATTTAATTTATCCAAAGGAGATTTTTGTATTGTTAAGAAAGGGCAACATTTTTCCTATAAGAACATTCATAAAAATTTTGCTAATTTAATTCTTATTCATACTCCTAATTTTAATATTAATTATGAAAAATTTAAAAAATAAGCTATGGGGCTTTATTCAGAGCTCTATACAAATTAATAAATTTTTTTTTATTTTATCTTTTAGGGTTTAGGATATCTTCAGCAGTAATATCTCCATAGATTTCATAAGCCAGTTTTCTGAGACCATCTATTCCAAGTGGTTCTTCAAGGAGCTTATCTGACTCCCAAATTTTTAAATTTTTAAATTCTTTTTTAATTTCCCCAGAAAATTTTAATTGTATTTGACGCATTTTTTTACAGAAATTACAGTGTTTAGGATCAGGAGTCAACATATTAATGTGGACTGCATCAAGGTTAATGTATTTTTTCGTTAAATCTCTTGCGCGTTTAACTTCTTCAAAGCTAGGTTTTTCAGCTATTGAAACTAACCTTAAGGATCCTACGTTATGGATTAGTTCAGTAATTCTCTCGCCACGCTTTTCAAGATCGACTATCATATTGAATATTTCTTTACCTAATTCCCTTCTCTTTTCTTGATCGTCAAATGGTTTAATAATTTGATGAAACATTTTAGAAAAATTCCTAATTGTTCCTTTTATTGAATTGTAAAAATTTAAAGAGTATTTTAAGACGACTTTTACTTGGTCTTGGGGAATTTCAAAGAGAGTAATCATGTTAGCAGTAGGAGGGAAATCAGCTACAATGATATCAAATTGAATATCTTGAGAAGTTACATCCTCAGCATCTAAGATCTTTTGAAAAAATATAGCGTTTTTTAAAGCCAACGGAATTGAATCGGAAGTAAAGGTAGTATCAAAAAACTCTTCAATTTTTGGGATCATCCCCACTAAAGGCATCTGTTTCATAAGAGCTTTCATCTTATTAACTAAATCTTTAGTATATTTTTCAGCATAAATATTTGGATCAGGTTCAATTGCCCATAGATTACTTGTTATTGGCGTAATCATGTTTCCAATTTGCTGAGATAAGAGATCTGATAAATTATGGGCCATATCAAAGGAAATGAGAAGTATCTTCTTATTTGGAAGAAGTTTTGACAAAAGTACAGCAGTAGCTGCACTTATAGAGCTTTTCCCTACGCCTCCTTTACCTCCTAACACTATTATTCTTTCAATCATGTCAAACGCTTAGATTTTTTAAAATAAGAAATTAAATAATATTAAATAACGATATAATATGTAAAATAAATTCAAGAATTTTAATAATTCTACATTAGTTTATTGGATTTTTTTAGGAAAAAAGACTAACTTCCCGGTAAGAGTTGGAGTCTCACAATCCTTATTTCTTTCGATATAGAAATAAAATCTCCCGATATCCGTATTAAGTTTGTACTTTACCTTTCTTTTGGTATTATCTGACATTTTTTTTAATAATTTATTATTCCAATAAATACTCATAGATGTATAATCAAAATTAGTCTTAAAAAAATAGTATTTTATGGAGATAATATAACAATAAGGGCGGAGCCTTATTTGAACCTTTAAATTGATAAAAGATAAATTGAAAGAATTACTTTAATTAAATAATCATCAAAAAATATTGATTATTTATAGAGTTTCTAATCAAATTTTTCATTCATAATAATAATAATAAAAATTTTCAAAAAAATTATCAATTAAATAAATCAAAAAAATCAATCAAAATTATTATCCAAACTTATAACAATTTATAGGAAGTATTCATAATTCAAGCTTAATAAAGATAAATAAAACTATCTCAAAAGATAAAGTAATCAAGATCTTAGTTAGGAATTATCAGTTTAACATTAGATCTTATCCATAAGTTGGATTTTACTTCTTTTTATAAGTTTATATTCAATTTTAGATTGATTGATAAAATTAAATAATAAAATAATAAATTAAAAAAGGTAGTGATTTAGATTACAAATAATAATGTAGATTTTACTACAAAGTATATTATCGAAACGAAGTTTAAGATTAAAGGCGTTGTTGAGAAATCAGACATCGTCGGAGCGATCTTTGGACAAACTGAAGGGCTTCTATTAGATCTCGACTTGCGAGATCTTCAAAAGTCAGGGCGCATAGGACGGATTGAGGTTGAAAATGAATCAAAGGAAGGAATTTCCGAAGGAATCATTAAAATCCCCTCTAGCCTTACTCGTAAAGAAACTGCTCTATTAGCAGCAACTGTAGAAACTGTTTCGCGTGTTGGACCTTGTGAAGCTGAAATTCAATTATTAGAAATAAGAGATGTGAGAGAAGCTAAACGTAAGCAAATAATTGAACGGGCAGCTGAACTATTAAAAGAATGGGATGAAAAATCTTTAGAACCAAGCGAAATAGAAGAACAAATCGATAAGGATATAAAACTAGGAGAAATCATCTCTTGGGGCCCAGAAGGTTTACCCGCGGGTCCTAACATTGACTCTAGTTCAGAACTAATAATCGTTGAAGGTCGAGCAGATGTATTAAATTTATTGAGGATAGGAGTTAAAAATACAGTTGCCGTACAAGGTACTCAAGTTCCTAAGTCGGTTATTAGTTTAACTAAGAAAAAAGAAAATGTCATAGCTTTCTTAGACGGGGATCGTGGAGGAACTATTATTTTAAATGAACTTCTACAAGTTGCAAAACTTGATTATGTAGCGCGAGCACCAGAAGGTTACGAAGTAGAAGAACTTACTCGTAAACAAATGATAAAATCTCTCCAAAATAAAAAGCCCGCAAGAGCCACACATGGGACTAAGGTTATCGAGAGAAAAGAACCTATGAGAAAGGAATCGCATTTACAAAAATTATTGAAGAAATTAAAAGTCAAAAATTACTCAATAATAGAAGAAAGCTTTAAGAAAATAGAGCCAGGCCACAGTATAGGGTTTAATAAAAGCTTAGAGAAACTATTTGAAATCAAGGTAGGAGAACTCTTTGAAAAAATTAAAGATTTTAAAGGTACACAATTTCTAATTATTGATGGCATCTTAACGAAACGCCT
>JAHQWH010000224.1 GCA_029856105.1 Promethearchaeia archaeon | reverse complement strand
CATTGTCGCCGCTTATGAGTTCTTTAATGTAAGTTCCTCCCTGAGTTTCGATAAGAAATTCAAATATGCCCGGTTTAATGAATTTTCCTTCCAATAGATAGATTTTTTTATTTCTAATTTTATCGGCACGACGATGAGACACTCTAACAGGTGTCCTTTGATGTATTTTTTTGTTTTCAAGCGTATCTTTTAACTTTTTTAATAAATTTCCAAAATTATCTTTTGTTACTTTCTCATTAGAGTAAGTCAAAGCCCTATAAATCTTTCTGGTGTTTTCAGCGTCTAACTTTAGAGCTTTAACTTGTTCTTTATTACTATACATTAACTCGTTAATTCCAACTTTTCTTTTGTTTCTTTTGTTAATTTTTTTTTGTATTCTCTCTAGCTCTAAAAACCTGATTTTGGGTTTTATTAGTTCTAAAACGAAAGGTCTACCTTTCCCTAACATCCTCACATCAATGTCTTCTCTTCCTGCTCCGTGGAATTTTGAGCCTTCTGCTCTTGCTTCTTTAACGAACTCTGGACTAATAATTTCTTCTACACTAGTTTTATATTGCTTTCCAGTAAAATTGCACTCTTCACACCCTTTTCCTCTACATGTCCTACAGTCCCAATGAGTTTGTGGAATCCCTCTAAGAAACTTATTATATCGTCCATAGATAAAAATTGATCTTATGAGCAAATTTATTTCAAACGAGTCAAGTTTTAACGAGTAGACAACCGTTATGTCAGGCTTGGCAAATTCTACGGGTTTTCTAATAATTATTGATAGATATTTTCCAACTTCTCGGTTAAAATGACTTTTAAACGACTCAGAATCCAGTAAAGAGAATTGAGCTTTAAAGTTATCTTCTCTGTTGACAATTTGAGAGTTAACGGCGGTTCCTACAAGAAGGTTTTTGAACTCAATATTTTGGAGTTTTTCTTCTGCTTTTTTGGCATATTTATGGATATGGGCAAAAAGATCTTCACACAAATAACATTTTTCAAGTAAACTAACCTTGTTATATTCAAAACCTTCTTTCTTCAAAACACTTTGAGCGGGCGTATAGAATGCTTTTTCTGCTAGCGTTCTTAACTTAACGATAGCACTTTCGTGGTCTCCGTCTCGGGCTAAATATGCTCTGTGATTTTCCATAGTAATTGCCAGTAATAGAGATATACCTCTATCGTAATTGGTTGTATCAGTCCCTAACAAGGAGAACATTCTACCTAAACAATGTGGACAAATGTAATATTCTTGGTAAATCTCTAAAACTTTGTCAAAAATATCCATACTCTAGTAAAATAATTAGGTATTACTTTTGTTTTTAATGATCTTTAAGTTTATAAAAAAAAAAAAATTGATTTTTATTTTTCCCATTCGAAATCTAGTTCGACAAATTTTCTTGTGTAGAAATAAGAAACCAGTAAGATGAGAGAACATATTGGACCCCAAATGACCAAGCCTATTGAAAAAGTTGAGGTTCCTACTGTAACTTCTGGCAATCCTAACATCAGGCCAAGCAAGAAAACACCAATTGCTTGGAATAAGTTAAGTATTATACTCGGAAAACCTACATAAACACCTGCTTTTAATTCACCAGTAGATTTTTCGTCATCTTCGGCAATGTCTGCATACATAATATATGGAAATAGGTACCACCCACCTAAAATTAATCCAATTCCTGTTATAAAGAATACTCCAAGTATTAAATTGGGAATTGCTCCAACTAAACCTAGTAATGTTATTGGTAGAAAAACTACTGCAATTAAAAAGATATATAAAAGTGTTTTCTTTTTCCCTATTCTCTCTATCTGTTTTCTCCATAAGTATAAAAATACAAAGATACTTAGAAGAAATATAACTGCGACAATGAGATATTCTGTGGTCCCTAATGCTAAAACGTCTTCAGTATAAGTCAACATCACTGTACTTATTATTGACCATCCAAAGCCTGAAATTCCTTGCATGAGAACAATTATCATAAAATTTTTATTTTTAACTGTAGTTTTTAAGTTTTCCCATAGACTAGATTCTATTTTATGATCTGGTTCTGTTGGCATTTTAAATACAATTAGAATAAAAAGTATTGAAGAAATAAGGCCAAATATGAGTACGATCAATAGAAATTCAAGAGGAATAACATTAGGATTAGCTGCTACCTTTTCAAATACACCTGTTAAAACAAGTAAGGTGATGAGTGCCATTAACCCATTTCCTATAAAATTAAAGGTGTTTTGGGTTTGAGACACTTTTGGGCGCTCAGAAGTAGGAAACACTTCTGCCATCCAAGCTTGATAAGGCGTTGTTACAGCATAGCTAAATCTAAAAATTACATCCCAAATTAATAACCATATAAATAAACTATTTTTATCGGTCATATCTGGCAAAACTAATGCTGGTAACAACAGAAATATAAATGAGATCCCCAATAAAGGGCCAAATATTACCAAGTATGGCTTTCTTCTCCCCAGTTTAGTATATTTAGCGTCACTAATCCAGCCTAATAAAAATTGTCCTGCAGCAATACTTAAATAACCCATTGCTAAAGCAAACCCTACTAAAACGGAATCCAAACCATATCCTAGGTAATAGAGGGTAAATAGAGCAAATCCTTCGATTCCTAATACTAATGACGTACCTAACCTTGGAAATCCGAATAAAATTCTCTTTCCCTTTGTAGTTTCAGTTCTTTCTAATTCTGTATCGCTCATAACGATTCACATGTTATTTCTTAATTTGCTTTTATTATTAAATTTATAATATTTATAGATTAGATAATAATGTATTTAATCTTTATTATCAATTTTACTGAAGAAAAATCATTATTAAGAAAAAGTGGGATTCTTTTGATACATGAATAGATTTTCAAATTAATTAATCTTCTTCTTCGTCCCATCCGAGGTCTTTTAAAACATTTTCAAAGGTTGCTGACTCTTTATCTAACACAAATTCAGTTTCATACTCTGAAGCACCTTCTACAAATTCAGTATTAAAATCGGGTGGAGGAAGATCTTCGAGTGAAAGCAACCCCTCCTGTAAAGGCTGTTCCTGTACGATTTGAGGCTCTTGATAACTGGGATCCTCTTCTATTTCCATCGGAGTATAATCTTCAAGGGGTACTGGGGCAATTTCATCGTCATAAACTTTAAATTGTGGTTCAATGCTTTGAGTTGTTGGAGAGATCGGCGCACGAGTTTCCATACCCTCGGCTTCGTGTTCTAATTGCCTTTCATATTCTAAGCCAAGAGATGATGGGATTGAAACAATGTTATTTTCGTTTGTAGCTTCGATGTCCCCGGTATCGATTCCGTCTTTCTCCCAATCGTCTAAAAACCCTAATAAGCCGTTTAATGCTGCCTTATCTTCTTCGACACTAGGTTTTAGTATTTCAACTACTTCCTCTTTTTCTTGCTCTTCTCTTAGTTTAGCTCTTTCGGATTCCTCTAAAGAAAGAGTCATTTCAGTTATTTCTTCTCCTGAGATTAATATATTCAACTTTAGTGCTAATTCACGTAAATAACCAAGGTAATAACCTATTCGGTATACATTTTTTAAACCACCAAATACAAGATATTCGTCGTTAATTGCTAAAATAATACTATACCCAGATGTATTATGAAGAATAATTTCTGTTAAAGCACCATGAGCTGTTGCTTCACTTAACCTCAATCCCAAATCTATCAATGCGGTACTCGAGGCGGAAGTTGCGTCTGCATCAAGTTCATAAGACGTAGAAGAAGCTATTTTCATACCAACTCTAGATAAAACAGCTAAATTCTCTAAATCGGTTTTTTCTTCCTCGAGCTTTAAAATTTTCATCATATTTTCGCGAATACCTTGCACAAGGGACGACATTTTAAATCAAACTGTTTTTTTGATTAGAGTTAATTAAAATTCAATAATTATTATATTCTCTTAATTTATATCATAAAATCTAGATTAATATATTTTATTATAATTGTCTACATAAAATTATTTAAATTCTTTTGCGTAGAGGGAGAGATAACATGTTTATTGAACGAGTAACCAGATAAATTGGTTATTTTTTTTTTTATTTCTTCTACAACCTCTTCTGTCGTCAATTTATCTGTATCGATTATGAATATTTTTTTTGCTTGAGTTTTGGATAATAGAAATTGATTGTAATAGGAAAGAATTTTTAACAAATACTCTTTGTCGCTTTCATTCCACTCTTTTCTGATTTTATCAATTGAGCCTCTTTGAATTATCCTTTTTAATACCGTATTGGGTTCAGCTGTAAGATATAAGATGTAATCTTCTTTCCATTTAACGGATTTATACATATCAAGGATAAGGTTATAATCCCTTTCCTTAAGGTACAAGCTTTTTGAATATATTAATACACAAATAGGTGTTCGATCTAAAATAATAACTCTGCCATTATATTGGTTATCAAAATTCGTAATATTTTTATTTCTCTTAATTAATTGTTGGAGAAAGTGAATTTCGCTGCGGAAACCAATTTGTTTGTCGCAAGAACCAAATGGAAAGGGAGGGATTTTTATGTATCTTTCTGGAAAAAATTTAAATTTGTTATTGTCTCCCAAACTTTTTTTTAAAAGATTAAAGATGGTCGTCTTCCCGATTCCGTGAACCCCCGCTATGGAAATAATAACATTATCCTTGCTTCCTTTATTTGTGTAAAATTTTTTACCCAATCTCATTTTCTCCAAGTTGTATTAGATCGATCTTGTCGTATTTAAAAGAATAATAGTTACTAATAATTCCACTAGAGATATGTGATTTTTCTTTTTATAAAATTTTATATTAAAGGATAGTGAAAAGCGATCTAAAAATTAAAAATACACGATCAAGATAATATAAAAAATGTTGTAGATGATGCTGGCAATAATCGTGGTGAGAATATTTTTATTAACTTCATACAGTATACCTAAAAATATAAAAAACATTAAATTTACTAAAAAGAAATATATTCCTATTGGTAAAGTAAATAATAGAAAAAGAACTGAATATATTAGCGCGATTATAAAAACTACTGAAGACCTCCCTAGTAAATCGTTAGCAAAACGTTCTTTTAGAGTATTATGTAACACTCCTCTAAATACTAATTCTGTAGAAATTGCAGATAAAGATAAAATAACCATAAGTAAGATCACCCATATTAAATCTGCGTTATGGATTACCAAAGATTGATTAGCTAAATAAGAAAAAATATCAAAAAAATTTATTCCGGAATCGTACATAAATTGTATTAATAACGAAGAGAAATTATCAATAATGATTAATCCTATACTGCCGATTACGCCAGTTAATAGCGCAATTAAAAATGGCCTTGCTTTAAAATTTAACCTTAATTTTTGAAAATTATGTTTTTTTGAATAAATGTACCACAAGGGATATAACCCGAATATAACGTCAGGAATTTGACTTAATAGTATTGTTGTAATATTTAAATCAATTGGATCAGAGGAATCTAATTGCAAAGTTAATAACATAGTAATTAACAATCGAATAACAACATATATCATAATGGAGTTACCAAAAACGCTAATACCCTCTCTAAAATTCCAAGTATCTTTTTTTATTGTAAATCTTTGTTCTGGCACTAACTTTTTATTTGTAAAGACATAACCCGTTTTATTAAGATGGGTTTCACTTGATTTTGCTTTTTGAAGTTTTGGTATCTTTTCTAGCTTAGTATTACATATAGGGCATTGTTCTAATACAGACGAGTTTACTATTGAACCACAACTAGAACATTTTCTTGAAACAATTTTTTTTTGAGGTGGTTTTGCCTCTATTTTCTGAAGACGCCTTTTTTCTTTGCTTGGCTCGATTTTTACGACGAGTTTTCCACATTTAGGACAATAGATTTTGTTTTCTTCAATTCGAGTCCCACAGTACACGCAATGTTTTACTATTTGCTGTTTTTTATTTTCTTTTGACATTATACTCAAAAAATTAGGGTATTTTCTACCAAAGCGCACTTAGTTTATTATATAAATTAAAAATTATATAGTTTATTGTTATTTGAAACAATCAAAGTAATATGGTAAACAAACGGGGAAATTATAGGAGTTAGTTATTCTAAAGTCTTTAACTCAAATCCATTGGTTTCAATCTTATTTGCTCTTTTATTTTTATTTTAGTTATTGAGTAAATTTCCATAAGTAATAGATTATGATAAAATGATATCGAATCAAAATATCCTTCTCCTAAATCAGATTCATTAGCGTGAACTAATGCTAGTTGAGCATTAAGAGCAGAACTCATAAGAGTCTCAATTCCTTTATAAATCAAGTTAGGACTCCATGTCCCTCGAGTAGGATTAGCCCACCACATACTATCCGAACAAATTCCTTTATCATAAAACCATCTAGCTGTATTATAATAATTTTCTACTTCCCAATCTTGAGTTAAATCTAGGTTTTCTAACAAAGTCATTAAATTATTTAAGCTTCTCATTATCTTCCAATACAATTTATGGATGCTATTATCAGGATGATCCCACAATGGGAACGGGGTGTGTGCCTTTATATCCTCTTGAGTAGTGCTCCAACTTGAATCTCGTGGAATTATTTTTTCTTTATGAATCGGAAAATATCTATCTAAATCGGATATAAACACGATCTTAATTTCTTTCTTAGAGTTAATAAGTTCAAAAACTTTACTCAAAAAGGTTCTTTCATATTTCTTTATATGATGACCAAATGTCTCAGAATCCATCGCAGTGATAACATATTTGTCTTTATCCTTAGGGCCTTTTTTGTCTTTAAAAATATCATTTAAATCTTTGACGAATTCTTTTGCATTAATATGATTGAACGAAATTTTATTGCTTAAAACATCGTCTCTAAAAAAAAGCTGTAATCCATTTGGAGAACAATATATGTAATCATAGGGCCATTTAATTGGACAAGCAATTCCGCTCATTATTACCCATTTATAGCCTAACTGTTGAATGAATTTGGCAACTTTAGAGTTAATAGACATTTCGGGCGGAAAAAAGCCCTTTCTCTCCCATTTTTGAAATTCCAACCTATTAATCTCCTCATTTAATCGAATTTGGTTTTGAGCTTCTTTTTCGGGTATTAAGGGAAGAATAGGATGAAATTTTGCGGTTCCAAGAATTTCAATTTTATTATCAGAAACTAAATTTTTTAATAACTCCAGTGTATCTTCTAAATCAAATTCATGGAACATTTCAATAAGATTACTATTTATGTTTAGACTGATTTTGATATTTTCGTGCTCTTCTAACATAGAAAATAGAGGTTTATAACACTCTTTATTAATTTTTCGCAAAACGCCAACATCTTGGTATGGAGGTTGGTAAGCATGAAGCATTGGCGCCCAATAAATTGTCATATTTATCAAAAGGTTTTTGTTTTATTTTATTAGGATATTATAAATTTATTTAATTAAAAGATTATTTCTCCAAAATTGATTCTTTTATTGCAGTTCCAAAATGAGTCGCTCCTGGTCCAATGTGTACTAAAACCTCGTCACCAATTTCAATAGCAACAACAGATTTAGCTTTACCATCTGGAGCCACTAAACGAATTGTTTCGGCATTTTGACATATACAACTCAGAGGTATTTTTTTGTTACCTTCAGAAACTTCCAATTCAAATCTCAACATTGGCCGAATCTCTATTTTTACGCGTCCAATAGAAACACTTCGAGTTTCTCCTTTATAATTTACAGCTAAGACTCTCTTACCACCTTTTAATTCGCTTAAGTAGTTTGTTTGATAGATCTTTTCATGATCGTCGTTAGGAACTAAGATATACGCTGATACATCTCCTGCGTTGACACGAAATGGTCTAGAATTCACAAAAGTTGTTTCAAATGTTTCAGAATGTATAAGTACAAAACCACGTGCCGTTGAACCAACGAGAAATCCCTCACCGGGTTGTAATAAAGAAGTACTATCTACGCAAACTCTCTCGCTCTCAGGTATATTTTGTATTTTAGTTATTTTTGCTTTAGTTAAATCAATTTTAATCCCAGGCTGAATCAGTGATTTTAATTGAACGATATCATTGACATTTTTTGGAGTAATAAGGATTCCGTCGACCCCTGTTTCCAATGTTTTTAACATTAATTCAGCTTCTTCAATATCTTCAACCAAAGCAATTAGATCCGTATCGTTATTATGCATTGCGGCTATAAGGTTTTCAAAAGGTATTACTTTCCAATCTTTTGCTGATACTATTATAAAATCAACTTCTTTGGTTTTGGAAAGGTCTATTACGGCTTTTTCATCGTTTTTTAATTTTAATTCTATAAAAAAACCACAATTTACCCCTAACCTATTTTCTTTTTTTAGTTGTTCTAGATTGTCAAAAATTAGATTCTTAGCGGGAATTTCAATATTTTTGGTAAAAGTATTAATTCGTTCAATCTCTTCTAATTCGGAATAAGTTTCTTCAGAGAGCAAGAAATTAAGGAAATTCATGTTAAAAGCTTCTTGTACCAAATCTTTAAAATTGTCGGTTTTTTTTTCGAAATTTAAAATTATTTTTTTCATTTATTATTGGACTCTAAAAGATTTATTGATATGTATCATTTTACTATATTAAATTCTATCAAATTTTTAAGTTAATAATATCATATTAATAATAAAAGAGATACTAATAAAATTACTCTAAAAGGAGTGAATAGAAGTAATGGCATTAAAAAAAAAACTTTTTCCCCGGAAAGCTAAAGAAAAAGATGAATTAATTATTAAAGCTAAATCACATATTAGAAAAATAGCGTTGTCAAATAAAACTTTCAATAAAAGAGCAGAGATTGCTAGAAAAAACGCCAAAATTGCAATAAAGAGAGGAGAAAGAACTAGAGCTAAGAATTATTTGATTCAACACAAACAATATCAGATGAAGGTAGATCGGGCGAACAACATTCGAGCTAGAATAGAACGCCAGCTAGAAGCGATTCTTGAGGGTCAAATGATATCAACGACGGGCGATTTAATGGGTGGAATTAGGGACGAATTAAAAGTAATTGCCACGGATGCATCCCCCGTGAAGATTGCAGAGATAGCTGAGGATTCTGAGGCTTATGTCGCTGAAATAGAGGAGTCTGCCGATATTCTTGCCGGAGATCCCGAAATAGATTTAGCAATCGATGTAACTGATGAATTAGACCAACTAGAAACTGAAATGCTTTTAGAACAAGGTGGTCAGATGCCAGAAGTGCCTGCCGATGACCTACAATATCTGAGTGAGTTTGACGAGATGGAAGAAGAGACTGAAATAAAAACGAAAGCAAAATTAGAAGACGAGATCAGCAAACTTAGGAAAGAATTAGAAAGTTAATTTTTATTATCTTATTCTCAATTTTGATTATTATTGGAATTCTTAGGTAAAATATTTTTTTCTATCGAAATTTTTAGCATTTCTTCTTAAAAAATCTTCTTCTTGCATCTCTTCGTCGATCGTTTCAATTTTTTTATCAATCGTGTAGAAATCCTTTTGTAAGTTCTTAAAATTTTTAAAGAAATCAATTTCAGAAATATTTCCAGATTCAAATTTTGATTCTAGTGTTTTTAATGTTTCTTCGAGACTATATTTTTCTTTTTCCAATTCAAACATTTTTTTACGTCTCGTTTTATTCATTTTTTTTGAATTAGGTCTTGGGAGATCATTCGGTTGATTTGACATATTGTCATTATTAAACAATTCGGAAAGATGATTCCTTGAATATTCGTTATATTGTGGCATTTGTCTAAATCTTTCATTCAATCGATTGTAGGTAGGTTCGTACGATCGCTCATCAAAATTATTTCTATATAATGGATTAGAAGAAGGGGCGCCGTATCTTTGCGATTGTTCTAATTTTCTCATTAGGAAATTTTTCTCTTCAACATCAGAAAAATTGTTTTTATATCCGCTGTTAGAGCTTATAGGATCGTAATTCTGTATCCTACCGGACTCATATAAATTTTGCAAGAAGAATTCATTTTGGTTGTAATTTGGCGGTATGTAGTGCCTTCTTGTGTTGCCGAAATGGTTTAAATCTTCAGGAGTTGGAATTTGGCCGAATCCATGATTAGAAAATCCTTCATTTTTTTGATAAAGCGATGGATTTCCTGGTATATTTTTATAATTTTGATGAATATTAAATGGATAACTAAAATTATTTGGGTAGGTGGGCTGATTTTGATTATATGGAGCTTGGAGTGAATTTGGATTTGGTAAATTCCTTAGATTTTGATTTAATAATGAATTAGCATTGTGATTATTAACGAAAACATTATTCGAATTAACATTATTATATTGGCATTTTATACTAAAGAAAGAATTTATTGTCTCCTCAATATAATTGGTCAAATCGCTCAAATCGACATCTATATCGTTAAGTTTTTTCGCTGCCACTTTATCATACACAATAGTTTCATCAAAACTTCTGGCTAATAGAATATAATCTAATACTCGCGAAATTGAGTTTGTAGGAAGTGTGAATTCATATCTACCATAAGGAAATTCTATATAAAGTCTTTTAAACAGCTTTCCTTTTATTTTAACGCTAGTTAAATCTTTAACCGGTGCTTTAAAGATACCTTTTTGCTTTCTCTTTAATCTTCCATATTCATGAACAAACGATAAGTCAAAATTAGTAATAAATAGAATACCTTTATCCTTTTTGTATTTATCTTGTGTGTTAAGACCATTAGCTAATTTTGCATATATCGCATAAACAGGTTTTTCATCATCTGCTAAATTAAGAAATTTAATATAGTTTTTGAAATAAAATGTGATTTTGTCTATGAAAATAAGATTCTTTAATATGTTATCTATGCTAGTATTTATTGTTTTTACATTACTCTGAATAAAATCAGTTATAGAATTATAGCTTCTATTTAAATTTTCTAGAATGTCTTCTATAATCCTTATATTAGAATTCTGTTGAGTGTAAATATTAAAAAAATATTCTTTATTTATTGATAAATGTTGGATAAAATTATGTATTTTTTCAAGAAGTGTTTCTTTTGCGTATATAAATAATTTAAAGAGCGCTAAGAGGTCAGATTCCATTTTTGGATAATGATAACACCTTATAGGAGGCGCTCTTGCATCTAATACTTTCTGTCTTATCATGTAAAGGGAATTTACTATGTCCCTAAATGGATCAATAAAGGAGCGTGCGTCTTTAATTAATTCTAAAAATTGTTTTTCTAAATCTTCCTTCTTTTCGTAGATATTTATAACTTGATGAGAATGACACTTGGGACAAGATTTTAAAAGTTGGTTCGTTTTGATTATATTCTCTTTTCCACAATCGTTACAAATCTTTTGCTTACTTGATCCTGAGAGAGCAATATTTTTTGAATTGCAATCTTGACAAACATAAGAATCGATTTTTTCTTCGTGAAGGCAATCAGAACAACAACTAACGCCACAGTTTTCACAATAATATGCTATCTTCACGTTTCGCTGGCAAAAATGACATATTTGGAAGTGTTGCTCCGACATATTTAATTTTAAACCCGACCTAATTTAATTAAAAAAAACTATTATTGATCGCTTTATCAGAAGAATAAGAAATTCCAAAACATAAAAAAAGCTATATTATTCTAGTATCATGAGTAATATTCAGATATAACTAGGAAGAAAAATAATAATCGATTGAAAAATAGCTATTTAATTATTTTAATTTTAGTCCCCAGAGCTTGTCCAGGAACCCCGGCTTTTTTGAAGTGGGCTCTAACCGCTCCACTGTTGCCATGTGCGCGTGTAATGATACCTTTTAATTCTTTTCCTGTAGAACTTACCCAAACTACAGTTCTCCCACATAGTTTATTAGCCTCTTTTCTTGTCTTAATATTTGGAAACACGATTATACAATGTTTAAGGTGTATTGTATGACGCCCTTGCTTATAATTGGAAATTTTGCCTTCCATACCTAATACGTCTAATTTACTCAAAGCCATAATAAAAAACCATTTATTAACTCTTTAAATTAATGAATTATTAGAAAAAATAATGAAAAAGATAAAAATTTTTCGTAAAAGTGGTTCTTCTAACCTAACTTTTAAAAAAGAAAACTTTTTGAGTAAAATACTTTTAATATTATCCAATGAAAGTCGCTTTTAGTAAGTTGAGTATTACCCCCAAAGAATATGTAAATAAACCTTTGGCAGGGTATACTCGCAAAAACCCTTGTTTAGGTAAGTTAGATGACATTTATGTTCATAGCGTTTTAATAGAAAGCAATTCAGTAGCTTCTAATAAAGATTTTTTGCTTCTAATATCTTTAGATTTGTTAAAAGTTCCTTTATCTATAACAAAATACATTAGAAATAAAATAATTAAGAAATATCCTTCGTTAAAATTTGAACAAATTTTAGTGCATGCCACCCATACTCACGCTGCTTTTGATTTAACGGGCGAGTTTTATTGGCCTGGAGGAGCTCTAAATGTAATGAGAGGTATTATGTTTGGTGCGAATAGGAATGATAAATATATCGTATGGTTCACTAATAAAATACTAAAAATGGTCGAAGGATTATTTATTGATTTAAAGTCTTGCAAAATTGCGTGGAAAAAGGTACATTTTAATCCCGACATCGTAATCAACAGAAGACACCCCTCTAGGAAGACTCTTCCTCATTTAGGAGTAATTACATTTAAAAGTCTAGAAGAAAATGAATTATTAGGCTTTATTATTAACTATTCGTGCCACCCTACTACATTATCATACAAAAATAATAAATTATCTGCCGATTATCCGGGTCGTATAATTCAGAAAATTAACGAATTAACAAATAATAAAGTAAAAGCAATATACTTTAATGGCGCTTCAGGTGATTTAAACCCTATAACAACATGTGGGACGGAGTACGAACAATTCGAATTAGATAAAACGCCAATATACGATCAACTAGGTACTTATCATCATACAGAAAGAATTGGATATACTATTGCTGAAGAAGCGTTGAAATTAGCTAATTCTATTTCTGATGAAGATTATTTTAGCGCCATCGAATTCCAAATATATACTCACGAGTTTTGGATTCCAATGAAAGATCACAAATATTTTTCTAAACAATGGTTTACAAACAAATTAATTTACGCAATTAAGAAGTTATTCTTGCTAAACATTGCTCGATATACAATGTTAAATTCTAATTTTCCAATTTTTATCTTTGATAAAAAGAAAGGTAAATTCAGATGCAAAACTGTTATTCAATACATTAAGGTTAGGGCAAAATCAAAATCTAAGGAAAAAGAATTTAGTTTAATGACAATTCCAGGAGAATTGTTCGAAGAAATAGGAGAAAGTTTAATTAAAGCGTCTTTAACGGGAAAAGATAACAATTTTATTTTTCAAAATGCTCAAGATTGGATAGGGTACCTATTTCCTCTACACGAGTATGCTGAAGAAGGAGGTTATGAGCCAGTGCCAAGTTTTAGCCCTCTCGGTGGTTACTTTGTAAAAAATGAAATGCTTAGACTTTTAACAAAAATTAGTAATGAAATTAAATAAACATTAAGATTTAATTAATCATCTCATAGGATTTATTCCATGCTTCTAAATTTAGCATTTTTATTTTTTCTATGAAGTTTTCATCATTAATTGTGTCTTCTTGATTTATAATATCATCTACTCTTGAGATTATTGAATTCTCAATGTTTCTAAGGTCAATTTTTCTATTTACAGGTTTAGATCTTGCATGCTTTAACCAAAACCAATCAGAATCGACCATTTGATATGGTCCAGGGACATAAACCTTTTGGCCTTCAATAGGAAAAGCATAGGGTTTATAAATGCTCACACATGGAAGTGTTGTTCCTGTAAACCAGTGAATAGATTTTTTTCCATTTCTCAAATGGGAAACTTGAGAGCCTACTGATTCAAAACCTCCATGCATGCAAATCCCTGCTTGATGTTCTCTCAAGAATTCCATCATTAACTTTGGTGTAATTTTACCTACATTCTCACTTAGTAAAAGAGAAGATTTTCCTCCTCTTGAATAAGGTGAAGGTATAGTAGAAATCGGGGATCCTGAAAATGTTACAGCAAAATCGAACTCGTTTTCATTTTTACAATACCCTTTTTCAATAGAATATTGTATTATTCCTTCCTTTCTACGATCTCCCTTTCCTCTAATAGTAATAGTATTTGAAATTGAACGCACATTTTTGACTTTTTCTACAATCCACCAATTATCAGCAGTCTCTAAGACATATGCTTTTTTAGAATCTGCAATTATAAATGAATTATGGTACATCCAACTTGGATCATCATACGCACATCCACCACCTTGTCCATATTTTTCTATTAGATCAATAATAATTTCTAGAGCTTCTTTTGCTGATTTACCACGTTCAAGACCGAGTCTTAATAGATCCATACCTAATAACCCAATTCTTCTCAGAGGTTCATGCGTATATACTGCTTCATTTCCAATTGCAACACCATATTCATTAGAACCCATCTCTGCTCCCCACATCCAAAATGGTTGGCTCAATAAAATTGCATTGGTTTCAGAAACCTGAGGTATATCTAAATAAGTGCATTTCAATGAATCTCCTTTTTCATGTTTCGTTCTTGGAGAATGAGTTATTAATTGCACTTCATTAAATGGACGATCCGAATTCTTACCAAAAATAACATGTCTGTCTTCAGTTGAATTTCCTAAAGCAACGAGAGTATCACACATTCAACTAACCAGTTCTTCTGATTTATCCCACGCATAATTATTAACTTCTCTTATCAACTTATTAAATTCGTTTTCTGAGATATCGTTTTTTGTATTAATAATCTCCTCCGTACGTCTCAATATTTCGTTTTCTACGGTTCTTATTTTTCCATAGTATATATTTCTTTCAGAATTATCATTTTTTGGCCTTCGAGCAATTTTTTCCACGAATTTATCATGACGAGTCCAAAACCAATCAGGATTAATTTCAGAATAAGGTCCTGGCTTAGTAAATTTTTTTCCTTCATAAGGGAAAGTGTAGGGTTTAAATATACCTAAGCACGGGATCGTATTCCCAGTAAACCAATGTATTGATTTCTTTCCTTTTCTTAAATGGGAAACTTGAGACCCTACTGATCGATCAGCACGACCATGCATACAAATACCAACTTCATGTTCTCTTAAGAATTCCATCATTAGGGCTGGCGTAATTTTACCCTTATTTGTAGACAATTGATTCAATGAACATCCATCTCTAGATGTAAGTGGCCATTTATCTGGTAAAGAAACTCGAGAAAAGTTCATTTTAAAATCAAAATCATTATCATCCTTACAATACCCTTTTTCAATAGCATGTGTTATTATACCCTTTTTTCTAATATCTCCTTTACCTCTAATTGAGATGTGATTAGAAATTGATCGATAATTTTTAACAATCTCAACAATCCACCAATCTCCAACTGCCTCTAACACATAAGCTTCTTTTTCATCCGCTATAATCATGGAATTACTATTATTACTCCCTTTTAATGTGTGAGCTCCTCCTTGTCCATACTTCTCAAGTAGTTCTATAATTATTTCTAATGCTGCTTTTGCTGTTTTTCCCCGTTCAAGTCCTAATCTTATAAGATCCATTCCAAGAAGTCCGTTTTCATTTAAAGGTTCTTTTGAAGCAACCGCTTCATTACCAATAACAACTCCATACTCATTAGTACCCATTTCAGCTCCCCACATCCAATATGGTTGACTTAAAATTATCGATGCTGTTTCTGGCACTTGGGGAATTACAATATGAGTACATTTTACTTCCTCTCCAAGAGAGTATTTTTTTCGTGGAGCGTATGTTATTAATTGAGCTTCAGATTGTTGTCTATCGCTATTTTTTCCAAAAACTACATTTCCATCTTTAGTTGAATTTCCTAATGCTACTAATGTATCGCACATAATTTCTTTTTCTAAATTTTCGTTTATTTATTTAATTCTATAAGAATAACTCAATAAAAATTTTAATTATTTAATTTAATAATTATAGTTAAAATGAAATTGTTAATTTTATCAAATAAGAAGAACTCGAAAATTAATTATGGTTGATATTAGTGGGATTATTAATTAAAAATGGACTGATTTTTGATGGTACCGGTTCACAAGGCTTTATATCGGATATTTTAATTGAAGGGGATAAGGTTGTTCAAATCAAACAGAACATTGATGCAGCTGGAACAGAAATAATTGACGCTTCAAATAAAATTGTTGCCCCCGGTTTTATTGACATGCATCATCACGGAGACCTTTCAATTCTGGAGATAAATAAAGCAGAAGCGTCCATAATGCAGGGTGTAACGACTCTCGTAGTTGGGATGTGCGGAATAGGCCTTGCTCCCGCTAACGAAAAAGTAAGAGAATATTACCGTAATTTCGTTAAAAACATTTTTGGGTCCTCTGATATATTATATGATACAATTCAAGAATATATGGATGCGATCGTTAAAAAAGGGGTTTCTATTAATCTTGCTTTTTTTATCCCGCATGGAAACGTTAGGTTTTTAGTTTTGGGTTCTGAAAGGCGACCTGCAAACGAAAGGGAAATCGAAGGGATGAAAAAAAGCGTAGAAGAAGGGATGAAAGCTGGAGCGTTTGGTTTAACTACGGGTTTAATTTACCCTCCAGGCTCTATAACATCTACAGAAGAAATAATTGAATTATGCAAAGTTGTAGCTCAATATAAGGGTATTTACGATTCGCATATGAGAAACGAAGGAGGAGATGTAATCAAAATAGGTATGACTGAATTAATAAAAATTGCCAGAGAAGCAAATGTTCAAGCACAAATTTCTCATTGGAAAGCTGGAAGTAGCTTTGCTTGGAAATTAACTTCAGACATGATAAATTTAGTGAAAGAAGCTAGAGAACAGGGGTTAAAAATCCATGCCGATTTATATCCTTACGAAGAAAGTTCTACAAGTCTATCCTATGTCCTACTTCAGCCTTGGGTCTACGATAATTTTAAAGAAAATCTCACTGATTTAGAAAAAAGAAAAAAAATTATTAATGAAATATTTACTTTAATATCAGCTAATTTTTTGTCAAGCGCTCCTAAAGCAATAGGAATTATCCCTAAAATTATTTTACGACAATTTCTCTTAAGGTTTTTTGAAAAATCAGTGAGAATAATTAGTGTAACGCATAATCATAAAATAGAGGGAGAATTTTTAGGGCGCGCTATCGAAATTTTATATCCGAAAAGAAAATTTATTGATGGTTTATTAGATTTTGTAAGAGATGAAGAAGGGGGAATAATGGTTTCTATGAGAATGATGAGCGAAGCAAAAAGCATTTATTCCCTTTTTAAACAAGATTTTGTATGCGTAGGTTCTGACGGTTTTTTGGTTAAAGACGCAAATACTCACCCGCGATCGTACGGGACATTTCCTAAAATCTTATCTAAATATGTAAGGGAAAAAAACATAGTATCTTTAGAAAAAGCAATTAAGAAGATGACTTCTTTACCGGCGACCATATTGGGATTAAGTGATCGCGGCGAAATTAAAGAAAATAAAAAAGCTGATATAGTAATATTTGATTTTGAAAAAATAGAAGATAAATCTACATACAAAAATGGGCGCCAATTTCCTGAAGGAATTGACTATGTTATCGTAAATGGTAAAATAGCCGTTAAAAAGGGCATCCATACTGGAGCTTTAAACGGTCAAATTTTAAAACATAAAAGCGATAAATAAATTAATAAAAATATTTTATTTTTACCGAGATAGCCCCAAACAATAGGTAAATTTAATTAAACTTTAATAAAAGTAATATTTTAAGTCTTTAAATAAATATTAATAATTAAATAAGTCTTGAGCTTTTTTCCAGAAAATTAAGTTCTTTAAAAAATAAGCTAATTTGATAGAAAATAAGAAAAAAGTATGGATTTTTTCATTTGAGTACGCTGGTGTAGCTAAAGTAGGAGGACTTGGGGAGGTACCTGCAAACCAAGCAAAACATTTAGTTGAACAGTTCGATATAACTGTATTTATGCCGTCCCATGGGCAACTTGAAAATCTCAAAAACAAATATAAATTGGAAAAATTACCATTCAGTTGTGTTGGTCAAATTAATCCTTCTTTTATCGGAATAAAAGAGCAGGAAGCTAGCTATTATATTACATTTTACAAATTTAAAATGGAAAATGTGAACATCGTTTTAGTTTCTGGAGAAAATTCTTTCACATCAAAGTATTTGGATGATAAGACGGTTTATAATCCAGAAACAATAAATGGTAAAATATCTCTTTTTAGCATTGGGATTCAATGTTTAGTAGAATTCTTTTTAGAAAATAACAGGAATAAATTGCCTGAAGTCGTTCATATGCACGATTACCACGTTGTTTTGCCTTACATTGGAATGAAACAGATCTTAGCAAAAAATAGTTTAAAAGTTGCTTCAATATTAACTATACACTTATTAACTTGGCCGAGGTTCGAATACGACTTTTATAGAGCAAGTGGAATAGACGAAACGCCTATTAGAGTCTTGTTGAATGAAGGGTTTAAAATGTTAAATTTGAAAGAAATATTTAGACTATCTAAGGAATTTAACGGATCGGGTCTTGAGTCTACAGTACCCACAGTTGAAAAGATTGGGGCTATTATATCAGATGTGGTTACTACAGTAAGTCAATCATATTTAATATCAGATATTATTCCAAATTGTGGCAAAAAATTAATAGAGTTCAAGGCTGATTTTGTTTGGGATGGATGCGATTGGGATTATTATGAGATTTATAAAAGAGTAGTAGCAATTCATGGAAAAGAAATTCGCGAATTCCTAAATCTCTCAGAAGAAACTGAGGTTACAAATATCAATATGAAAAAGTTCCTTTTAGAGTATAAAATAGGTAATCTCAGCCAAAGCCCATTAATTAATTCTAAATCCGTTTTGGATACAATAAACGAAATATCAAACGGAAATCCCTTTATTAAAAACGGTAATATTAAAGCCTTTTCAGAATCAGGCCCGTTAGTTCTTACGACAGGAAGGGTTTCTCCTCAAAAAGGTTTTGAAATTATTTTTGAAGCAATTCCAGAGGTCTTAAAGGCAGTTCCTAATGCTAAATTCCTTTTTCTCATATTACCAACTGATTATAGCTTAAATGAAATTAAAACATATGCTCACTATGTTAAACAATATCCTGAAAACATACGCATAATTTTCGGAGTAGCTTCCGATATTTTTTATCTGGCACATATATCTGCCGATGTTTATTGTGCTTTATCTCGATGGGAACCATTTGGTATTATGGCATTAGAAGCTATGGCATCTAAAATGCCCATCATTGCAAGTAAAGTTGGAGGCTTGCAAGAAACTATTATTGATGTAAAAACTTTTCCCGAAATAGGTACTGGTATTCTAATAGAAAAAGACAACCACCAACAATTTGCAAATGCTTTAATATCCCTCTTTAAAGCGTCAGAAGTTGCGCAACTTATGAAGAATTCTGAAAATAAAACAATCTATGATATTGATATTCTAAATATCATTAACCAGATACCAGACGAAATCATTAAATCACATGTTTTATTAGATCCATATTATTTTCTGAAAATTAAGGAGAATTGCTACAAAAGGGTTAAGACGAATTTTACATGGAGCATTGTTTCTAAAAAATTAGCGAATCTGTACTTTAATTTACAATAAATGTGTTGAACTTCTTGAATTGATGAAAAATAATTGATTCTTTCAAATATTTTAACTGTGCCAAAAATGATATAAATTTTTTGTTAAAACACCTTCCTTATCTGGCACAACTTCAAGTTCTTTTCTTATCCATTCAGAAATCCATTTGTGCTTTTGTTTAAAACGGAAATCCATAAATATTATTGCGCCTTTATCTTTTATTTTTCGTATAGGACGCCCAGAAGCTTGGTTTGCCCTTTGAACGGCAGGATATAGGTATGCGAAATTCCATCCTTGTTTATCAAAAACCTTATCGTAATATTCTATTTTTGCATTAACTCGGGGGGCGGGTAAATGATACGGAAATCCAGCGATAATTACTGAATTCATATAATCTCCCGGATAATCTTCTCCTTCTGAATTTCTTCCTCCACACACGCCCAATAAAACAGCTCCATTACGAGAAGGTGATGCCATTGATTTAAAATCGTTTACCAAGAAGGCATTTTCTGAAGCAGAAAGTCCTGGTTCCTCGATAAATAATTGTTTTTTATTCTTATTAGCTATAGATTCAATACCGTTCGTAACTAATGCGTTTAGAACTTTATATGAAGCACAAAAGATGCCTATATTAGCAGGAGTGCTATAAATTACTTCATCAATTTTAGAGAGAATCTTTTTAAACATTGGGCCTGTTCGACTCCCTCTACGCGTGTCTACACCTTCTGTAATTAATGCTTTAATGTTTTCCTTTTGAAATGGTGAACTCGCAACGATTCCCTTATAACTTTTTCCACTTTCTCTCAAACCCATTAAATTATTATAAACATAAGGATTTACGGTCCCAGAAAGATGCACACTAGTATAACACTCTTTTAAGATGGGAATAACAATATCTCTTGGGTCTAACGCAACAATTTCTATTGAAATTATCGGTCGCTCTCTTACCCTTTTAAGATTATAACAAAAGAAGTAATTATCCAGTAAATAGCTTCTTATCCATTTTAGCCAGAACTCTGCTAAAGGCCCTATGAAATCTCTTGAAACATCACCGTTTGCAGCCTTTTCGTCGTGAATTGAAACACTGAAATTGTGTATATCCCTAACGAGATTCTTAAAATCGTTTAAGTTTGAAAGCCCTAACTTTGAATAAACTTGAAGCAGGAAATTTTCTGCTTTAATTTCTATTTCTGACACACTTAAACTCTTTTTCTTCTTTTCTAAATGGCTTAATAGGACTTTTACAAACCTCTGCATAATACTTGGTGACCTGAAAATCTCTAAATCCTTTAGACATATTCTTAGTGAGTACGGCGTTATTCTATCGGAATTAATTTCTGTTGCCATATCAATTACATTATGACATTCATCAAGCACTAAAATGCAATTATTAAGCTCTTCATCTATAAATTGTAAAAAATTTTCGCGTATAAAAGGATTGAAAATCCACTGGTAATTGCATGCGATCAATCTCATTTCTTTTAGAAGGAATTTGCTCAAAAAATAAGGACATAATTTTTGATCTTTACATAAGTTAATTAATTCTTCGGCATCAACCGGTTTACTTAATAAATCGGGAGCAATATCGATAGGGTTATCGTATTCATTTCTTTTTTTGATTAAATTTAGATAATATCTACAATTTTTATTTTTTCTTAAGTCTCCACATACGGACATCGATTCTTTTGGTTTAAGTTTTAACGATAATAAAGTTTCGTTAAGGCACATTTCGTTTCTTCCCCTAATGGATAGTCCGCTTATTTGGATTTGGGGGGCTTTCTTTTTTAGAAAGATTGAAATCTTCGTTAGCTCTTTAATAATCCTTGTATTCTGAGAATGGGTACGACACATATAGATGATTTTTAGATTATTTCGTATTGCTAGAGGTAGTAAGGCACTTAAAGCAATTATTGTCTTACCTGTACCATTTGGAGCTGCAAGTAAAGTAATTTTCTTTTCAATTGAAGCCTGTTCAACTTTTTTGATGATATCTTCTTGGTCGCGTCTAAATTGGTCATATGGAAAGAAATCAAGATAATTTATTTTGTTCACCGAAGGATTTTTAGGTTAGTATTGTTAACCTATAATTTAGAACTAATAATATCATAGAGTATATATGTTTTTTATTATTTATTATTAAAAAATGATTGAAAATAATTCTGATGAAAATTATTTACTTCTAAGAGAATTACTCAATGAGACTTTACTCAGAGACATAATAATTTTTATTATTTTGTATTTATTTATCCTCACTCAATCTTGGGTAAATTTATTTCTACTGCTATTTCCAACTATTACATTTGCGTATTCTGTATTTTTCAGAATAATTAATACAAATAAATGGAGAACCATGTCTAATAGCACCCAAATTATTTATAATCCCATTGGATTGGAAAAAAAGCACGCTAATCGATTGTTTTTCGCGGCAATACTCCAATTAATTTTATTATTTTGGATAGGAGCAGAATCTTATTATCATCCACAGCTAATTCAATACTATGATGTATTTTTTAACGTAATTTTTAACTTTCTCTACACATTCGGGTTTTATTGGATTCTAACTGATGTATGGAAGTATTCCAAAATAGTAATTCGGTTAAAAAATAATAAACTCAGTACGCAAGCTCAAAACAATACTTTACTTAAAAGCGATTTAGATAAAGTGATCTCACATCTAAAATTGAAGAGTTTTAAAATTGTAAGCATTGTTAACTTAAGTACATTCATATTCCTAAACATCTTAAATATAAGTTTTACTTTATTTATAGATAGCACTTTTTCAAGACTTTCGTATTATCTACCGGGCACTGGAATTGAGGGTTCACTGCCATTAAATATATCTATCATTTCGTTTTTAATTGTTATAATTGCTCCTTTAATAGCAAGTTTTTTACTTATCTTCATCTACAAAGATTTGAACAACATAAATCACGCTAATTTAGAAGAGTTAATGAAAGAATTACCCGAAGAAGATCGTAAAAACATGATCGAAAATCTTACTAAAATAAATAAAAAATTTAATCGAGATTTAGCTAGAGAATAAATTATAGGATTATTTTAATTTATTAAAATCTTATCCATATATTAATTACTTGAATTTCAAATAATTGTATATTATGTCTCAACCAACCGAGCAAAAACGCAAATATCTTTTTAAGGTAGTCGTTGTAGGAGATGGGGGGACCGGTAAAAGCACCATGATACAGAGACTGATTACTGGGCATTTTACTCCAATGAAAATCACTATTGGAACGGATTTAGCCACTTATCAAATGGAATTTGAAAATCTGGTAGTAAAACTTCAAATCTGGGACTTCGCTGGCGAAAAAAGGTTCAGATTTTTTTTACCAAATTATGCAAGAGGCGCTCACGGTTGCCTGCTATGTTACGATATTACTAGATATACGAGTTTCCAGAACCTTCAAGAATGGTACGATATTGTTCAAGACAATTCTTTAGACCCCGTGTTTATACTAATTGGAGAGAAAGTTGATCTAGCTGACACTAGACGAACTGTTAAGCGGGAAGAAGCTGAGGAGTTTCGGAAAGAACATGATATCCCTCAACTTTTTGAAACTAGCTCAAAATCGGGCGAAAATAATAAAATTATATTTGAAATGTTGATAAAAGAAATACAAAAAAAAATGGGTTTGGGTTAACTACTTCAAAAATTTTATTAGAGAATATCTTTGAATTCGTCAATGTTTAAATGCAAGTATTTGGCAGTAATTAAATCTCTACCTAACAAATTTAAGAAGTTTTTCTTTCTCTTCTTATCTATGAACTTTTTCATTTCGCTAAGATCGGGCTCTTTATTTGTAATTTCGATTAATTTCATCTTTATTGCGTGATCTACGACTTTTTGACCTACATCAGTTCTCACAATCAAAAACGATTCTCCAGAACCTTTAGGTGCGCCCCATGGACTATAAGAAATATCAGAAAACTCGCCAGAGTAATCAGTACAATATTTACAACCCGCCATTCCACCAGAAGAACAGGCAAAGGCTATCTTTAGGGAAGTACGCTCAGCACCCGTGTTAAAATCGCTCGTTAAAATTTTTGCAAGACCTTGAAGATGACATGGATTCGCTATAATACCTATATCTCTCTTTCTATCCAAATAAGCTCTTCCAATTCCCGTGATTAAGGGCCCAGCGTTTTGATTGGGGTTGGTAGGGATGTATTGTTTAGCATCCTTTGCGCTATCAACAACTACAGGAAAAGCAACGGGTGGTTTTTTGCTTTTAGGTTTACTCAAAACAAAGTGTTTAACAATTCCAGAGTCAAATGCGGCTGAAACTAAATTATACAAAAGCTCATCTTTATTTTTGGATTTAACCTGAATTATATCTTTATATACTCCAACAGCTAAGTCAACGCGATTTTGACCGAACATTTTTCTTTCAATTTCGGAAACAGGAAGGAAACTTCGTGGGCATGCATTATAGCACAAACCAACAGTCTCAGCACATTCGTCAACGACATAAGCTTGTCCAGTTTCTTCGTTAAAATCCATATGTGGGCAAAACGCGTTACAACTTCCGCAATGAATGCATAAACCGGCATAAATTACTTCATTTTCAAGTTCTTGACTTGATTTTTCAATCTTCATTAAATTAGACACTTTAATATGTATATTTTTATAGATAAAAATTTGTTTTATAAAATGGAACATAAAATATAAAGCTAGTGTGAATATTCACACTCTCTATTATCTAAGGCCAAGACCGTTTAAATTAAGGTTTAAAAATTGATAATGTTGGTTTTTTAAGAAAACTTATTATTAGAACATATAATTAAAAATACATTTTATAGCAATTTAATAGCACTTTTTTTGAAAATAAATCAATCTTACTTTGTATAGGAGGTAGGGTGAGAGTTAGGTTTGAATTGCTCTTAAAACAAATTTCCGACATTTTTATTTTACACCCTAAGCAAACACATATATATTTGGGATTACTAATATTTTCTTGTTAAAATTATTTTTAGCCGAAAACAGAGGGCTTATTTATAATGTCCAATCTAGAAGAATATCTAGAAAATTTGTGTAAGAAAAATATAGGAATTAGCGCAATCATAGTTGTGGGTAACGAAGGCTTACCAATTGCTTCTTTTGTAGATAAAAACACCGATCGTACACTTATCGCCGCGATATGTGCTGCTCTAAGGTGGATAGGAAGGCAATTTGTTGGTGAAATAATAGCGGGCAATCTAAAACGAATACTAATTGATTGTTCTGATGGGGCAATATTAATACAACCGTTAAAACACTATGGGATCTTAATTGCTTCATGTAAGAGCACCACAGTATTTAACGAACTCGACATTGAATTTATCCAGTCTTTTTTTTCGCCTAATCCTCCAGATTCGGTAAATAGCATAATTATGTAAGCTCTAGCAATTTACAGAATAAAATATTTGCCCGGATTGCTGTATTTTATACATCTCAGGTTAAAAGGTTAGAAAGTGTAAGAGATGAAGAATCGATCAAGCCATTTAGCATTACTTTTCATCATCTTTTAAAAATCGAGAACAGGTTTCGTCCAATTTCTTTATTATATGATTTCGATCTTTCCACATAATCCATGTGCTTCCTGATTTTTCAAAATGAAATCCATCGTATTCTTCTTTTATTTTAGCAAGTGTTTTTTTCACGAAGCTCCACGAAAATCCGGTTTTCTCAACTACTTCAGCGATTGCAATTGGATGATTCCTTTCAAGATTATTGTTAAAAAAATCAATAATTTTATGGAAACCCGTTTTAGGAGCTGAATCTTTTTCATTCATTTTTCATGAAGAAATAATTGTATCGATAATTTAGATTAATATATGTTATAAATTAATATTTATTCTTGAAAAAGTATTTTCTAAAAATTTTGATATCTTAATTATAGCTTTATAACAAATTATTTTCGCATTTTTAGAAAATTTCCAGATTTCATTAAGTTGCAAGGTTTAAAATAGGTTATTCCAGTAAATTCTGAAAGATCATCTAACATTTGAGACCATTTTTCGTAATTCTTTTTTCCAGCTCCAAAAGGTCCGGGCATGTCCATCCCAGCTAACATAGTGTCGTCAATTACTTTATATCCAGAAACAATCTTTTCCCCTAATAATCTACAACCTTCGTTTAATTGAATTGCGAAATAGTGTTCTAGATTAAATAATCCTGCTTTTTCATGAAAGCTAATTTTTGGCTTTCCTTCAAACCACTCATAAATGCCTTTTCCCGATTTTCTCCCCAAATTTCCCGCTTTCAGAAGATTTGTGAGCGTTTTGCCGGGGGCGAATTCTGGTGATATCATTTTCGCAAAATAATTCATAACGTCGCAAATAACATCTAAACCTAAGTAATCCCATTTAGCTAAGGGTCCTAATTCAGGGGAAGATACAAAATCATTGTCAAATTTTTCGTAAGGTATTCCTTTTTCCGTAGCCATATCTAAAATCCAGTTAAAAAGGAGAGTTGTCGCAATGGTTAAGCGGTTTACAATAAAGCCTGGACTTTCCTTTTCTATTTTTGCGATATATCTTTTGCCTTTGAGCGCTGGTAGCTTTTGACCAATTGCTACTCCCAAGTTAAACGCTTCTTGAGATGTTTTTTCTCCTTTAATTAATTCAATTAATCGGAGTAACGGAATAGGCGTAAAAAAATGCATTCCAATTACTTGTTCTGGTCTGCCTGACGCTTCGGCGATTTTAGAAATGCTCATCGTTGAGGTATTTGTTGCTAACACCGCATGTTTTGGCGCGTGTTGCCCTAGTTCTCTGAATAAATCTTGCTTTAATTCCATTACTTCGGGTATCGCTTCTACGATAAAATCTGCTTCTCTAATAGAATTAATTAGATTTTTATCAATAATTAGTTTTTTAATTAGAGAAAGCGTGGTTAATCCCTGGCCTAGCTTTCCTTTAGATTCAATTTTTTCTATACCAAGTTTAATATATTTTTTCGCGTTATTTAGAGAATATTCGTTAATGTCGTTCAAAATGACTTTGTCAAACATATCTGACAGTAAAGCAACTTGGGCTATTTCTCGCCCCATGGTTCCCGCACCAACAACCGTAAATATTTTAATAAGACTTAAATCAACCATTATTTCCTTCAACTTTTAGAATTTTTAATTAACATTAAGAACCTTATTTATCAATACATTACATAAGAAATCGAAAATCATATAAAAAAGATATTTATTACAAACTGAGACAGGAAAAAAGTACTTATGCCTAAGAAAATAGAAATGGGTAGCCCAGGCAAAATTTTATTTCTTTTTAATCCCGATATTGTAATTCCTGTTCCGATCAGAATTGCAACTGTGGTTAAAATCATAATTATTACATTGTTTGTATAAAGGAGGACGCTTGAAGTAAGTAAACTGTAAAAAGCCAAATCTCCGATTCCAATCTCTAATTTGGAGGTATCATAGATCATCTCACCGCTCTTAATTTTTTCTTTTGTTTCTGCTTTTGTTAAGCTAATTTCATCGTCATTTTGGGAAGTTATATCTATCATAGCTTTAATTGGCCCATGTTTATAAAGAACACCAAAGATATCCCAAAGAGAGATGCCAATTAATATAGCTAAGGTGCTCCAAAAGGGCAAAATAATACTCATCGAAGCACTAATTAATAAGCTGACGTATAAAATGATTAAGTTTTTTGTATTAATTGATTTTGAAGTAAAGTATTTGTAAAGTAGTAGAAAGACTAAAAACGCCGTCATTATTGGCAAGTAGGCGTTAATAAATAGAAAATAAAGTTTCAAAACAAAAGTAGTTTCGGGAAATTGAACAAAGATTAAATAAATAATTACCTCTGAAAACATTAGAGTCATAAAGAAACTTATAAAAGCAAAACTCAGTCCAAAAATGTATTTTAAAACGCCTATTCCAAATTTTTTTATAAAAAAGACGATAACAAACGCTGAAACTACTGCTACTATAGTGAAAATAGCTCCATTTAATACGACGGCCAAGGCGCCAAACTCGTCTTCAGGGAAGTAGCTTTCTTCAATCTGAATACCCGCAACAAAAAATGTGAGATAGGCTAAAAAAGCAGCAAAAACAATAACTATTATTATAGGTAAGGGATATAACAAAGATTTAATTCTGTATGTTGGTATAAAGTGAGATACAAAATCCTTTTCTATTACTTCTTTTTGCTCCCCGTTGATTTTCAAATTTATTTGAGCGTCTTTTTGGTCATCGTCTTGATGATTTATTGTTTTAGGATTGTCCGACATTACGATATTAAGAAAGATTTTTATAATAATTATTTAAATTTATAAAATTATTAATAACTTAAATAGATAATAATTATGAATAAAAAAAGAGTATATCCGTTTGTTAAAATAATTTTATTATGTCAAAATTTCAAAATGGTAAAGATTTTTTAAATAAGCACACTCTAGTATTACCAATAAATCAATCTACTAATAGACAAATTATATTTCCTTGTCATTTGGGAATTATCTTTATTGGTAATGTGTCAACTTCTATGTTAAACAAGTTGAGATTTCATTTGGAACAAACGTTCGATTCTTTTTTTTATGGCATTCAGTTTATAAAAAATGTAAATATACGCCCTGAAATATTTGAATTAAGGGTAAAGGAGGAACATAATTTATTAAATAAATCTTCAGAAAAGGTCCTCCTCCAACCAACTAATAAATTTTATGAAATTATTGTTGATAAAAAATTTGAATATAAATTAGATATTGGTTTAGGATTGACAAATTTACCAATCTATTCTAGTAGTAATGAAAAGTTATTGTTTTTATTTGGAGAGGCACATATTAAATACATGAGTGCTATAGTGTCTACTCATAACCTGATAGATTTGTTTAATCTTGAGGATCTTAAATTGGAAAAGATGGAAAGGAGGATCTTTAAAGAAGTAATTCATGAAATAGGACATTTAATATTAGATTGTGGCCATTGTATTAACGATTATTGTGTTATGCACTTCTCTAAAAATATTAAAGAAATTGATAGTAAATCTATTTATCTATGTGAGAAATGTAAATCAAAACTTAAAAAAGTTAGAGAGAGAGATAACATCTAAAAGGTTGCATTTGGTAAGTGTAGGATAAATTCTTTTACTAACTCCACACGAGTTTTCCTATCTTTTCTATTGTATCGTAAAGGATAGAGTTCGTTAATTGTGAAATTGTATAACTTAATCCATGTTTTTGCGATTTTGCTTACTCTATAATCTTGAGCTACTTTTTGAGCATTTTTTCCAAATTCAGCCCTAAGATCGTCATCTTTTAATAACTTTATAACATAATCTTTAAATTGATCGAGATTATTTGCCAAATATCCCGTTTTGCCATGTCGAATTATATTACTAATTCCACAAGCATTAGCTCCAACACAGGGTGTTCCCTGAGCCATCGCTTCGAGTAAGACGAGCCCTTCAGCTTCAATCCACGACCACAAGCAAGTTAGATCTGCTGTATCATATAATTTTAATAAATCTGGAAAGGGTATTCTACCAGCATACGAAACGAAATCTCGATATTGTTTCTTATTAATTATTCTTTTTACGTGGTCAGTTGATGGACCATCGCTTCCAACTAATAATAGGTGAGCGTTAGGAATTGCTTTATGAACTTCTTTAAATATTTTAATAATATCTATGGGGTGTTTTTCTGGTGATAGCCTTGATGCATATAAAAGGACCTTTTTACCTTCTAAATTATATTTTTCACGAATCCCATTTTCTTTCAAATTTGTAAAATATGAATCGTGAATACCATTCGTCATGCAAACTATTGGTTCTTTAAATCTGTAATCTCTTAACAAATCTTTTTTGGATTTTGTAGCGACATGAACAAAATCGTATTTATCTACTATATGGCGTTCGTATCTCCAAATAAGGTCGCCTTTTGTCAAGAGGTTACCAATGATCGGAACATATTGAGCCGTGTAATACTGCATAGGACTATTATGAGTTCCTACCATTGGAATCCCTAAATAATTGGACCAATTTATTGCCATGGATCCTACAACAGCATGCGTATGGATGTGGGAAATATCGAGATAATCGTGTTGACAGAAAAAAATTTTATGTATGGGGGCACTTAGAACAAAACCCGTTTTAGGTGCAATCATTACACCCCCAATTTCGTGAAAATGTAAAGTTTTCGGCTTTTTGTACCCATTTTGAACTCGAGGTGCAAAAACATGAACATTATGACCAAGTTTTGCGATTGCTTCGGATAAAAATCGAACAGCATGAGCAGTACCATTAATCTGACTGTACATTGTGCTGAAAAAGCCAATATCAAGTACCTGTTTAGCCATGGTTATTATCCACAAACAAATATTTTAATTCTGTTGTATGTTTATCTAGAAGTTTATTTATATTTTAAACATAAGTTTTTATTAAATTTTTCACGATTTCTTAATAAAACCGTTGAAACCGTTAGTTTTATACAGTATAATTTTTGATTGAGATAATTTTTTTAAATAATAAAGTAATATCCAGAGGAATTACTACTATTACATAATTTTTAAGCATCCTTATTTGGATATAATGATTTAAATCTTAGTGTGAGAAAAATGTATGCCGAAATATCATATGAAAAAAAAAGAAAGGGAAGTAACGGATAAAAATACAATAATTGAAATATTGAAAAACGGAAAGTTTGCGACGATTTCAATGTGTAGAGCTAACGAACCTTATATCGTAACCTTAAGTTATGGTTTTGACTTAAAACAGAATTCTTTATTCTTTCATAGTGCTAAAGAAGGGTTAAAGGTTGAGTTTTTAAGGGAAAATTCGAACGTGTGTGGCACAATAGTGGATGATCTAGGATATGTAATGAACGATTGTTCTCATAAGTACCGTTCTATCGTATTCTGGGGTAAAATGGCAACTGTAGAGGATTTGGAAGAAAAAAAATATGGATTTAACATCATTCTAAATCACTTAGAAGAAGATCCAGGTAAAGTAAAAAAAAGATTCCTTAAAAATGAACAAGCATATGATAACATATGTATAATGAGATTAAATATAATTGAGATGACTGGAAAAGAGTCCTTGTAAGTAATTTTTATTTAAATAAATAATTTTAAGAAAACAGAAAATTTTTTTTTAACCGCATTATATTTCTATATTATGGACCCTGCTGAAGAAAAAAGAATTGTCGACGAAATACTAAAAGATAGAGCGTTGTCTTATTCTATTGAATTAATAGAAGTTGAAGGAGACAAATATACTATGCGAAATACTTTTGGCTCAACAATAATATATAAGAAAAAGGGAAGTAAATACTTCTTAGAGGACGAATTAGATTAGATTTTTATTTAAGTTCAATGAATTTACTTCTGTTACTCTGCTTTTAGAACTTTTGCTTGATTTTTGTTTAATTAAGAGATTAGGATCCCACAAATTTCTAAATACCGGATAATGTAATAGTAAACTAACTATCTATGTTATTTTTTAACAAAAAGTTATCAAAAGATTATTAATTGAGTAATATTAATAAAAGACAATTATATCTTTTCATACATAAAATTATAAAATTGTTTTTTTATTAATTTAACAATAGAATATTTTTTGGTAAAATTCATGAGAAAAAGAAAGCTCAAATCGAAAAGTTTTGATGATATGTACAACGAACAATTTCGAGCGGTAATAGACAATTGTACTTCTCTTTCCATATACAATAAAAAAAGAAGGTCTTTTTGTATTATTCGAAAGAACTTAGCAAAAGATTATGAAATTGAAGTCGATGCTTCAGAAGCGCCAGTATTAAACAAATTGCTTGAGTCACCGCAACCTTTTGAAAGTTCAATGGCTAATCTAAATATTTTAGAGAATGAAATTTTTCCTTTAATTGATGCTTTTAAAAATGTGTTTGGAGAGGAAAAAGAGTTAAAATTAAAATCTATTAAATTAGCAATTGGAGGAAGTAATACTGATTACGTTACAATCAGAGAAAATGATTTAACAAAGTATGATGTAAAACCAACTCTCAGTGGATTGAAGGATTTTATTGAAGAAAACGATGATAGCATTTTAGGCTTTCTTGATAGTGAATATATTACCGAAGAAGGAAATGTAATTTACTTAAACTGTGAAAAAAGGGATGTTTCTGATAATATTTACTCTATAAAGGTTAAAATCCTTGCGTCAATGCAACAGCGAGGATACTTCCTACAAGAAGAACATAAATACTACGGTCTACAATTATTTATTATTATAGAATCGAGAAAACCGAATGACGACAAATTATTTAAATTTTTAAAAGAGTTAGGAATCGATTGGGAATTGATCTTTTTCCGAAGAAGATTGGCAATTCACGATTGGACTGAGATTGAGTGTCAAAAAAATTCTGAAAACCTTAAATGCTTTATAAGAGCAAAGTATGACACATTAAATTATTTTGACATAAACAACATCATTAGAATAATAGGAAAAAATCAATTACCCTTCAATGTGGCAGATAAAATGGCTTCTTTATTATACAAGATGAAATCTGAAAGAGCTACAGAATTACAAGAAAAAAAAATTCAATACGACCCATTTTTAGATGAATCAGTACAAGGTGAGAAAAATTATCGAAAATCATACTATATCAATCAAGCACAACCTGTTGACGAATATTCTCTAACCTTAAAAAAAGCTGAAATTGCTGCAGCAGCTAAAATAGCTTGTGCTTATTTAGGAATCCATAAACAAATTAAAGTTGATAAAGATATATCCGATGCAGAAATATTAAAATATCAAGGCGAATTAACTAATTTTTAGATTTTTGAACCGTTATTTAATATAAATAAAAAAAAATTAGAGTAATATTGATAAAGTTAATTTTAACTTAACTTATAGGACTCTTTTAATAAATTATGGTTAATTTCACCAACTGTAATACTCTTTCCTGTTTGAATATTTGTAATTGTATAAATAGCCGGAGCGAATAATCCTGGATCAATCGCATAGAAATCATAATTTGCTGCTTTAAATGTTTCTAAAAATGGTCTTCCATAACTAGACGATGTATTGGCTGGAGCTTTTTTAAGCAGATCAAAAATCTCATCTTGTTTGTCCTTTTCGACATCAATTGTATAGTAAGTCATACCAGCTGCACTAATTGAATCATTAGTTCGCCCCATAGCTCCAAGATCGTCTTTAGCAATAGGGGCTATTGTAGCCGTTCCAAAACCGTCTTTGAGCACATCTAAAGGAAAATGAATTTCATGGAGTTTATGTATGCCCGTTTCTACGATTCTAGCAGCAACTTGGATAGACCCCGTTAAACAAGCAGTAGGTGCGCAAACGGCATAAGTTTTACTTGTATCTACTCCACATTTTTCTGCTACTATTGCCATCACTTCTTCGTTAGGCAACTTTGCGGTTTCAAAAACAATCACAGCACAGTCCGAATCATCAGCGTATTTAATTTCTTCAAATAGCTTTTCAACTTTACTTTTAGCTCTAGCAGGTCCTGAACCTAATGATTGAAAAATTGTCTTTTTTTTTACTACACCTTCTTTTTCTACTTCTTTTTTCAATTTTACGTTCCATCCCGCTAGTTGAGATGCCATACAAGATATTATTGGTTCGGAAGTATAAACATTAACGCTCGGTATATAATGGCCATCTAAGTTATAGGAAGTAAAATCAACTGTTCCTAATCCGCCCATACAAATTTCACCAACTAATTTTCCCCCGTTCCACGATGCATTTGTCATATCTAAGACTGTAGCGCCATTATCAAATTTTTGTATTTCGGCTTTATAAAATTCTTTATTTTCAATTATTTTTTCAACAAGCTTTAAAGTTAACTCATTAATTTTGACATGGTGTGTCATATTTTTCACTTAATATTTTTTTTTAATTGAGTATTTAATATTAAATTCTTATTTTAATATATTAAACTAAGTTTATATTAAAATTTTATAAAAAAATGAATAAAATACATACAAAACTTAAACTATTAACCTCTGATCTAACAGAAACAATCAAATGGTTTCAAGATCATTTAAAAGAATCTGAGGCTGCTGTTCAGATATATACTCATTTAGATGCAGATGGATTAACATCTGGGGCAATAATTGGGAAGGCTCTATATAGAGAGCGTATTCCCTTTCAGATCTCTGTGTTAAGACAATTAGAAAGAGAGGAAATTATAAAAATTGTAGAAAAGGTTCAGGACTATAATAATTTGTTGATTTTTTCTGATTTTGGAAGTGGACAATATTTAGAACTCGATGATAAATTGAAAAATGATAATAAAAATACTCCCTATATTATATTAGATCACCATATCCCCCAAGATATTTCAGATAAGAATGACGATAAAATTAAAGAAATTTACAAAAATTCGAAACCTTGGCATATCAATCCTTATTTTTATGAAATTGATGGTAGTAAAGAAATTTCAGGAGCAGGAATTTGTTACTTCTTTGCTAAAGCGTTAAATGAGAATAATTTAGATTTGTCTCCAATAGCACTTATAGGGGCAACGGGTGATATTCAAAATCGAGGGCCTAGTAATTCTTTTACTGGGTTAAATTCTATTATTTTAGAACATGCCACCAATGCAGATTTAGTAGAAATGGTAAATGACTTAAATTTTTCTCCTATTAAACCTATAAATGAAGCAATAGCTTACTCCACCGATATTAATCTACCGGGATTAACTGGAAATACGAGTAAAATGTTAAAATTTTTACAAACTTTAGGAATTTTGATGGAAAATTCAGATGGTAATATAAGAACTTTAAACGATTTTAACAAAGAAGAAAAACAGAAAGTTACTTCGGGCATAATTAGATATATATCTCTTAAACTCGATGTTGAACCTTCTGAAATTATAAATAATCTTATTATTAATAGGTACATATTAAAAAATGAATTAGTTGGTTCTGAATTACACGATCTAAAAGAATTTTCTTATCTTTTAAATTCATGTGGGAGAAGTCATAATGGATCGTTAGGAATCGCTATTGCAATGGGGGATAGAAGAATCGCTTATAAGAAAGCAAGAGAGCAGTTAATAGAGTATAAGAGATCTTTAGGCCAAGCATTATCATGGATACGTGATGAAAATAAAATTCAACTCAAAGAGCACATACAATTTTTTTTTGGAGAAGATGTCATATCAGAAACTATTATCGGTACAATTGCTTCTATGTTAATTTTTAGCAAAAGTGATTTAATAGATAAATCAAAACCTATTTTTGGGTGTGCAAAGAGAAAAGAGGATGGTGTATATAAAATATCGAGTAGAGCACACGAAAGTATTGTGAAAAAGGGAGTAAACCTTTCAGAGGCGATAAGAGAAGCACTAGACCTTTCAAATTTAGACGAATTAGGGGGAGGTCATCCGCCAGCTGCAGGTACAAGAGTCCCAGTTGATAAAATTGATGATTTTTTAGAAAACTGTAATAAAATAATTAAAAAGCAATTACAAGAATAACGAGATTGTTCTTCTAATATATGTTCTTCTATATCTTATAAGTTTCACCAATTTCAGGAGCAACTGAATTAAAACCTTTGTCTGACAAATCGTAAGCAAATGAAGTTGTTGATTTTGCATCTCCATGTACACAAAAAATAAATTTAGAATCGTTTTGAAACTTTATATCTTCGATATATTTGTGTAAATGAAATTTGTCCGCGTGGCTAGAAAAATCATAATAATCTACATTACAGTTTGCTTTGATAGAAATATCTTTTGTACGATAATTCCTACTGGTTTTTTCTTTAAACTCGAAAATTTTTTCGTCAATTAATTTTCTTCCCGGAGTTCCTTCGACTTGATATCCCACAAGAAAAACTGCTGAGCTTGGGTCAGTTAAGATTGAGCTGATATATTCAAGAGCTGCACCTCCCTTTAACATCCCTGATGGAGATATGATTAAACCATCTGATCTCTTTTTGACATTCTTTCGTTTTTCTCTTGATGTTATTAATTGAGCTTTTTTTAAAGCAGACTTATATTCAGCAAAATTTCTAAAAGAATTAGGAAATTGAGCGTACTCTGTCGAAACTTTTCTTGCTAATCCATCAAGAAATATTTCACTTTTAAAATTGTATTTTTGCAAAACTAACAAGATTTCTTGTGACCGAGCAACCCCAAAAGCAGGAACGAGAACTTTTCCACCATTTTCGATAATATTTAGAGTATCATCAATAAATTTTTTTTCAAGTTCCGCTCTTATAGGATGTTCTTTTAAAGCATATGTGGATTCCGTAATTAATACATCAATTTCAGGCAATTTGAGAGGTTCGGCTGGAGAAACTAAGTTCGATTCTTGAGTGTTGATATCTCCCGTGTAAAGAATTCTCTTTTTATCAACTTCTACTAATATAGATACACTACCGGGAATGTGTCCTGCGTCGTAAAATGTAATATAGAAATTATCGTCTATCTTCTGACGTACTTCGTTGCTAAGAAAAGATGCGTTTTTAATTGTTCTTTGTAACTCTCTATACCCGAACGGGTGAGGATAATTGGAGATTTTAATCGTATCTTTTATCAAAATCTCTGACATCCTAAGCGTTAGAGGGTTGGTAAAGAGGGGAATGTCTTTGTTCTTAAATAAAAAAGGTAAACCTCCAGAATGATCTACATGGCAGTGAGACAACGCAATAGCTTTAAGATTGCTAAAATCTCCATCTAAAGGTAATCTTTCTTCGCCCTTGAATCTAATGCCATAATCTAACATACATTGCGCCCCATTATTTGACTCAATTAGAACTGCTGACCTCCCTACTTCTCTACATCCTCCAAGAAATTTTATTTGTGGCATTGTTGTTTTAATTTAGATAACTTATTATACTATAAAATATCAAAAAACTTTTTACTTAGTTAAAACAATCCAAAAATATCAAGTTTTTTATTTAGTATTATTCAAACATAGAAAAAAGGATTAAAATATGAAAAATTTAATTTTCTTTACTTTTTTCGTTTTCTGTTCTTTTTTCTAATAAACCCAGTTCCGTTAAACCATTGCATGCCTCCTCTGTCAATGAAGATCCAAAAATATTCTGTATAAATTGTTCAAATCTTAAATTTGGGGAATTTTCCCATAGTTTTTCTATTTTTTCTAAGATTCTCTTTAACAGAGAAGAATTTGATAAAAATACTATAGCCCGCAACTACTCGCAGTTTGAGTTGGCAGAGGATTTTGGCTGTGATATAGAAAAGGAGTATCCAGAACGATTGGGAGCGTTAAAACTGAGTAAGGGCAATACGGGGGAATCCTTAGCCGATTATGGATTGAAATATTTTATTCGTTATATTGATTATTCTCGCAGAGATAAACAAGGGAAATGCATACCAGAACACGAGATAAAGGCAATATATCCAAATGGAGCAAGATTGGAAGATGTAATATTGGATCTGAATTTATTAGAGCCTGATATTAACCCTTCACAGAGAACACTTGGCAGATGTTTAAAGAAAGATTCATTTTGGGATGATTTTAAAGAATTTATTAGAAAATACAATAAAAAGCATGTTCATGATATTCACGCCTTCTCAATTGAGGCTAATCCTGTTAGAAATAATTTTCTGTTAGAGTATAAAAGCTACAACGAGTTACAAGATTCCAATAGTTTTGGAGAATTAGAGCCAAAAAGAAAAAATTATATGAAAAGTTGACGATTTGCCACAATAATATGTAGCTTAGGAAATAAAAATAGATTGAGAGAGCAAAAGAAAATCTCTTGTCAAACTGAATTAACAAACCTTTAATACTCTCTTTTAAAAGTCATTTATGTCTAAAATTATTAATAATAAAGAAAATGATTAAAATTATGAGTTTTATTGAGTATCAGAAAGAACTTTTAATGAAAGAAGCAGTGATGGTTCAAGAGAGGATTAAGGATTACGACAATCTTTCTTTTAAGATTAAAGGATGGTGTATAACGCTATGGTCAGCTTTTATTATCTTAGGATTTCAATTAAATATTCAAGGGACTATTATCATTATTTATAGCACTTCTATTAGTCTGATTTTTTGGATGCTTGACACATTTTTCAAGTTATATCAAAGAGTTTGGATTACACGGATGCAAGATATTCAAGATTTTATTAATAGTACGGATAATTATAAAGGTAAGGGATTAAAACAACAATTCAACACTGATTCCTTTAAAAATTTTTATGTATTTGATTTACTTGGTCGAATTAGTACAAGTAAAAAACCAAAATATAAAGATAAGAAAGAGGAAAATACTAACTTTTGGAAAGCATTTTTAGTAAGGAATGTGTGGGTTGTATATTATGGTCTGATAGGTACTGGAGGATATATAGGGGCTTACTTATTACTAACTAAGATGGGTCTTATATTTCTAATATTTATGATAAGTTTTCCTATAATATGGTTATTAATTGGAGTAAAAGGTTATCTAATACTTGGAAAAAAAGATTTTCACTTTTAAGTAAAATGAGTCTAATTTTTAATAAGAAAAAATATTTTCTGAAGTTTAATGGTTTAAGGTATCAGTTTCTTAAAAAATCAGAAAATAAATCAATAGAAGAAGATGTTAATAAAGACTATATGAATTATTTTCATTTAGCTACTGAAATTATGTTTTTCGCAAAAAATGACTATAGAATACTTGAACAAATGGAAATGCTTAATGATGCAAGTATTATTCAATTTAGAGAAATGAAATCAAAGCTCAGTTTAAAATGTAAGCATTTTGTTTTTCAATCATCTATAGTAGATGAATATTTATCATTGCTTATGCCTTTTTTGAATACGATGTATATACTTCAAGACCGAATAATGCCTATAATCGCCAAAGCCGGTAATATCTCTCTTAAGCCACGAGATATCAAAGAAAACGAAACTGAACAACATTATAAAAAGTATAAAAAAAAATTCAAAAAGGCTCTAAATTCATTTTATTCTTTTGTAGATAATAAAAATCTTTTATCAAGATTTTCACATGAGATACAAGGAATTGTAAAAGAATATTGGAAAAGTAACGGTGAATTGATTCGAAAGTATAGAAATATTGAACAACATATTTTCAATTTAGTTATTCATTCTTATTTACAAATTTACCCTAAAGAAAAATTATTAATTATTTTACCAGATAATCCAAAAGCTCAACCACAAAATTATAAATACAATAATAGAGATGCTTATGATTTTTTTAAACTAGCATTTCGAGAATTTAACTTTTTTGTAGAAAAAATAGCACAAGCGTTAAAATTTGAGGAACAAATGCATAGTCTTGAGGTAACAGATTTAGAGAGAATAAAACTTGAAAAAGTATCAGATTATTCTACGATATGTGTTGCAATTTCAAATAATAATGGATTTGAAATATGTAAAGGCTCTGGTTTTCCAAGTCCATTAATAACTAAACTTATAAAAATAGATAAGAATATCCAAATTACAAAAAAATATTAAGAAAAAAATTATGAAAAAAATTTATATTGGAGAATTCAAATTAAATGGATGGGCATTTGTATGTCCTAGTTGCTCTAACATACAAGGAAATCCCAAAGACCATAAATATAATATGGTTAAATTTGATATTGGTGATATAGAAAAGGAGTGTCCCACCTGTGGAGCTATTTTATATATTAAACCTTTAGAAAAATAGGGGAATATAGTTACCACAGAATAAGAACGACCTTTTAGTAATTTATGAGTTAAGAATCAAATATTGTGGTTTTAGCGTTCCTGTAACCAATCATCTCTATCCTTACCAGCAATTTCAAAAAGTAAGGGTTTTTTCTTGTTTCTCTCCTCTTTTTCCTTTTCTTTCTCCTTTCTTTCTAAATATTTATCTAAAGAAGCTAAATCTTAATTGTTAACATATCCTCTAATATCCGTAAGATTTTATTCTAAACCGGGAAAAACTCATTCAAAAACCAGAAAGGGTCTAAAATTTTTTATCCCTTATGATTTATTAAAATTAATAGCATTGAGATATCATAAATGTTATTTTAATAGATAGAATAGTATTTATTTAATTTCTTTTTCAAGTTTTCCTTGAAATTAAACCGTTTTGTGTAGAATTCAAAAATAATATTATCAATTTCTTTTTGTTCCTCAGTATAATCATAATTACAATCTTTTTTTTTATTATTAATAATTATTCTAACCAAATTTTCAATTTTTTCTTTAATACCATTATCGGGGGGGATAAATGGTAATGCCTTGATTCCAGTTATTTGAATAGAGTTTGTATTATTTAAAATACCCTTCATTAGGTAGTTATATAGTGAAGAATTAAGAACTCCTAATGCATACTCTATGGAGATATTTTGATCTATAATATAGAAGCCAATTGCTTTATTAGAGTCCCAATAACACCCCTCTGGCATATATCTTACGGCTAATCGTGAACTAACACCACTGAATACGATTCCTTCTTTTTGGAATTCAATATTTTTTGGTATTATGTATTTTTTTACAGATTCCTCTCTCCAATCAACAGCTTCCATTATTGGTCTATAGTATTGGTCACCACCTCCACGCTTCATATACGGTTTCCACCTATTAGAGCTTAATTCCTCTTCAGTTATTATAGTATATTGCTTATTTTGATCCTTGATACTTTTATTTCGTTTTTTAAAAATTTCAGCTAATTCTGTACCTTCAATAGCTGCAATATGTTCCAAATTGTTGCGAGTATGCATACCTATATCACCTTTTATGTAATTTTCCAATCGAGAGGAATTGGCAAACAAATCAATTATTTCTTCTTCAATATTAGTAAAAAATATTTGAAAAGGTAATTGGTGATATCTTTCTTGTTTAAATTCAAATATTTTCAGGGGATTTAAGTATTCTTCCTCATTTGTTATTCGAGGAATTGCTCTTACTATGTTATTAAATCTCTCTTTCTTATTTTCTTTACCTGAACATTTCTCTAAAATAATGATTACAGGACTCGTGCTAACATTTTGATCATCAAATAAATTTTTAGGAGGTAACAGAATTTCCATAATTTTACATGTACTTAAAATAAATCTCCTTAATTTTGTATGGGTATTAAGTGTTAAAAAAGAATCACTAGTGATAAAACCCAGTTTTCCTCGATTTTTTAATCTCCTAATACTACTAACAATAAACATGGAATATGTTTCATGTGCATTTATCTTACCATATATCTTTTGTAATTTAGATTTATTTTTTCTCACATATTGACTAGCCTTATTCAAGTATGGAGGGTTTCCAATTATTATATCAAACTCATTATAGTTAAAAGCCGAGAGGGATAATAAGTAATCTTGTTTTTTAAAATTAACACCCATAGCTTCTATTTGATTTCTATAATCAGAATTAATATCAAATGCTTGAATTTGAGATTCTCGTACACCCGCTTCAAGGAGTTTCTTAATAAAAATACCGGGGCCGACGCAAGGGTCTAAGATTCTTTTATTCTCTAAGGGTAGTAGCTTCGAAATGATATATTCAGCAGTTTTAAGGGGAGTCGTAACTAATCCTAAATCTTTTTCTTTATTGAGTTCATTTTCTTTCGGTTCTAGCATATTATTCCTCTAGTGTTTTCAATTTAAACTTATATTTTTTTATTAATCTGGTATTGGTAATAATTTGGTAATATTATGGTAATATAATTTATTATCTTTATTTCAAATTTTCTAATTGATAATAATGTGGGATGATATTGGATATATAATGGCAAGTAATTATCGAAGATTAATTGTTGAAAAACTAAAATATAAGAATTATTTACCCAGTACATTAGCTAAAGAATTAAAAATTCAATTATCTCATATAAGTCGTGCTTTATCAGAGTTAAAAAGCAAAAATGTTGTAGAATGTCTGAATGAAACATCAAAAAAAGGAAAGATTTATACTTTAACTGAATTAGGAAAAAAAATTTCTGAGAAAATAAAATCTGAACTATAACTCTTTTCTGGTAATAATCTGGTAAGTATTTGGACATTACCTTTAATGTCTTTTTAAAATAGACTTAAAGTATTATTTCTTAAGGTAATAAATTTGGGCCAACACGAAAGACAAGACATTGAAGACGCAGAAAGGATAGTGGTTGATTTATTAAACAAAAAAATTATATCTGCTAAACAAAAAAAGAATAAATGGATTAAACATTCATTAGAAACGGAGAAAGCAATAATAAGAGATTTCGGAGATATTAAACAAGCAGAACATATTGGAAATACATATGGGGCAGGAGAAATTGGAGATATTAAAATATTAACTGATGATTGGATATATATTGAATTAAAGATGAGTGAATCGAAAAAAGGAAAAGGCACATTGGCTAATATTAGCCAAGAGGCTTTAACAACATCTAATTTATTTAAAAAAGAAGATATAATGTCCTGGAGTGAATATAGAGACAACTATAACTTTCCTAAACGAGTTTTAGATTTATTGAACGAATATAAAGAGTATCCGAGTAATCTAGGCAGTGGCTCTATAAATAATCAGATTAAAAAAAAAGGGGCTTTTCTCAAAAAGAAGTTCATTGAAAAAACAGGAAAAAAATATATTGCGAGTGTTGTTTGTAATTACATAAATACACCAAGTATAAGTCAAGTAGCATCAATAATTTGTACAATAATTAAATTCGCTAGACAAGACAAAATTGATTATTTAAATTATCTGAAGGACATTGAACAAGATCCCGAGTATATAAAAAAATTTATAATAGCAATGTATATCGGATATCACACCCGAGAACAACTAAACCATATTTTGAACTTGAAATATAATGATATTTTTAAAATTCTTAACATATACTATGTTTATTATACTAACGAAATACAAGGTAAAATCATCGTTTCTAAAGATGATTTGGGAAAAGAGATTCAAGGGATAATTAAGAGCGATGTAAAAATAGCTTTTGCGGATGATCAAACTAATTGTATTATTCAATCCAATGGTAAAAAGATACTAAGAGTTGTATATCATTGGAAAAATAAATTTCAAGGAATTCAAACACCCTGTTTGAATATATTTAAAGAAATCTAAGAAAAATATTCTCATATTCTCTAAAAATTAAGACTTGTACATTAAAGGTGAGGAACTATAACAAAGGAAGAATTATTTTATGAAACATTAGAAAAAATATTTATAGGAGTTGAAATTGAGGATGAAATTAAATCAGGTTATATAAATTTAATAAGAATTAAATCCTTGTATTTTAAGAAAATTTTTAAGATACTCAAACAAGATATTAACAAGAAATTAGAAGAATATTCAGATTTTAGAGAAGAGTTTTTCGATAAGTTATACACCTTTTTCAAAAGATACTTTTCGGAAATTGGCTCGATATATTTTCAATATACTCCTCTACATCAAAATATTTATGAGAGAGTATATACTGATAATAAAGATATATTTCTTTTTTGGAAGACTCATATGCTCTATTATGTTAAGACTGAGAGGGTTTTTGAAAATTTACATTTTGAATTAGAGGATTTTCGATTCAGTTTTAACATGGACTCTCTTGATAAGAATAAATATAATAAAAACAAACAATTATATTTTGAATTTAAGAAAAGAGGAGAAAATAATGATTTGAGTTTTAAAGTAATAAATGCTCAACCGAGTGAGGCAAAACTAACAGGAATTCTAAAAAATATAAAAGAAAATAGTATAAATATTTCAAGACAATTGGTACTTAAAGCATTTAAAGTCTTTAATAAACAAAGTGAAATAGATTTTTTTATTAATAAGAATGTAAAAGAATTTCTAAAAGAACAATTCAATCTCTGGATTTATGAATATATTTTCAAAGGTGAGAGTAAATGGACGGAAAATCGCATTAGTGAACTTCAAATTTTAAGAGATTTTTCATATAAGATTATTGATTTTATTAGTCAATTTGAAAACGAATTAGTAAAAATCTGGAATAAACCAAGATTTGTTAAGAATTCTGATTATGTCATAACCCTTAACAAGATTGCTGATATAGATTTTGAAATCATAAAAAAAATATTTAATCATTCAAATTTGGATCAGCAAATAAAAGAATGGAGAGACCTTGGTATACTTGATGAAGAATTTGATAAAAAAGAAATTTATGTTAGAGATTTAGAAGGACTGAAACTTAATTTAAATTATAAATATCTTCCAATAGATACCAAGTACTTTCCAGATATAAAATATGATATATTAAATGTATTTGATAATTTACATAATAATTTAGATGGGTGGCTTATTAAGAGCGAAAATTATCAAGGTCTTCGAACAATTTTGAACAAATTTAGAGATAAAATCCAAACCATATATATTGATCCCCCTTTTAACACTGGTCAAGATTTTGATTATATTGACAAATTCCAAGACTCTACATGGCTTACATTTATGGAGAATCGTTTAGATCTGGCTAAAGATTTATTAAACTCAAAAGGAAGTATTTTTATGCATTTAGATGATAATGCTAATTATTTAGGTAAATTCCTTTTAAATTCGATATTTCAAGAAGGTAATTTTAGAGCTGATATCTGCACTTTTCTCGGTTTCAATAAAAAGCATGAAATAATACCAAAGAAGTTCGTGGAACAATCGGAAATTATTCTACACTACTCAAAAAGTGATCAATTCACCTTTAATAAGATTGTAAAAATTAAAGACAGATATCTCATAGGATTAAAAGGTCAGAATAAACCCAAATTTACAAATCAATGTTTAGAATTACTTAAAAGCTATTTAATCGAGGATTCTTATATTAACTATTTTTCAGATGGCCTATTTCAACCATTTAGTCCTAATTTGATTGCTACAACCACAAAGATTAAAGAAAAGGGAAAAATTAAAACGATATTTAATGATTTGTATATGCCATATTGGGAAAATGGTATGTTTACTAAAAGATCTCTTTTTAAAAAATTAAAAATAGACCAAGACTGGGATGAGATATACTTCTTTGATGTAATTGGAAATGTGTGGACTGATATACAAAGTTTCAGACATTCTGCAATAAATCGAAATGAAAATCAGGGATTTAATACACAAAAAACTGAAAAATTGTTAGCCCGAATAATATTGTCTACGAGTAACGTTAATGATATCGTTTTAGACTTCTTTCTCGGCTCAGGTACTACATGTGCAGTTGCTCAAAAATTAAAAAGAAAGTGGATAGGTATTGAAATGGGAGAACATTATAATAAGGTTGTCTTACCGAGAATGAAGAGAGTTTTAGCTGGTAGAGAAAGAGCTACTAAAAATATAAAAAAAGTTGGAATTACAAAAATGGTTAATTGGCAAGGTGGAGGATTTTTTAAGTATTATGAACTTGAACAATATGAAGATATCTTAAAGAAAGCTAAATATAAAGATACTGAGTTTTTTGAGATTTCTCAAAAGGATCCTTACAATAATTATATATTTTTGAAAGACCCTAAATTGATTGACGCTTTAGAAATAGATTATGAGAAAAATTCGGTCAATGTTGATTTTACCAAATTATACGATAAAGTTGATGTACACGAATCTCTTTCTAATCTATTTGGAAAAAATATTAAAAAGATAGAAGAAAATTTAATAGTATTTGAAAATGACGAAACTATTAATCTTGATGATTTAGATTTTAAGATAATAAAGGACTTAATATGGTGGTAATAAATAACTGAAATTCTACTTCAGCACATAATAGATGATATAAACTTCGACCTCTTGGAAGAGAATTGGAGAAATTTTAATTTTTTAAATTTTTCAAAGGATAAAATATTATTTCCTTATCAACGAAATGCTGTTAAGAACGCTATTAAAGCTTTATGGAAATATTATCAAAATCTGACTGATTTTACTAAAGATGAGCATTTAAATATAAATGATGCGAGAAAATTAAAAATAATTCAAGCTTATGAAGAAAATGGTTTAGATACTGATATCGATATTGATTTTCAGAAAATTAGGGAAGATATAAAGCTAATTCTCGGTGAGGTCTATCCAGATGTAGAAGATAAATTAAGCTATAAGGAGTTTATAAATCGAATGAGCTTTTGGATGGCTACAGGAAGTGGAAAATCTCTGATAATAGTAAAAATGATTGATATCCTAAAAATTCTAATTGACCGAGGAGAAATTCCAGATATTGATATATTATTTTTAACGCATAAAGATAACCTAATAAATCAATTTAAAGTTTTGGTGGAAGAATTTAATAAATATAATAATTACTCCAATATTATATTAAAGGACTTAAGAGAATTACCCGAAATAAAGAAACAAAGGCACCTGTTAAGAGAAGGAGATATAATTGTATATTATTACCGTTCAGATAATCTAAGCGATATTCAAAAAGAAAGGATTATAGATTTTAGAAATTATTTTTATAATGGAGAATGTTATGTTTTTTTAGATGAAGCACATAAAGGAGATAAAGAAGAATCGAAACGGCAATATATCTTTTCTTTAATCTCAAGAAATGGTTTTCTGTTTAATTTTTCAGCGACCTTTATTGATATTAGAGATATTTTAACTTGTGTTTATGAATATAATCTAGCAACATTTACTAATAATGGATTTGGGAAGCATCTTAAAGTTCTTCACGAAGATATTGCAGGTTTTAGAGAAAAAGAAGACTTTAATGATATTGAAAAAGTAGAAAATATTTTGAAATCTCTTATTCTGCTCACCTATACAAAAAAAAAATATCAAGAAGTTTTAAAGATTCAAAAAAACTTATACCATAAACCCTTGTATTTAGTTTTAGGAAAAACGGTAAATACTAACAATGCTGATTTAAAACTTTTTTTTAGAGTCCTACATAAAATTGGTAAAAAACAAATAAAAAAAGGTTTATTTAAATCTGCCTTGGATGGTCTTATAAAAGATCTCAACGAAGATCTCAAGTATACATTTGAGCCGAAAGCAAAATTTGAATATGAGGTGGCTGACTTCAGAAATATTACACAAAAAGATATTTTAAGATCCGTCTATAATTCAAATAGTCTTGGAGATATTGAGATAATCAGAAGGATTTCAAATAAACAAGAATTAGCTTTTAAATTGAAAACAAGCAATAAACCCTTCGCACTTCTTAAGATCGGAGATATCTCAAAGTGGATTAAATCTGAATTATATGGTTATGATATTCAAGAGAAGTTCGAGGAAGATACATTTTTTGAAGAATTAAACAAGGAATACTCAAGTACTAATATTTTAATAGGCGCGCAATCATTTTATGAAGGATGGGACTCTAATAGACCAAATATAATTAATTTTATTAATATTGGACTGAAAAAAGATTCAAAAAAATTCATTCTTCAATCAGTTGGACGTGGAGTACGTATTGAACCCATTAAAAATAGAAGAAAACGATTAAACCATTTATTTAACGCGGGAATTATCCCAAATGAAGAATTATCCGAAAAAAATTACAATAAACTAAAGAAAAACATAATACCCTTAGAAACGCTTTTTATATATGCTACGAACAGGGAAGTAATTACAACTATCCTCCAACAATTGGATGATTTAAGAAAAAAAAGTATAGACCTTATTCTCTCCTCTTTTAAGAAGAACCCCTCGATAAAAGATATCCCTCTTCTCATCCCAAAGCCCATTTATTCCGATGAACCAGTTCTACGAAATAAGAATATCCCTAAATACAAAATTGCTATAAAAAATTATGAAGAAATAATTCGTTATTTCAATTATATAGAGGATGATAGGATAATTCTTATGAATTTTAATACATCTCCTGAAAAAATAAAAAAAGTAAGAGAATTCATAGTGAATAAAAGAAATTTCTCTCTAAATATTGATAATTATATTAATATGAATATTCAAATACAAAATTTATTCAATTTTTTTGATCTTACATTAATTAAAGACATAGAGTTAAAAGAATTAACCGAAGAAATAGGACATTATAAAAAGATTTGTGTTAAAGCGGAATATTTCGAAGATTTTGAAGCTATACTTGAGCTTGCAAAAGATTTGAATTTGAAAAAGAAAGAGTTAGACGATTTATATGGAAAAATTTCAAGGGAAGAATATGAAGAGAAAGTAAGACGATTTCATGATTTGGAAGAATTCACGATAAATAGAAAGAAGTTTAATTTAGTTAGTAACAAGAACCATTATTATAACCCTATCTTAAAGACAATGGATAAAGATATCGATTTTATCAAACATATTATTAAAGTAGAAAGCGAAGTTAAATTTGTCAATGCTTTAGAAGAGTATTTAGCAGAAGAAGATAATAAATTTAAAGAATTTGATTGGTGGTTTTTTAGTAAAATAGATGAAAGTATAGATAGAATTTTTATTCCATACTATGATTCTAATAAAAAAAGGAATTTTTTTCCAGATTTCATTTTTTGGTTGAAAAAAGATAATTATTATACCATATTATTTATTGATCCTAAAGGTACTGAACACTTAGCTTGGACAGATAAAGTAATAGGTTTTAAAAACTTATTTGAAATCAAAAATGTTGAAAGGAAGTTTACATATAAAGGATATGAAGTATATTTCAAATTATTACTAAGAACTGATGATACTACAAAATTGAAATCACGTATTAATGAATATTTAAATTACTGGTTTGATGATATTGAGGTAATTTTTGAAAAACTCCCAAAAATAATGTTTAATAAGTTTAAATAAAAAAATTAATATTAAATTACTTAGGTTAAAAAAATACTATTATAAAGTATATATATAAATCTAAAAACAAGAAATTTCTAATTTTTTAAACTCCACTAATTTTTAAATAAACCTTTAATAATTAGACTTTGAAGTTCTTACTTTTTTGTTAAAGATAAGGACATCAAAATAAGCTATTAAGGGTTGTAAAAATTGATTCTAAAAAGAAAAGCTAAATTAATGCAATATGGGATTTCTCAAGAGCATGCTGAGGAGATTCTTAATCGAGATTATAATTTAACCAAAATAAGAACAACTTCTATTAAAGAATTACTAAAAATCTTTTCAGAGAACAAGGTCAAAGAATGGAAAGAAAAAATAAAGAGAAAACGAATTCCAAACAAGGATTTCTACAAACTATTGAATAAAAGCGAATTTGAATGTGTTTTATGTAAATTTGGAAACAAATTACCTGTCATAATCCATCACATAGATCCCTATGAAGTATCACAAAATAATGAGTTTGATAATCTTATTTTACTATGCTTAAATCATCATGACCAAGTTCATACACACTCGGATCTTACACGGGATAAATACTCTCCAGAAATTCTAAAAAAATTGAGAGAAAAAAGATATAAGGTAGTTAATAAAAACCGATATGAGTTAGAGCTAAATCGGATAGAAGGAATTGAAACTGAGCCTGTTAAGCAATTAGGTTATTTATTTGCTAATCTAATTCCCGTTCAAATCCCTAAAGAATTATTTTGCATAGCTGATACGGAATTTAGAACTTATTATAATATATTTGAGGAAGCTAAAAAGAAAAAAGTGATTTTACCACCCTTTATTCTAAAGGAAGAAAAATTTATTACAATTAGTAAGGTAGAAAAATTAGAACAGCTTGGAGATATAATTGATTTTGATACTCTCAAATTAGTAGATCTTCATGACTGGTTATCTAAAGAATCTACTCGGCGCTACATATTTGAGTTAATAAATAAGTGGATCAAGGAATTATGTTTTTTAAGAAAAAAGCATCTAAGTTATATCCTAAAATCCAAAACTGTTTACTATAAATTTAGACCGCGAGTTTTCCCAAAAAAAGATACAAGTAAAAAAGATTGGGACAGAATTAGAGAGAGATGGGTATCTGGTTCTAAAGGTTTAACATGTCTAAAAGCTTACACCTCAAAAACCACGGGAGATGTCTTTAATTTCCAGCATCTTGCTGTAAAGATAAAACCAATTTATCTTGAGAATCGAATATATTTATCATTAATTCCTACATGGATTTTCACCACTAACGGTTATAATTTTTGCTCATCTGAGGAAATTAAGAAACATCATGAAGAAATGAGAAGTTCTAAAAGTAATTTTAATAGAGGTCAATCCCGATTTTTCACCTTCTGGTATTGGTATTTATTTATAAAACCTTTGTCAGAGTATTTTAAAACTATACAATATAACCCCAAAAGGGTTCAAGAGCATTTAGAATTAATACGCATGGGGAAACCATTACTCTTTGAGTTGAATTATCGACCAACTATTAAAAAGGAAGTTGAAAAATATGAATTACAAGAAAATTATTTACTTAAAATACATAAGAAGGTATCAGGATGAGAGTATGGAGAATCAGTGAACCAGAATTAATATTTTCGAGGGGGCGTAGAGATGTTAATCCATGTATTGGACTAATAAAATACGGCCCTTGTGGACCAGATATTAATAAAGAAGCAGAATACTTACCCATCCGAGTGGGACTTATTGGAACTGTTAATTCTATCAATGGAATTAAACCTTTTCTTTACAATCTCTCAAATAAGATTTATCCAATTGATAAAGATAAGGATTATTTAACCCTTTTTCCTGGTCTTTCTCAAATTTCAAAAATTAATTGTAAAATTTCTCTATCAAAAACTTGGGAAGATATTATTACTAAAAAAGAATTTGATGCTTGTCTTCAAAAACTTTCCCGAGTTGAAAAAGGACAAGAATACATTAATCTTTTTGAAAAAAAAATGGATGCTATGATTGTTAGAGAACCACCTCCTCATATCATACTACTAGCAGTAATGAATGAGGAATTAGGTCATTTTCAAAAACAACGTATGAAAACACATATTGTGAAATTTGCTAAAAGAACTTTCAGCGATAAATCCATTCTAGCTGCTCAAATGAGTGGTGGAGATCTAGACTTTCATAATATAATCAAAACCATTGGTTTAAAATACCAAAAACCAACTCAATTAGTCACCGAAAGAACTTGGACTCAAGAAGAAGGCGAAACGCAAGATCCATCGATGGTTGCTTGGAATTTTTCAGTCGGGCTCTATTATAAAGCTACAGGAATCCCTTGGAAAGTAATTGATTTATACCCAGGAACATGTTATGCAGGAGTAGGGTTTTATCCAGATAATATTGAACAAGGGGGAGAGATGGGTGTAAGTATGGCACAGATATTTTTACATACAGGACAGAGTTATGTTTTACGTGGACAACCATTTCCATGGGATTATAATCAAGATCGAAATCCTCATCTCGATGAAGATCATGCTTCTGCATTGATGATGGAAATCGTGAATGAGTATAAGAACCACATGGGGCAAGAACCTCAGAGAATAGTGATACATAAATCCACTGAATTTAATAAAGAAGAATTAAAGGGATTTAATGAAGGTGCAAAAACTATTTCAGATAAGAATTTTATTTGTATATTAAGAAAAGGTGTTAGATTCTATACTGATGATCAGTATCCTGTTGTAAGAGGAACGGTAATATCAGTTTCGAACAATGAACATTTTCTTTATACTTCTGGTTTTATCCCAGCTTTAAACACATACCCTGGCTCCCAAGTACCTACGCCCCTTTACGTCAAATTGCATGACTGTGATTCGACTTATGAACAATTATTAACTGAAATTATGGCTTTTTCTAAATTGGACTGGAATAATGCTGAATTTTGTAGTAAATTTCCAATCACATTAAAAGTATCTCATAGAGTTGGAATAATTTTAGCAGAAGCAAGAGCAAGAAAAATTCAAAATTTACCTAAACAGTATAGATTTTATATGTAATTTATATTTTGGAGAAAAATAATAAGGAATTAAATTTAATTCTGATCCCTAATATTACTTTTTATAATTTCTTTCAAGATAAATCTTAACTCTATATGATTTAATTAAGTTTGGTTCTAACTATTAAGTGAGAAATCCCTCAAAATTTTGCTATAAATTTTTAAAATTCGATTCGAAAAAAAATTAATAAAATGGGTAGTTTCAATATGTTAAAAAATAATGATAAAAATGTATTTATATCAAATACAGAATGGACAATTTTTAGGGACGATGTTATTCGTGATCTATACAATAAAATGAATAATTTAGATTTGAAAATTTTTACGAGCAATAGTATAATTAAAAAAGTCTTGTCAGATTTAAATCTGAATAGATTGTCTAAAACCCAAAGAGAGTATGTTATTACATACATTCAAGCGACATTTTATTTAATTACAGAAAGCAGTACGTCTGTTAGAGGTCTAGTTGAAAAATATAATATTCCCAGATCGGTTTTTAAAAAGGTTAGAAGCGCTTTAAATTTAACGGGAATACCTTCTGAAGAATTTCCCCTTATTAGAGATGCTATTATTCTGGACATCGAAAATAATTTAACAATCTTGAATTTAGACGATTTTACCGTAGATTCTATTGTTATTGAAGTCACGCCTATTTTAGATCTTGACAATTTATCCAAAACACAGAGAATTCTTGCTGAAACCTATATTAGAGCATGTTTTCTTATGCTGGCAAATCCTAATATATCAGCTTTAGCTCTTGCTGAAGAATATAATATTTCTATAGACAATTTCAAAATCATAAAGAATACTTTGGATTTAACAGGTATTAGAACTAAAGATTTTCCCCCTATTAGAGATGCTATCATTCAAGATATTGAAATTAAGTTAACTTCCTTAAAATTAGACGATTTTACCGTAGATTCTATTGTTATTGAAGTCACGCCTATTTTGGATCTTGACAATTTATCCAAAACACAGAGAATTCTTGCTGAAACCTATATTAGAGCACGTTTTCTTATGCTGACAAATCCTTATATGTCAGCTTTAGCTCTTGCTGAAGAGTATGATGTTTCCATAGGAATTTTTAAAAATATTAAAAATAAATTAGGTTTAACAGGCATTCCAACTAACCAATGGAGTGATTTTAAATCTTCCATAATCCTCATTATCGCAAAAGAGCTAAATAGAATGGTATTAGACAATTATACCGTAGATTCTATTATTATTGAAGTCATGCCTGTTTTGGATCTTGATAAATTATCTGAAACACAAAAAAGTCTCATTAATAAGTATATAAAAACAATATTTTACATGTTTACACATGAACGCTTTTCAACTATAATTCTTTGTGAAACCACAGAGATTCGTGATTATGATTATTATGAGATTCTACATATATTAGAAAAACATCATTTATATGTAAAACCATCGTTAGTTAAAACCGCTAAATCCATTAGTTTTAATTATAGATTCGAAAATTTGCATGATAATGGAGAGATTGCAGAGGTTATAAAATCTTTTTTAATAAGCATTAAAAATTTTAATTATCCTTTCGAAGCTTTTATTGATCCTGACCTTCGTGCATCTAATTTAAAACTAATCGGAACACCTCAGTTTAGAGCGAATGTAGACGAAATAGAACACTATTTTATATCTAAACAAGTTTTAACAAAATTACAAAAATCCTCTAAAATCATTTTGTATGCAGATAAAATTTACCAATCTTATATAGAAAAGTATTCTCAGATTCCATATCATTATCCTATACAAAGTCAATTTTTACAATGTTTTGATTATATCGTGGCTGTTGAAGTTCCGGTGTGGAAATTTTTAGGAAAAAACATTATTAATGGGAAAGAAAAACTCGTTTTTCAAACAGGTCATATTGATTTTTTAGGAATTGTAGATAATTGTATTCTTATTTTCGATTATAAACAAAATAAATCAGAGATTCTTCAATCAATACCTCAATTTTTTTGTTATGCTAATTTATTAAACTCGTGTTTAACATATATTAATAAAAATTTGAACTACGACATTCATTGTATTGGCTTCACACATAAAGAAGGATATAGGTTTGAATATAATAAAATGTCTCCAGCTCTTTTACAATATACAAAAGATCGACCTTACATCAAGGGAATGAAAAAAAATACTTCTTTATATGAAGATTTGCTAAATTTTCTAAATTTTTTTTAATATTAGAAATATTCAATAAAAATAATTCCTTAAAATAACTAATACTTCTATAAGTAAAAATTGGTTTTTATTATGCAATCAAAACAGGATTTAAAGTCGAAATCCGCTTCAATAGCAATTATTGGTGGAACGGGTTCAGATGTTGAACTAGATAACATTGAGGAAATAAAGCTATATACTCCATATGGAAATACATCTGATTTTGTTAAAGTTGGTGAATTTAAAGGAAAGAAAGTAGCGTTTTTAGCTCGTCATGGAGCTGGACATACAATACCTCCGCACAAAGTAAATTCTAGAGCTAATCTCTGGGCTTTAAAAGAATTGGGAGTAAAAGTTATAATTTCACCTTCAGCAGTTGGGTCTCTAAAAAAGGAGCATGATAAGAGCAAATTTGTAATGGTAGATCAATACATTGATAGAACAAAAAAAAGACTGGACACTTTTTATGAAGGCGGGCAAGTATGTCACATTAGCCAAGCAGACCCTTATTGTTCTTATTTAAATAATTTATTTTACGAAACTGGAAAATCTATTGATGGGTTAGAAATACAAAATGGTGGTACCTATGTTTGTATCGAGGGTCCTCGATTTTCAACAAGAGCTGAATCGAAAATGTTCAGACAATGGGGTGGAGACGTCATTGGAATGACAACATATCCAGAAGTAGTTCTTGCAGCTGAAAAAGAGTTATGCTATTGTTGTATTGCAATGGTTACTGACTTAGATGTATGGGCGGGAGAATGTTCAAATTGCGGAGTTGTTGAGATTCAAGATAAGTGTGCAATATGTGGAGGTCCAGTAAAAAAACTCGCAGTAAGTATCGATGAGATTTTAGAGACGATGGAGAAAAATGCTGACAATCTTAAAAAAATGTTGGAATTAACTATTCCAAAAATAGACACTGAAAGAGATTGTGCTTGTAAACATACTTTAGCTGGGGCAATTCTTTAAAAAATAACTTAATTATATTTGTAATTTTTTTTTAATTTCTACTTCTACTTGTTTTTGGTTTGATTATAAAAATTAATCGTGCAAGATTGGTTTTCTTGCAGCGATCACCGCGTCTAATCGCCCAATTGGGGTGTTATGTGGTGCAGATTTCAAAAGTTCTGGTTTATTTAACGCTTCATCGTAAATCTTTAACATCGCTTCAGCGAATTTATCTAAGGAATATTTTGATTCTGTTTCTGTCGGTTCAATCATTATTGCTCCATTTACAATTAAGGGAAAGTAAATAGTTGGAGAATAATAACCATAATCAAGAATTCTTTTAGCAACATCTTCAGTTGTAATATCGTTTGGTAAATTTTTATCAGACAAAACAAATTCGTGTTGACACCTGCGGTTATATGGAAGCTCGTATTTCTTTTGTAGCAAACATTTTAGGTAGTTAGCGTTTAAAACGGCTATCTGACCAACCCGTTTTAAACCATCTGCTCCTAAAGATAGTATATAAGTATATGCTCTTAAGATTACCCCAAAATTACCCCAAAAAGCTTTAATTCGCCCTATTGATTTATCGTTGTTCTGTTCGCAAACAATGCTATCATCAGTCGAGATTATATAGGGTTTTGGTAAAAATGAGATGAGTTCGTTTATAACGCCAACAGGACCAGAGCCAGGGCCCCCACCACCGTGAGGTGTTGAAAAAGTTTTATGTAAGTTCAAATGAACTATATCAAAACCCATATCTCTTGGGCGACAGATCCCTAACATAGGATTCAGATTTGCTCCGTCGTAATAACATAACCCACCATGCTTATGGACGATTTTAGTTATATCTTTAATTTGTCTATCAAAAACACCTAACGTGTTAGGATTTGTTAGCATAATTCCTGCTACATCGCCTTGTTGCATTGCAAATTCAAGATGGTCCAGCGAAACTTCACCGTATTCGTTTGATTGTAATTCAATAATTGAAAATCCAGCCATTTTCGCCGACGCAGGATTAGTGCCGTGAGCCGAATCTGGAACTATAATTTTATCTTTGATAATCCCTTTAGTCTCGAAATATTTTTTTATTATTAACATACCAACTAATTCTCCATGCGCTCCAGCTGCAGGTTGTAAGGTAAATCCGTCCATACCAGTAATTTCACTTAACATTATTGAAATATTGTATAGTAATTCAAGTGAACCTTCACTTTCGTCCTGAAGTGGATGTATTTGCGAAAATTCATTTAATCGTACTACTATCTCGTTAATTTTTGGGTTATATTTCATGGTACAAGAGCCTAACGGATAAATTCCTGAATCTACACCGTAGTTTATCGTGCTTAATTTAACATAATGGCGAACGATCTCCACCTCAGGAACATCTGGAATTGGAAGCACATCTCTTAAGAGATTTTTGGGAAGGATGTCCTCAAGTTTTTCTGTCTTAACATCCATTTTTGGAATGAAATTCTTTTGGGCTCGGTCAACCCCTTTTTCAAAAATCAAAGAATCATTAATATCCATTATTTTTTTCCCTCCTTTTTGTTATGTAGAGCATTTTTAGCAGCATTGATAAACTTTTCAATTGATTCACGAGAATTCATTTCTGTTACACACACTAAAACTATGTTCTTCAAATTTGGAAAATATTTTGAGAGACATAGAGGAGGAAGTAAGTTTAATTGCTTGCATTCATGAGTAAGAGCATCAACATCTGGACACTTTACAATAAATTCGTTATAAGTTGGTTTTTTGTTTAAAATTTCATAACCAGGAATTTCTGTTAGTTTGATTTTAACATAATTAGCTTTTTGAAAGTTTTGGCTTGCGATTTCGCGCAATCCTGTTTTTCCTAAAGATATAATATAAATTAAGGCAGATAACGAACATAATGCTTGGTTTGTGCATATATTTGAACTCGCTTTTTCTCTTCGTATATGTTGTTCACGGGCTTGTAGCGTTAATAAAAAACCCTCGCGTTCTCCGTCAATTTCTTTTGTTTTGCCAACTAATCTACCTGGCATTTTTCTCAAATATTTTTTCTTTGCTGCAAAAATCCCTAATCCCGGTCCACCAAATGAGGGACTAATTCCAAAAGACTGCCCTTCTGCTACAAAAATATCTACATCTGTTTCCCCTGGTGGTTTCAGAACACCTAAACATGTGGGGTCGGTCATACATTGTATCAATAAGCAATTAGGAGCTTTTTCTTTCACTCGTTTTGCTAACATAGACACATCTTCAATATCTCCGAAAAAATTTGGACTTTGAAATAAAACAGCTGCAATATCTTCGTTTAATTCGTCTTTTAATTTATTTTCAGCGATAATTCTAAGATTGATTCCTTGTCCCCAACAATAAGTCTTAACAACTTCAGAATATTCGGGATGAATACCTTCCAATAATAATAGACTGTTTTTCCTTGTTATTATAGTTGCCATAATAGCCGCTTCTGCAAGCGCAGTAGATCCATCGTACATACTCGCATTAGCAACATCCATCTGGGTGAGTCGAGAAATTACGCTTTGATATTCATAGATCGCTTGTAAATAACCTTGACTAGCTTCTGCTTGATAGGGTGTGTATGAAGTATAGAACTCTGTACGACTTATTACAAAATCAACTAAAGAAGGGATGTAGTGAAAATAATAACCTGCTCCCAAAAAGGAATTAGAATAAACTTTATTCTTTTGAGAAAGTTCTTTTAAGTTTTTCAGAACATCTGGTTCGGATAAGCCTAAAGGTAAATTTAAACTGTTAATAATTAAATCTTTAGGAATATCTTGAAATAATTCTTCTAAATTATTAATGCCAATAACTTTAAGCATTTCAGTAATAGTTTTATCGTCATGAGGAACAAAATCCAAATTAACCAACTCATACTTCAAGAATTTAAGAAATAAAATTAAAAATTGGAAAAAAAGTTTATTTTTTCTCTTCTTCTACTATTTTTTTGTAATCTTCAACGGATAAAAGTTCGTTAATTTCGCTACTATTTGAAACCTTTATCTTCATCATCCAACCAGTCCCATAGGGAGAAGAATTAATTGATTCGGGGCTTTCTATTATAATAGCATTAATCTCAGCGATCTCTCCGGATAATGGCATTAAAATTTCTCCAACTGCCTTAACGGATTCAATTTCACCAGCATTGCTATCTTTTTCTAGCGTTCTTCCTATTTCGGGTAATTCAACATAAACTATATCACCTAATTGATGCTGAGCATAATCGGTAATGCCTATTGTAGCCATATCGCCTTCAATTCGCGCCCATTCATGTGTCTTCATATATTTTATATCGTCAGGAAATTCGTATTCCATAATTTTTCACTTTTTTTTTGTAAGATAATTACACATTTCTATAAAACGGTGTAGCAACTATTTTTCCTCTCAAGAACTTATTGCGAATTTCAATTTCAAATTCCGTTCCTACTTCGCTATATTGTTTCTCAACAAGTCCTAAACCAATTGTTTTCTTAAGTGTAGGTGAAAATCCTCCTGAAGTCACGAATCCAATTTCATTGCCATTTTTAAAGATTTTATAATGCTCTCTAATAATTCCCCTATCAAGTAAATTCAACCCAACAATAATTCGATCTGTTCCTTCGGATTTTTGTTTTAATAAAGTTTCTTTTCCAATATAATCGATACCCTCTTTAGGTTTAACGAGCCAAAAAAGACCTGCTTCAATAGGTGTAATTGAATCGCTAATTTCGTGACCATATAATGAGTAAGTTGCTTCTAATCTCAACGAATCTCGCGCCCCTAACCCTGCTGGTGAGGCTCCAGCTTTAGTTAGATCATTCCATACTTTCTCAGCATATTTGTTATCAAATGAAATTTCAAATCCTCGCTCACCTGTATACCCGGTTCTAGCTATAAATATTGGAGCCCCGTTTAACGTAGTGTGAGCAAAATAAAACCTATTTATCGAAGATAAATCGACATCCACTAGCGGTTGGAGATATTCGTCGGATTTTGGACCTTGAAACGCTAAACGACATCGTTCTAAGGATAAATTAGTGATTTTAACATCCCTACCTTCAATATGCTCGATTAACCATTGAAAATCTTTTTCGACATTGCTAGCGTTAACGATCATTCTAAATCGCTCAGGTTCTTCCTCGTAATAAACAAGATCGTCAACAACAGTCCCATTTTCGTAACACATACATGAATATTGTCCTTTTGTGGGTTCTAGTAGTTTTAAATCGTTAATCATTACATATTGGAGAAAAGATTTTACATCTTTCCCTTCTAACAGGAATTCCCCCATATGGGACACATCAAACACACCAGCTTTATTGCGTACCGCTTCGTGTTCTTTAATAATGCTTTCGTACTGTACTGGCATACTAAAACCAGCAAAGTCGACCATTCTCGCCCCTAAATTCACGTGAATATTATAGAATGGCGTTTTTTTCAGTTCTTGAATCAAATCCACACCTTATAATGTGTTTATTTTAATACTGTGAGTATAAAGTACAGAGAATTATTTAAATTTTCAGCCTAAAAAATAAGGATATTATTATGGGAAAAAAATGGGTGAATGTGTTTATTCCGTTTACTATTCATCAACTACTATCTTCATTAGACTGATTATATCATAACCTTCTAATTTGTCTCGACCATGTAAACTACCGGTAAGCTCAATAACAAATGCAATCCCAGCTACGCTTCCACCTGCCTTTTCTATTAGATTGCAAGCTGCTTTTGCAGTTCCTCCAGTTGCTAACAAATCATCAAATAATAACACTTTTTCTCCTTTTTCTATGGCATCCCTATGCATTTCAATAGTATCAGTACCATATTCAAGTTCATAGGTCTCTTTAATCGTCTCAGCAGGTAACTTTCCTGGTTTTCGTATCAAAACGAATCCAGCATCCAATTTATACGCTAAAACGCCGCCCCACACATAGCCTCTAGCTTCGACAGCACAAACCTTCTTGATTCCTTTGTCTTTAAAATGATTTATTAGTCTGTCACATGACTCTTTAAAAGAAGCATGAACCTTACACAAAGTTGTGACATCTTTAAACTGAATTCCTTTTATTGGAAAATCTGGGACATTCCTTATGTAATCTTCTAAATTCAAAATCTTTCAATTCCTATTATTGTTAGTTCTAAATATATTATTATTTAAATTAATTAAAAATTATATTTAATTGAATCATCCATGCAATTAAAATCTAATAAATCGTATAATAATTAGAAAAAATTAAATAATCATTAATTTATAAAAAATATATTAGACGATTAAATATATTTAATATTAAATCAATTGTCGCTTTATTTTAATCAGTAAAAGTTTACCGGTGAAATAAAATAAAAATACTCCTATTTGGCCCTGGTGGTGCGGGTAAAACGTCATTAATGCGGACTACTTGTTTAGGTTATAATTTCATGAAAGTGCTTAATCTGAAACCTACAAAAGGAGTCTCAAGGGAAAATTTTATATTTAGAGGAATAATGGAACTTTCCATCTGGGATTTAGGGGGTCAGGAACTTTATATGGAAAGATATTTCTCAGAAAAAAAGCGAGAGCTTGTATTTTCTGATGTAACAGCTGCAGTTTTCATGGTTGATTCGGCAGCAGAAGAACCAAAACTGAAAGATACTTTTGGTAAATTCTTGAAATACCTTTTTGAATTTAGTCCTGAAGTGGGAAAGGTATATGTCTTATTAAATAAAATTGATCTTCAAGAATCAAAAGAAGATGACATTTATAAACTGTTAATTAAAGATCTTACAGATGATTTAAAAAGCAAAATTGCTTTTACACCTGTATCAGTAAAAGAGGGAAGTGCTCAACATCGATTGATCGAAATACTCGATTATAAAATTCAAGAGAACACATTAGCTTTACAAAGGCTTGGGAAAATACGCCATTTATTAGACCAATTGAAGATCAATACGCTTTCAGAATTTCTTTTATTTAACCAACCAGATGGTTTATTAATAGCTTCCACAATAGGAAAATTTGAAAGTCCAAATCTCCAATTTATCAAATTCGAGATTGGTAGCTTAGACTCTAATATTTATCAAATTTTTTCAAAGATCATGGAACTTTCAAATTCTTCGATTTCTCCTTTAGAATTATCAACTGTTATATATGAGAGCGAACATAACTATATTCTAGTGAAGGAAGTTAGCAATGGATCGGTACTGATGGTTGTTACAAAAGAGAAAACAATTGGAACTTTTGATACGGTAATGAACGTTTTAAATGGCGAAGATTACCAAAATTTAAAAAAATTCCTTAGTAGGGACGACTTTTAACTGATTCTAAATCAATTTTTTTAGAAAAAATTGTTCTATTAGAATGTTCTTCAATAATAGAAAACAAATAATTGTTTGTTTCTTTAATTACGGGCGTTATAAACAATAATTCTTCTTCAGGAAGGCATTTTTCAACTTTTTCGTTTAATACCTCTTTTTCAAAAAATTCTTTAATGTAAGTAATTCGGACGATGAGATCGTTGAATTCCTTTTTACTTTTATTCTTTACTAAAACTTCTATTTCCTGAAAATTGTTAATAATATTTATGTTTGTTATTTTAAATTGATCTTTTATTCCTAATTTTTGTTGAACAACTCTATCGTAATCGAATAATCGAATTTTAGAAAACGATTCATTTTGAGCGTCTATAACAATGTGGTCAATATCGATTCCTTTAAATGTTAAATAAGAAATTGCTTTTTGCAATTTGAAAGAGGTCGCATCAGTTTGTTTAATTACCGATGAAAAATGTTCCTCACAAGTAAGGTTAATTATTGCTTTTATTTCTTCTTTTATCTGATCTCCTTTTTTTATTATATTAATTAATTTTTCTGTTTTAATAACTTCCAGTTTCGCAATTTCTGATTCTATTACGTGATAAAGCGTATTTTCAAATTCATCGATTATTTTTTTCGTTAATAAATTTATTAATTCTCCCCCAAAAACATCTAAATCTGTTGGCAACACAAGTATCAACACAACTATTTCATCCATTTTTTGAAAAGACCCTGCTCTTCTTTTAACCCTTTTAGATTCAACAATAAATTTCTTCGCAAAATACATATTATTACAGTATTCTAAATCGATTCGGTTAATTGTAGTTTTATCTTTGAGCTCTAAAAACCAAATTGGATGGTATCTTATAAGATGCATTTTTCCCGAATCATCATCTAACGCATTTTCTGGACAAATAAGAAGTGGGACATGGCCTATAGTCTCATCAAAATAAAACAAAAGAGTCTCACATAATTCCTTAAATGGACAATCTGTATTGGCGTTATTTAAGAGATTTTCTTTCAATTTTAACCATCCTCTTCTTCATTAAATCAATTATGCTTAATATTTATGATTTTTAATGTTAGTGAGAAGCGCACGATATGCAAGGATCAAATGCTCTTATCATTATTTGAACTTTTTCTTTAACAGAATCGATATCTTCTTTTTCATATAGCTTTTTAGCATATTCAGTGATCATTTTGTTAAGAATAGGCATATTTATTTCGGTTGCAATGAAAAGTTTTACTTGATCAACGGATTTAGCTTTATTTAAATGATAATGATGCATTAGTATACCTCTTGGTGCTTCGATAACCCCTATTCCATTTGATTTTTTTATTGAGTTTAGTTGTTTAAGTTTTGTTTTACTTTTTAGTGAAGTAGTATTTAATATTTCAACACTTTTTTGAATTTCGTAATAACTTTCAATTAATTGTAAAAAGTTTATAAATAATAAATTGCTTTGCCATTTTTTTCCAAAATTGCTTAAGTATTCGTATATTTTATCTATTCCATAATTTTGAGTTAACTTATAGCGCGCAATTGGTCCTGTTAAAATTTCATTTTTCGAATTTGACTTAAACGTAATCCCATAAAGATTAGGGTCTTTATCAAAATATTTTGAATAATTTTTCGCTTGAAAATCGTTGTAAGTTGTTTCATTTTGTTCAATTCTAAGGTTTCCTTCATACCTATCAAAACCCATATTGTTTTTTAAGCCGAAATATATAGGATTAGAAAGATTAAATTCTGTAGGAGGATCAAAAGCAGAAAATAAATCTATAAAATTTTCAATTATAGTTTCTATGTAGTAAATTCCCTTTTGAAGATATTTCTCCATAGAAATAAAACTCTTTCGATTCGGATTATATATTAATCCTCCAGGAATCGGAGTAATTGGATGTAACACCCTCCCTCCTATTAACTTATTTATTTCTGAGCCAATTTTTATTAAATTAAATACATTTGTCGTTAAATGAGGATTGTAATTAATTAAATTATAAGGTTCGTTAATTATAGTATTAATTTTAAATATTTTTAATAAATCTGGAAAGGATTGGAAAAAATAATGCATAATGTGCGATTGTATTAATTCTCCAGATAATAAAACCCTTCTAAGCAAAATTGATTGGTTTGATGGTTCTATTCCGTATATATTCTCTATTGCTTTGCAACTTGCAATTGTTTGAGATGCGGAGCACAGTCCACAAATTCTAGATACTATTTTTGGAATATCTAATAGCTTTTTGCCTATTAAAATATTTTCAAATCCTCTAAATACTGAAAAGTTCAATTCAGTTCGATAAATTTCATCGTTTTTTAAATAAATGTTTAAGTTTCCACTACCTTCAACCCTTGTGCATGCTTCTACAACTTTATCCATCAATCCTTCCCTCCTACATGTGGTTTTGAGAACCTATGGTATATCCCCTTGTATTTTCTTAAATCTTTAGAAAGGTTAAAAAGACTTAAGAAATTGATTAAATTCGACGTAAACCCCTTTGAAACAGGCCCTAAACATCCTTCACAGGGTAAACCTTGTTTTATACAGAGATGATCGCAGCCATCTCGAGTAATAGGACCTAAACATAAAATCCCATCGTTCAAAAAACACGATAAATTTTCTTCCGGAAAACGAATTTCATCGTTTCTTGGAACAAACTTTTCTATTGTTAATGGTAAATCTAATTTTGCGTGGTTGTTTAAAGGACAAGTAGAACACATATTTTTAAAGCTTAGCTGGATTTTTTTGTTCTCAACTAACCTCAATAAACAATTTCCTAAAAGTATGGATGGAGGGGGACATCCAGGTATAATACCATCAACTTCCACAAACTTTGAAATAGGATACGATTCTTTTTTATTTGAGAGACTAAGAATCCCCCCAAACGCTGAGCATGTACCTAATGCATATAGTTTTTTTGCATTTTTTCGTATTTCTTGTAGATATTCGATTTGATTCTTTTCGGACACAGCCCCCTCCACTAGCGCTATATCGCATTCATTAATCTCTAAATTGTCAGATATAAATGGAAAATATTCGATTTTCGTTCTTTCAAGAAATTGTGGAAATATATCTAGTGATATCAATGCTGATATACATCCAGTACAAGACGTTAAAGATGTAATTAAAAATTTAAGCCTCACTTTTAATCTCCTCCTTTAATAAATTATAGAATTTATTAGAGATTTCAGCAAATACCTGTCCTTCTACTCCGTTTAAACTCATCACTATTATCCGTCTGCTTAACTTTGGTCCTAGAACCTTTTTTAAAAGCCTAACTCTTTTTTTTAATTTTTCAATCCCGTCAATATATCTACAAGAATCCTTTCTGCAACCAATAATCATAACTCCATCAAACCCCATTTCAAGAGATTTAACAATGAATTCAGTATCAATACGGCCAGTACAAGGAACAGAGATTATAAAAACATTAGGCTGATATAACAATTTCTTTAATCCTGCATTGTCAGCGGCAGCGTAACCGCAAGATTGGCAACAAAAAGCGATAATTTTTGGTTTTTTATTGAATTTTGAGAAAATTTCGATCGTTTTTAAAATCTTTTCTGATGTATTTATATTCATTTCGATGGCATTAGTAGGACAAACACTAACACACATACCACAAGCTTTACATTTAAACTTATCAACAGTAATTTTTTCGAAGTTTATGCTTATTGCATTGTAAGGACAAGAAATAACACAGAGGTTACACAATCCACATTTGTCTTCATTAATCTCTATTCCAGTATATTCTGTTATTAAATAATCGTTTGAAAGAAGTGATATTACTTTTAACGCTATGTTATTAGTGGTTGCAATAGTTGAGTGATAATTTAATGGTCCAAATATTGTTCCAACACCATAAATACCAGAAGCTAAAGTTTCTTCACTCATAAAACCATAATCATTTAAAGTGAAGTCCATAATCTTTCTAAGAGTTTTCAAATCCTTATTTGGAATTAATTTAAGATTTAAAACGATCAAATCACTCTGAAACTCAATAGAATCCGCAACTACGTAATTAATATTCTCTTTTGTCTCAATTAATACTTTATTAGCGTAAAGAAATCTTGGATGAGTAGATTTTAGTATTATTTCGTCTTTTTCTTTTAGTTTACTTAAATCGTAAAAAACATTAACTTCACAATCAGGGCTCTTTACTTTAATAACATCTATATACTTTAGGGCTAAAATATCCGAATATTCACATAGATAGTTTGAAATTCCAACTTCTTGAATAATTGATATTGTTTTCACTGGTTTCCCATCAGGCAATTTTACGATCTTTCCATTAGTTAGGCCATCTGAACATAAAATTCGTTCAAATTCTGCCGAAGTTATAACATTATTTCGTGGATTATAATTATATTCTTTTAAATTTGAAGAAAGATCTGAACCAATAGCTATAACTTTTGCGCCTACTTTAATTCTCAATTCCTTAGGCTTTTCTCTTAAATTAATTGCTTTATTTGCACAAGCACGTTCACATACTCCACATTCAAGGCAGGTATTAATATCTTCATCTTCAATAACTGGGACATAAGGATAACAGTATTGAAAAGGAAAGTGAATTATTTTTCTATGCGTTAAGCCAAATTCATATAGATTAACTTTCTCTCGAGCACACACATCCACACATTGCTTACAACCTGTACATTTTGTCTCATCAACATAGCGAGGTTTTTTAATTAAGTTTATAGTAAAATTACCAACTTCTCCCGATACGCTAATTATTTCCGAATTTGTCAAGATTTCAATATTATTTTCTTTCACAATTTCCCCAATTAATTCAGAGATTAAGCAAGTAGAGCAATCTCCCATATTTGAAATCTTTTGCCATCTTGCTACTTTTCCCCCTAACGTAGGAGACTTTTCAATTAGATAAACTTTGATACCTGCCCTTGATAAGTTTAACGCTATATTCATACCAGCAATTCCTCCTCCAAGAACAGCACAACTTTTTTCAACTTCAACTCTTTTTATCTTAATTGGTTTTTGAAGGCTTACTCGATTAACTGAGGCTTCTATAAGTAATTGTGCTTTTTTCAGAGTTAAAAGACTATCAATGTGTTTTTTACTTGAATAGTGTACCCAACAACATTGTTCTCTTATATTTGCAATCTCAATATTTGCATTATCAATTATATTTTGAAAAAGACGTTCAAATATATGTTGATGTGTTTTAGGAGAACAAGCAGCGATAACAATTTTATTTATGAAGTTATCAGTAATCCAATTATTAATTTTATCTTGGTTCTTTTCTTGACATAAATTATCAAGAATTTTTACTGAAACTACATTATTTATTTTACTTATATAGTTTTCTAAGGAGTTAATGTTAAGTACATTTGAGATTTCTGTATTACAATTACAGATAATAACACCTATTCTGTTTATTTCGCTACCTTTTGATTTTAAATAGTCTATTTCCTCTCCGGATAAAATTCTTTTGTTTAATCCTAATATCCTTAATACTCTTTTACCATCATCAGTTAAATAATATGATTTTTTGTCTTTACTTACTAAATTATTAAGCTTTTTCAAATGAAAATTTAATTGTCCAGTTTGTTCTACACCTAACTTAACCATTAATTCAGTATATGGAATAAAACCCTCTTCTTCGAGAAGATATAAGAGTTTTCTTCTGATTGGATGGGCTAAAATTGAATAAATATCCATTTTTGAGCTTTCCTATTGATTTTTTATTCTAAATTTATTTTGCTAAAAACTTTTTTTTGACAAATTATTTTTTCTTCATGATAACATATGTTGTTAAAATATATAAATATGTTAGAAAATGATCATGTGACCCACGGATCCCATCAATAAGAATGACGGTTTTCAATTAACTAAAAAAATTGTTTAGAAAAAATTTTGATAATATTCCTTATCAATATGTTAAAAAGTTTTCTTGTCAAATTCTTTATATTTTAAGCTTATGACAATTTAATTAGGTAAATGCTTTTTTAAAAAGCTGAAATAAAAGAGGTGTATTATTATATGGAAGTTTTGGAATTGAAACCAGTAAAAAATAAAAAAATAATAGCGTATATGTCCTCAAAAGAAAATGGCAGGTATTTTCAAAATAAAGATAAATCAAGACTAACTGATTTTCTTAAAAAGAAAGATGTTAATTTTGTTACCGTTGATTTTCAAGTAAATATGAAGGAGTTTAAAAAAACACCTTTTGCTCAAACATTAGATAAACTTGGAATACCATATATTCAGGTAGATATTCCAGATTATGCAATGGGATACCTTTACGAAGAAATTGTTGAAAAACAAGAACTTCAAAATGAATTATTTGAAGAATACGAGAATATGAGTGATAAAGAATCTTTCAAAGGACAAAGTCTAAAAAATTGGATTGACATGTTAAGCGAAGAAATTCAAGAAAAAGAGATTTTTTTAAGCTTAAAGCTAAGACCACAGTGGATCGTAAAAAAAATGTTAGATTTTGCAAATCGTTTTGAAAATGAAGTAGTTTCTTTTGTTCATTTTGTTCAAGAGGATATTTGCGAGGATATTTGCCCTCAAGTCGTAACAGATTTAAGAGATTTGGGAGTAAAAGTAATTTCATATACTAAAAAACATACAATTCAAAATGTTATATTTTAATTAAAAAAAGGAGTGAGAAAATATGCCAGAAGTATTAGAATTAAAACCATTAAAAAATAAGCATCTAAAGCTTATCATGGTAGAAAGTGAGTTTCCAATAGATTGGTGGTTCGAAGTTCCTAAAGAAAAAAAGGAGGATTTGCTATGGTCTTTACATCTTATTAGTAAAGAATATCTTCAGCTCATCGATGGTTTAATAGACAAATATTCACCTGATTTTGCTTTAGAAGAAAAACCTAATTTTTGGGATAACCCGTTAAACCCTAACGATCCTCTAAAAAACTTATTCAAAAAGAAAGGAATTCGATTTAAACATGCTGATATCTCTGAAAATGCGGAATTTTATCTTTCTGCCGCATTGGATGAACACAGAAATATGCTACAAACACTTGAAGAGCGAATCAAAGAGATAATTACAGAAAATGGTGGTGTTCCTTCCGAGGATGAACTCTTCCAACAATTAGTTTTATGGAAGGAATATCTCAAAAATGATTATGACTCACAAGAAGATGAAATTCGATATAAAGTTAGAGAAGCTTGGATGATGATGAATACTTTAAATCTTGCAAAGGAGATTAATGGGAAAAAATTAAAAGGGTTATTCATTTGCGATTTAAGGCACTTTGAAGGCCTAGATAAGTTAGCAAACGATTTAGGCATCGATACAGAACAGATTAAAATCAAAAGAACTATTAAAACCGCAGAAATCGAAAAAGAGTATGAAGAAGAAGTAGAAGTTGAGATATCTAAATAATTTTTTTTTAGTTATAATTTTTTTAAATTTTATAATTTAATTAACGATGTGAGATGAGAAAAATTACTCAAAATAATGAAATTGGAAATAAAATAGAAAGTATTCTTGGTAAAAAATCAATAATAGAATTGACGCCAATTAAAATAAAGAAAAAGGATTCCTCAGATAAGATTTGCTATTTTTTTGACACGGATGATAACGCTTCTCCGTTTGACATTAACATGGCTTACGACGCTGGTTTTGATATTGTTGTTCCAATAAGTAGAATGACGGCGGATCAAGTTCCTAAACTTGTCCAGGATGCTATATTTTCGCGTAAACCTAAAGCACGTACAACGTTTTTTATTGGGGGGTCTAATGTAAAGGAAGGGGAAAAAATTGCTAAGAAAGTTATTGAATCCTTAGTACCTCCATTTGAATGTCCCGTAATAATAGATCCAAGGGGTTCTCATACTACTGCTTCTGCAGTTGTAGCTAAGACTTTATACGATGCTAAAAATATACATAAAATTAGGGATTTAAAAGGAGAAAAAGTCGTCATCTATGGGGCGGGTCCAGTTGCCAGAATTGCTGCCATATTAGCAGCAAAAGAAGGGATGAATACATTTTTAGTTGAAACTTGGGATAAATCGAACGAAGAATTTATTAAAAACCTTGCTAAAGAAGTAACCGAAGAAGCGGGGGAGAATGCGACCGAGATTAAAGGGATTTTTGCTCCTGAAAATGAACAAAGATATGATGTTGCTAAAGATGCGCTTATTATCTGGTCTCTAGCTGCTGCTGGTGTTGAAATTTTGTCAAGCGATCTAATGGAAAGGTTAGAAGGTAAGAAAATTGTAGTAGATATCAATTTAGTTCCCCCTTATGGAATTGAAGGAATAAGACCAAAACACGATAATAAAGAAATTTATCCAGGAATATTTGGAATCGGAGCATTAGCATTAGGTCGTTTAAAAGCAAATTCAGAGGGAGAAATCTTAAAAGAAGCAACAAAAACTAAAGGTACAAAGGTATTTGATTATAACTATGCGTTCGAAGTTGCTAAAAAATTGTTATATAAAATGTAAATTCTAAAATTTTTATTTTTTTTTTATTGATTTATTAGTTAGTTTAGAGGGGAATAAAATGGTTGAGAATATTGATGGGATTGTAAGTAAAGTAAGGATTAAAGACGCATTCAAAGAAGACGCAGGGAGAGGCATTGTAAGAATAGACCCAGAGATAGTTTCAAATTTAAATCTTAAGATAGGTGATGTAATTAAAATCATCCATCCCATAGTAAATAAAAAAACTGTTGCTTCTTTATCAACAGGAAAAAATGAAGATAGAGGAAAAAAGATTATTCGTATGGATCCCTCCTTGAGACGAAATTTAGGAGCCTCAATTGATGACCTTGTTGAAATTAAAAAAATTAGTATAGATATTGCCAATACAATAACCTTTACTGGGTTAGATAATTCATTAATCCCTCGAGATCCTCAAGCCTTAGCTAGAAAATTAGAAAATAGAGCAATAACAAAAGGAGATAGCTTAAGCTTCTATGCCATGGCACGTAGAATTGACCTTGTAGTCGTTGATTACACACCTAATTCTGAAGCGGTTAAAATCCGACTTGATACAAAAATATTATTTGTTGAAAAATCAAATCAAGAAATTAACGAAATTAAAAAAAAAGAAATAGCATATGAAGGAATTAGTGATTTAGAACAGAGATTACAAGAAATTCAGGGAAAAATAACATACGAAGATATAGGGGGTTTAGAGGATTCGATTCAAAAGATTAGAGAAATGATTGAATTACCTATTAGACACCCTGAACTTTTTGAAAGAATTGGAATTGACCCTCCAAAAGGAGTTCTACTCCATGGGGCTCCAGGTACGGGTAAAACTTTACTAGCAAAGGCAGTAGCTTATGAGACTGACGCCTATTTTATAAATATCAGTGGACCTGAAATAATGAGCAAATTTTTTGGTCAAAGTGAAGAAAATCTTCGAAAAAGATTTGAAGAAGCAAAAGATAATGCTCCGTCTATTATTTTTCTTGATGAATTAGATTCAATTGCTCATAAAAGGGATGAAAATAAAGGCCAGGTAGAATCAAGAGTTGTGGCTCAACTTTTATCTCTTATGGATGGTTTAGAAGGGAGGGGTGAAGTTATAGTCATTGGTGCAACGAATAAAGTAAATAATATTGATATAGCACTAAGAAGACCAGGGCGTTTTGACAGAGAAATTGAAATTAAAGTACCTGATACTAAAGGGCGCTATGAAGTTTTATTGATCCATACTCGAGGAATGCCTTTAAATAAGGATATTGATCTAAATCTAATAGCTGAAAAAACACACGGTTTTGTGGGTGCAGATATTAAAGCTCTATGCAAAGAGGCAGCTATGCTTGCGATTAGGGAGATAATACCTAATATTGACTTAGATAAACCTATACCGGAAGAAATTTTAAACAAATTAATAATCAAAATGACACATTTTATTACAGCGTTAAATAGTATTGAGCCATCTGCATTAAGGGAAGTATTTGTTACGCAGCCAACTGAGACTTGGGAAGATATTGGCGGATTAGAAGACGCAAAACAGCAATTAAGAGAAATAGTTGAATGGCCATTTAAGTACTCGGGGTTCTATAAACATATGAAATCAAGACCACCTAATGGAATTTTAATATTTGGTCTTCCTGGGACGGGTAAAACATTAATGGCTAAGGCACTTGCCCATGAAACAGAAGTAAATTTTATTTCAGTAAAGGGTCCTGAATTTCTATCAAAATGGGTTGGTGAAAGTGCTAAAGCTGTAAGAGAAATATTTCGAAAAGCAAGAACGGCTGCTCCTTGTATTATATTTTTTGACGAAATTGATGCTATCGCGGCAAGAAGATCTATATCTTCAAGTTCAAGGGTTATTGAACAAGTTGTAGCGCAATTTTTAACAGAAATGGATGGTTTAGAAGAATTAAAAGATGTCATTTTAATAGCGGCTACAAATAGACCTGATATTCTCGATCCTGCCATTCTGCGTTCAGGAAGATTCGGAAGGCATATAGAAGTTCCATTACCAAATAAAACCTCTCGAATTAAGATATTTAAAATACACATCGCTAATCGTCCGATAGATAATAATATTGATAGTGAAAAACTAGCAGAAAGGTTAGAAGGAAATACAGGAGCAGATATAAAAGCAATCTGCGAAGAAGCCACACTTTTGGCCATTCGCAGAAGTGTTATTGACGATAATATAGATACCCAAAATCCTGATTCATATAAAAAGGTTAAAATTTCTCAAGCTGATTTTGAAAAAGCAATAGAGAAAGTACAAATAGGCGCTAATAAAGCTAAAATGGCTTATAAGGAAACTATTAAAGAAACAGTCGAAGATATTTACAGATAAAAATAAAATAATTAAACTTGTCAATGAAATTTTTTGAAAAATAAAATTATCAATTTATCAAAAATTTTTCTTATCAAATTCTTTAAATTTATCGCTTAAGGTTATTTAATTAGAAGTTATAAAAAAATTATATAAAAATTAAAAGGTGTACATAATGGTGATAAGTTTGGTTAATGAAGTAAATAGTTTTGGAGAAAAAATCGTTTTATCTTCTAAAAGAGAATTTATATCTGAATTTGCTCGAGGTTACTTTGAAGCGGAGATAATTGAAAAAGAAACACAATTAAATGAATATTTAAATGCGTATAATACTATTCGTGAGAAAGACTCATTTAATAGACAATATATAGAAACCTTAATATATTTATTAGAATCTGAAATAATGGGAATCCAAAAAATATTTTAAGAGGATTCCCTTAATTTTTTTAGTTCAATTGCCTATTTTATAAAAACAAATTAAAAAAATAAGAATTTTTTAAAAATATATTTTAATAATAATAATTAAGCTTCTTTTTCGTGGAGTTTTCTCTTGGTTAAAAGATGTTGCTTAGCATGATGAGGCGTTCTCAATACTGTGTCGTTAGATTTCTCTATTTCTCTGGCTTGTGTGCATAATTCAGCAGCTGTTTTCATCATTTCGTGAGATGCAGCTAATAAAGGCATATAATCGGCTCTATCTTTTAAAACAAAGCACGCTCTTCCCGTAATCTTAGAAACTGAAGCTGCTAATTCGAAAGCTGCAATAGCTTTAGCTTGGGCGTAAGGGTTTGAAAAACCTGCTGCCTCTGTAGCGTTAGTGGCTTTAATCTCAATTTGAGGTAAAGTAGGAACCTTCCCTTCTAACATATCCATTATAACTTTATTCAATTCGTTAGTTATTATATTAAAAGCACCAGTAATCGCAAGAACTTTTAATAGATCTGCATTGAAACAACTCATCTCGATAGTGTCTAGAAATGGACGCCTTGCTCCTATCATTGAGTCACAGCCTACTATTATATATCCCATGTTTTTTTCTTTAAATTCTTCGAAAGCCTTTTTTGCTGGGGCATCAGAGACTATAATCGTAGGAATATTTCCTGCTAATTCTCTTGCTGCTTTCGGTCCTTTTAACGCCGCGTTTGGACTGGACATTAAGATTAATTCCGGTTCAAATTCTAATAATTTTTTCATTGTTTCTACGCATTCCTCTGGAGGGTTCATTTTCGCTCCCGAGGTAACTTCTCGCACAACTATATTCTTAGATTCTGCCCTTTCATCCAATAAAAAAGCAAGTAATAACGAAGAACCAATTGTTCCATTCTTAAGTATCCCAATTTTTAAAACTTTTTCTTCACTCATTTTTGACAACTTTAAACTTATTAAAAATCATAAAGATTCTATTATGAATTTCTTAAATTGATAATTAATTAAAATTTTTAGCTTTTTTTCTTAAAAATTTTATATATTATTGCGCTCTATTAAAATTTATAATAAACATTAGGATTTAAAATACAAAATAGAAATGTTGATTAAAAAATGGAAATAAATGGAGTAGAAATTGAAGATACTTTCTGTGAAGCGTTTGGAGCTGTTTTTACTAGAATTTTAGTAACTACCATAAATGAAAAATGGGCGAAAATTGTTGGTCAAATCGCAACTGGTTATGGGACTTCAACAATCCACTGCGATTCAGAAGCCGGTATAGATGTATTTGTTTCTGCTGAAAAAACACCCGATAAACGACCTGGAGTTGTATTGATGTTTTTTAAGACTAAAAAAGATAAAATGGACAGCGTTTTATTGAATAGGATGGGTCAATGTGTATTAACATGCCCAACAACAGCTTGTTTCGATGCATTTAATGGCTCTCTTGTTCCAGAAAAAGACTTTGAAATAAAAACAGGATATAAGCTAAAATTTTTTGGTGATAAATTTGAAGAAAAAATAGAAGGAGACTATCCTTTTGAAGCGTGGAAAATTCCCGTTATGGACGGCGAATTTATCGTTCAAAGCACATTCAAAGTTGGAAAAGGAATCGCGGGAGGAAATTTCTTAATTTATGGTGAAACTCAAAAGGCAGCCTTAGAAGCTGCAGAAAAAGCAATTGATGCAATAAAAGATTTAAAAAATATAATAGCTCCTTTTCCGGGTGGGATAGCACGGTCTGGTTCAAAAGTAGGATCACAATATAGTTTTTTAAATGCTTCAACGAACGATCCTCTTTGTCCAACACTGCGAGGAAAAACTGAGAATTCTTTACTCGGAGAGAAAGATAATTACGTGTACGAAGTAATCCTTGACGGTGCTAATGAAGAAGTTATAAAAGAAGCTTTGAAGTTAGGGATTAAAGCGGCTGTTCAAGTCCCGGGTGTTTCAAAAATCAGTGCAGGGAATTATGGTGGTAAGCTGGGAAAATTTCAATATAGATTACATGATATTTTAGCTTAAACCACTAAAAAATTAGAAATAATGTTTTAAAAGTAAATTTAAAAAAATTCTTTTATTTTAATTTTCTTTTTATTTTTCTTTGAGGTTCTTTTGGTATTTCTTTGGTTTCTTGAGGTTCAACTTTAGTGTCTTCTTCCTTTACAACTTCTTTTTTAGAAGGTTTAGTTTTAGGTTTCTTCGATATTTTTTTAGAAGTAGGTTTTTTTGGGGCAGTGTCTTTTGATTCGATGTATTTACTCTTAAATTTTTTATACAATAAACCAATACCAGCCAACAAACCAATCGCAATTCCAATCACAAACCCAATCCATGGAAGAATTGGTGTTAATAAATCAGGGATTATACTAATTTCTTGTGGCGCTAAACCATAATCTGAAGCTAGGTAAGTAGTTGCGCCATCAATGTCTGTCACAGAAATATAAACATACCAAACGCCCGTTATTAATTCCTCCGTTCTGACTAAGATATTCATGCTGGACGTATACGCTCTTGAAATATTATACCAATTATTTTCTGCGTCTAAAAGAGAGACTGTGATATAAGCAATCGTGTTTTCCACATCAGAAACATCAAAAGTAAAAATTAAATCTTCGCCATAATTTGCTGAAATGCTCTGATTCATACTTAATCCGTTAACTGAATAGCTTTGAATTTCAGGAGCATTATTTTCAACATATAAGGAAGCTGTATAGGAATCCATTCCATTATATTGGTCTTGTGCTTCGATAATAATTTGATATTTTCCTATTGGATTATTTATACCTATCGAAAATGTTGTTGTGAAAGTCCAATTATTATTGTTAGTTAGTTCAATAGGTGATTCTAATTCACCAGAAGAACTTTGAATTGTCATAGAGACGGTTAAATTTTCTGGTAAAGTATAAATATCAACATCGGTAACATTTAAAGTAAGAATACAATCTTCTGCTCTCTTTATCGTGCTTGGTGAAAAAATTATTGTCGAAACATCTATTTCCGGTAAAGAATTTAAAGCTTTAAAAGGAAAATACGCTGCTTCTTTAAGGTTATTCAAGGTATCTGACATATTGATTTTTATGTAATAAATCTTATTAGTATGATTAAATCTGTCGTCAATTTCAAAAGAAAATTGCTCTAGATTATTGCCAACATCAAAAACATTATTTTGAAGAGTTTCGTTGACACTATCAACAATTGTTACATTCCAATCGAAGTTATATGGTTGAGGTTCATCATTTACAATTAATTCTGCGTAGAGCGTTTCACCTTTACTATATTCTATGCTGTTAAGTACCAATAAATAATTGGTTGTGATCGTGAAGTTAGTAATTGGAACATCCGAACTTAAGAGAACATTAGTTTCGTTGTAAATTAAGAAACTTACATTGTGAAACCCTAATGGGGCGTCGTATACGGGGCTGTATGTATAAGTAAAATTATTTCCAGTAATAGGATCCATGCTAAATTCTTCTACTGCATTATTTGAATAATGGATTTGCATAATAGTGTAGTTTGCGTGAGTAAATTTAGAAGCGTTGATATCAAATTGTAAAGATTCAAATAACCTATAAATTGTAGTCTCGTTTTGAAATATGGACGTATAGTCTAAAGAGGGGTTTCCGTTATCTGAATTCTTTAAATCAGAAATAAGGTTAAAATCACTTCCGTCACTAATTTTTTCGCTATTAAAATACTCGCTATTATAATTAATTGAAATAACCCAAAAGTTAAACAATATAGCAGTAAAAGTAAATAATACCAGAAAAATACTAATAAAATATTTTTGTCTAATCATTTTTCAATCATCTTCTTAATAATCTGTGTTTAATCTCTTTGTTTTTATATAGTAAAATAATGCCTATTGGAATTAATATTGGAACAATATAAAAGAAAACTAAATTAGAAGCTGATAATTCTAATCTTACTTCGAAGTAATACTGCACAATAGTTTCACCAGAGCTGTCTATCAATTCAAATGTATAAGAAACAATTCCAAAATCATAAGGATTTATACTAGGGATTACTTCAGCAACAATCCTATTAAGGCCAGGTCCAAATCCATCAATATTTGTTTCCACAGGCTCTCCATTTATTTTTAGCGTAAAGGATTCAGATTGTTCTTGATTGTTTTGAATATTCATAATAAACTGAGCAATAAAGCCTTGAGAAATAATTTCAGGAAAAAATACGCTAATTATTTCAAATTTTTGAATAATTTCAACGTTAAATTGCTTAGTATAGAAGACTGTAGATTCTTTAGAAATTTCCATTGTTACGTTAACAAAATGTGTTTCAGTATCGGTAAGATTCAAATTATAATATACGTTTTTGATTTCGTTTTTAAGTAAAAATGATTCTTCTTTAAGAATTAAGGAATCATCTTCAAAGAAACTCACATTAAATGTTTGAGTGTTATTGGGTAGGAAATTAATTAAATTCATTGATACAAACGCACTTTCTCCACTTACAATGATACTTTCATAAATTAAATTAGTATAGTCAAATGAATGCCCAATATCAATAATTATTGGAATTTCTAAATATGTAATGTTTCCGTATTTGAAATTAATGCTAAGTGTATGAGTTCCTATAGTAACTCCGAGGGTAGTAGTAAGGTTAAATGAAACATTAGTTAAAACGAGAGTAATAAAAGTAATATTTTGAATTTCATTAATTATATTATCACCTTCCAGGGAGACTGTTAAATTAACATCGTTATATCGGGTGTTATTGACGGGAATTGTAATATTTAAAACAGGACCTTGATATAATACGTCTGGTAAACCTTGGATCGAGTGATTTATCAATCCAGAAATTACATTAAACTGTTTTAGAACATGTACTGTGCCAAAATTCGAACAATTCGCAAATAATTGGAGATAATATCCGTTTCCTATTTCAAATGTATCAGTTATATCGTATAATAGACTTGTGGATATATCAGTAATTTGCTGTGTCGTTGTGTTCAAGATTACCTTTTCTGGATTTTTGAAGATATAACTAATAGTTGCGCTGTCAATATTATATTCAATTGTAAATTGCTCATAAGTTTTTGTTGTAACATTGTAATATTGATTAGATTTTATGAAAGAATAAATACTGGTAATGTTTAGAGTGTCTTGATTAAATATATAATCAGGAATTTCATTAGTTACGTTGTAAAACGAATTTAGCGTTGTACTGTTATATATATCGTATGCATTTAAATAAGCCTCACACAGTTTAAGGTTAGCATGAAAATTCTTATCGTTATCTACTGGATACTCTATTGATGTTTTATAAGAACTAACTGCTCCATCGTAAAAGGAACTTTCAAAAGCGTTAAATAATTCCCAAGCTCTATCATAATAAGTAATATTTCCTGTGTATTCAAAAAGTTTTAAACAAGCCGACATCATAACTGCATTTGCTTCTAATTCAATTTCTCTGTTTTCGTCACCCCAAATCCCCCAGATTTGATCTCGACTATATTCATACGCATCCCATCCCGAATCCCATAATTCTTCTTCTAATTTGTCAAATAAATAAGTCGCTCGTTGCAAATATATTGAATCACTTTGCATCCCAGATTCAATCCAATATTCTAATAGAGTAATAATGCCTAAAGCATTGGTTTGTAAATATTTAGTTGTGCTTCCCGTTTCAGAAGACCAATCAGTTTTACCATAACTTTCAAAACCGCCATTCGAAGCGTCCCACAGCTCATCTAAAAGTTTGTTGATTGTAATATTTGCCAATTCAAGAGCTCTATTCTTCATAACACTATTCAGATTAAGCTCTTCGTAAATTCGGTAAGTTTGAAGCATAGCTAATACCGCATACATATTACTTTCTGCGTATTTGTATGTTGTTGAGTTGTGATCGTAGAATCCTTCATTAATCTCATCCCAAAATTGAGTTGAATCTATTAAATTAAAGTTTTCTTCAATTGAATCCTTAGGGTAAATGCTATTAATGGTAAAACTGTTGATATCGTTGCCAATATTTTCAATTAATAGAAAGATCGGCATAAGATTGTCAGTTAAATATCTTTTATCGTCAAATATTTGGCCCGTAGTGTTATCAACTGCACTTATAAAACCATAAACATCTGTCTCAGTACTGCTTTGATACCATAAAGGTGACTCTTTTAACTTCAAATACGTATCAAACGTTTCAAATGCATTCATATCATCTTTCAAAAGGGTTTTATATAAAAGTAAATTGTCAACAGGATATACTTTATCATCGGTTATAACTCCTATATTATCACCTTCTCGAAAATATGTGTTTATATCTAATGTTAAATCTGATTCATAATTAGCTTTAAAAAAGTTCCAAATATCATCAAAATTAACTTTGAATGGGTCTTGAAAAATTTCTGGACCCGCTGCAAGATTTATTTCATCAACGTTAAATTCAACATTATCTTGAGAAAAAAATTCGTTATGAGGATTAATATTTTGAAAGTAGTTATCATTAAAGTATAATACATTAAATACGAACATAAATATGAAGAAAGCACATAAAATTAATTTAGTCTTTCTAAGTCCTTTATTTTTTTTCATTTTTAAAGCAAAAACATTGATGAAATTCATAATAAATCTTTAAAATTATTTTTTAATAGTATAGTTTTAAAAAAAATGTTCTTCTCTTTAATATTTTTTTCTGAAAACCTCTGTTATTTAAGGATATTTCAACTTTGTTTTTTTCTTAA